>PEBX01000071.1 GCA_003050645.1 Candidatus Carbonibacillus altaicus
CGTCGCTGGCGAACGCTTGTCGAGGAAGTGCAACGCAGAAGAGAAGGAGGGAACGTGCGATGATGTTAAAAACTGTAAGTTATACGTCACCCATTTTAAACGGTCGGGATTATTTAGAAAGCTTGCGTGATGGTCGTACGGTTATTTACCAGGGTGAAATAGTTAAAGACGTGACCGAACATCCCGCTTTTGCTCCGTTTACCCGAGTCGTCGCCCGCATGTACGATCTGATGTCAGAGGAAGATGCGCTTCTTTATATGACCGATACGGGGCACAAAGCTTTTTTACCTTACATGCTGCCCGAAGGCCAACAAGATTTAGAGCGCATCCGTCAGGCCATGGAGCGGATGCATCGCCTATCGGCCGGGATGATCGCGCAAGGGCCCGAATACAAGGGACCGGTGATTGCTGGCTTAGGTGCGGCTGGCCCGTATTTTGAGCCGCATAAGGAACACGTCCGTGCGTTTTACGAATATGTTCGTGATTTTCGTCTGTACCCGGGTAATGCGTTTACCGATCCGCAGATCGATCGCTCCAAACGCCCCTCCGAGCTCTCCAATCCCGATCTCGTCTTACGGGTGGTGGAAGAGCGGGATGACGGCGTCGTTATTCACGGGGCGAAGATGGTCTCGACGGCAGCTCCGTTTAACCACGAAATGCTTGTCCTACGCTACGGAGGTGCCAACCGCTTGACCGAAAATGATGCCGATTATGCTTTTATCGGCGCCGTCCCGCTCAATGCGCCCGGTTTAAAAGTGTTCAGCAGACAGTCGTTTCGTCCGCCAGTTGGGACGCCGTTTGATGCTCCCTTTTCGACATTGTTTGATGAAAATGACAGCTTCCTCTTTTTCGATCGAGTTTTTGTCCCCTGGGAACGCGTCTTTGTTTATCGCGATCCGGAAAAAGCGGATAACTGGTTAGGTCAGACCAATATTGCACTTAATCTCGTCTATGGCGACCTGATCCGCTGGCAGACAAAGTTTCAATTTTATACAGCACTTGCCGTCAAGGTGGCGAAAGCAAACGGGACGATCGGCTTTCGCGGGCAGCAAGAGCGGTTAGGTGAGCTCGTTGCCTGGAGTGAACTCATGCGTGCCCTGGTGAAGGCGGCGGAGACGCAACCTGTACCGTACTACCAGGGGGTCATGGTTCATCCGCAAACAGTGCTGACTTTCCGCGCACTGCGCCCGATGATTTACAAGCGCGTGATCGAACTGGTTCAGGAAATAGCGGGAAGCGGTGCAGCTACGCTCGTTTCGTCATTGAAAGATCTGGAACGTTTTCCGGAGGTGATCGATTATGTGAGGGGAGCGACGATCGATGGCGTGGCGCGAACCGAGCTTTATAAAGTGGTCTGGGATGTACTGCATTCAGATTTTGCATCGCGCTCGGAACTCACCGAACGATTACACACCGGCAACACCGGTGATGTACTGATTCAACTGTTTTTTGGAGCACAGGGCATGGGCTTCGATGAACATTATGATACGATCATGACACAAGTGAAAAAATTAATTGAGGAGGTTTAGTTCAATGCTGTTCACAAAGACCGTTGACAAAGTACAGAATGTCACCTTCTTGCCGGCTTTGCCACTCGATGCACGCATGTTTTTGCCGCAGATCGAAGCCTTCTACGGTGAGGCCAATCTGCTCGCCTTGACCTATCCCGGCTTCGGTCGCTCGCCGCTTAGAGAAGGTTTAAAACTGGAGGACTATGCAGCACTTGTTCTGGAAAGCTGGAACCAACTGGGCATAGCCCAGTCGGACATCGTCGGTGTGTCGATGGGCGCACAGCTTGCACTCTGGATAGCTTACCATCATCCCGAACGAGTAAGGCGTCTTGTATTATCGAGCACCCATGCTTTGCCGAGTGTTCCGGAAGAAAAAGCCATGTTTACGGAGATCGCTCAGGCGGCTCGGGCGCAGGGCAGTGCTGCGCTGGTTGACCAGCTCCTGGGGATGCTGCTATCTTCTGAAACACGGCAGAACACGCCGGAGGTTACGGCGCTTGTTCGCCGTTTAATACTCGATGCACAGGGCGAAGGGATGGCGTCGGCTTTTCTTGCGCTTGCCGAGCGAAGCGACCCGAAAATAAAGATAGTTCCCATTAGACTTGACATATTAGTTAGATATAAGTATACTAAGATTACAGTGTAAGCGCTATCGATAACGTGCTTACCTTGATAACATGGAAAGCGCTACACAAAATTGTCTCATTTTTATACCTAAGGAGGTATGGTGTATGGCCGGAAGATTGGAAGGAAAAGTTGCTTTTATCACGGGAGCTTCAGGTGGACAAGGACGGGCTGCAGCGATCGTTTTTGCTCGGGAAGGCGCAAAGGTAGCCATCAGCGATGTGAACATGGAAGCACTGGAAGAAACGGCACAGATGGCACGTGATCAGGGGGGTGAAGTTCTGGCGATGCGCTGTGACGTATCGCAGGAAGACGATGTGAAAAAGGCGATTGCGGAAACCGTCAAAACATTTGGTAAGCTTACTTCGCTGTACAGTAACGCCGGTATTGCTCACAAAAATTTCTTAATTACTGTTGAGGAACTTTCTTTAGAAGAATGGGAAAAAATACAGGCTGTCAACACACGCGGTACCTTTTTGGTGGCGAAATACGGGATTCCCGAACTTTTGAAAAACGGCGGCGGCACCATCGTGAACACCGCTTCCACGGCAGGGATTATTAACAGCCCTGGCGGTCCTTCGTACTCTGCGTCAAAAGGGGCAATCTTGTCCTTTACCCGACATCTGGCTGCAACTTATGCGAAGAAAAATATTCGAGCCAATGTCCTGGCACCGGGATACATTAAAACACCGATGATTACGATGATGGAAGAGATTTTACCGAATCTGGACGAAATTGCGTCTCAGGCTACACCGATGGGACGCGGTGCGGATCCGGAAGAAGTTGCACGCGTCGCTGCTTTCCTTTCGTCTGATGAGTCCTCTTTTATCACGGGTGCGACGATTGTTATTGACGGCGGTATGACGATCGTCTGATGAGCGTAAGATGTTTTTCTGATGATTGTTTGATGATTGTTTAAAGATGGCTTGAAAGATAGGTTAAAAGATAGATTTTGAAAGATGGCTTGAAAGATGATTAGAAAGATTAATTCAAAGTGACTGAAAGGATATCAAAGGGTCGTTCTAGGTTGCTCATTCAAAACGTTTCAATTATTCATCATTTATAGGACATAGGAGGATTGGATCATGGGTATTCAAAAAGTTGCACATGCACATTTAAAAGTAAAAGATTTGTCACAAGCATTAGCTTTTTATGAACATGTTGTAGGACTGCGGGAAGTGCATAAGCAAGGGGAGACCGTTTATCTCGGTCTTGGTGCGGATGATAATTATGACCTTGCCATTCGAGAAGGGGGAACGGGAGTCGAGCGTTTTGCCTTTCAGGTCGACTCAGAAGACGACCTGGAACAGTACAGCAAGGCGCTGGAGCATCGGGGTGTTAAGGTTTCGACGCTGAAAACGGATGATCCCGGGGTGACGTCGGGGATATCTTTTTCGCTTCCGAGCGGACATACGATGGAGCTCGTGATCGTTGCGGACCGGCCCCATTACCTGCATCCGGCTCAGACCCGAAGAGCACGGACCGAAGGGTTCGCTCCGCTCGATGTGGATCATATTACGCTTCAGGTCCATGTTCCAAAGTTAAAAGAAACGGCTGAGTTTTTACGCGATGTGTTGGGTTTTTACATTTCCGATATTTTTCAACCGGCACCGGATGTGTGGGGGGCTGTCTGGACACGCGTCGGCGAATACCATCATGATATGGCCTTGATCGGTGGGGAAAACCCATCGGAAACATTAAACCATCTGGCCTGGCAGATGGATGGTATCGAACATATCAAAAAGACGCTGGATTATCTGGCGCAATATGGGATGCCGGTGGAGACGGGACCAGGCCGGCATGGTGTGGGTGGCAACATTTTTGCCTACTTCTGGGAGCCGGGCGGCAACCGTTTTGAGTTGTCGGCGGAGATGCCCCGGGTCGTCGATCGAAAAGCGGAGCCAGTGGTGTATGACTTCTTTCCGAAGGCATTCAGCGCCTGGGGGCAGCTCCCGCCGGAGTCGTTTGCCAAGGGATCTTAAGGCAAGAAGACGGTTTCAAGGAAGATTTAAATAAGTTTATTTAGAAAGACAAGGAGGAGAAGCGGCATGACGGTTCAGGATGTAAGAGGGAAAGAGTTTCGTCTTTCGGATGGAACACGCTTACAAGACTTACTCGATGTCGAAAACGGTTATATTTCTGCCCGAATTGTGAGCGATCCGGAACTCTATGAATTAGAGATGAAGAAAATATTTGCACGGGTATGGGTTCCGATTGCGCATGTCTCTGAAATCCCGAATAAAGGTGATTATGTGTTACGGTACATTGGTGATGAAGAAGTCATTGTCGCGCGTTCGGAACATAACACGATTCATGTCGTCTTAAATGCGTGTACACATCGAGGTATGCCGGTCTGTCGTTCAGAGCGCGGAAATTCATCACATTTTCGTTGCCCGTATCACGGCTTTACGTATCGACAGGATGGTCAGCTGATCGGTGTTCCTGCACACAAAGAAGCTTTCGGTGAAGCACTGGATAAGGAGCTGTATCACCTTGTGCAGGCCAAAGTGGCGATCGTCTACGGTCTGATCTTTGCGACGTTTAATGATAACCCACCGCCGATCGATGAATATTTGGGAACGATGAAATGGTACTTGCAAATGATGCTGCAGCATACACCAGAAGGTATGGAAGTGATCGGCGTTCCGCAACGCTGGGTTGTAAAATCGAACTGGAAGCTGGGCGGAGATAACTTTGTTGGCGATGCTTATCACACGTTTATGACCCATTATTCAGCCGTTCAATTGCGCATTGTGCCAAGCGGTGATCCGAAGTTTGCCTATTACGGTGTGCATGTCTCCCACGACAACGGTCATGGACTCGGTTTGATCGGTGCTCCTCCTGAAGTTGAGTTACCGCGATTTTACGGTGTGCCGGAAGATATTGCAAAAAAAATCGAAGCAACGCTCCCGCCGGGTCAGCAAAAAGCGTTCGAACGATTGGCCTATATTCACGGAACGATCTTTCCGAATATGTCTTTCGGATATTTTAGCTGGGCGACTGAAGATGGGAAGGCCCCCGGTTCTTATTTAACCTTAAGACAATGGGTACCACGCGGTCCGTATGAGATGGAAGTTTTCACCTGGGTACTGGCAGAAAAAGAAGCATCTGATGCGTGGAAGCACCTTGCTCGTGAAACGTTTGTCCGTACGTTTGGAGCAAGTGGTATGCTTGAACAAGATGATGCAGAGATGTGGAGCAATATCACACGTGCTACGAAAGGCTTTATTGCCCGGGAAAAGCTCAATTTTATTTACCGGATGGGCATCAATCGTAAACCGGAGCAGGGGGATTGGCCCGGACCGGGTACTGTCTATCAGGGCGACTACAGTGAACAAAACCAACTCAATATATGGCGCGCTTGGGCACGCTTGATATCGGAATAAGTGCAGAACGGGTGTAACGAATTTTTGGAAAGGATGATGGGACGTGACGCAAAAGACGCAGGCAAACATTTCGCTGGGTGATCCGACCTATCTTAAATTGCAAGGATTTTTACAGGAAGAAGCGTATCTACTCGACCAGGGTGCGTTCCGGGAGTGGCTTAACCTCCTCGATCCCGAGGTTCGGTATGTGATGCCCATCCGCACCACGCGGGAACGCGTGCACGGTAGCGGTCTTGTGGATCAAATGGTGTTTTTTGATGAAAATTACGCTTCACTTAAAAAACGCATTGATCGACTCGATACCGAGTATGCCTGGGGTGAAGATCCACCCTCACGCACACGACGGTTTATCGATAACATCCGGATTAAGCAGCTTGATGAGCGGACGTATGAAGTGAGGAGCTACTTCTTAGTGCTACGTAGCCGCGGTAATGTGCCGGATTACCAGATATTAAGCGGTCAAAAAGTCGATACAATCGTTGTCTATGATGATGGATGCAAGTTAAAACATCGTTTGATCTATCCTGATCAGGCTACACTCGGAGTGGAAAACCTCGGTATATTTATCTGATAAAAAGCTTACACCCAACAATGAGAGGCGGTGACTTTTATGTTCGTCATTCGTATCACTTTAAACATTCCTTTTAGCGAGATCCACGCAGAGACGTATCAAGCGCATCTGGCACGGATTGAACAGTATAAACAAAAAGGCGAAATCGTAGCGAATGGTGCCTTCCTGGACGGATCAGGAGGGATGATCCTGTACAAAGGAAGCGAACAGGGGGTACGCGCATACGTCGATGATGACCCGCTGGTGAAAAGCGGTGCAGTCGATGTTGATATCAAAGGCTGGGATGGCCAGTTTGTATGATTTTTCTTCGTTGTATCGATGGATCAAGTAGAAAAAGGGGTGTGGGAGATGGAGCATCTCGATGGGCAGCTTGATGGACAAATTGATGAGAAAGCGCCGGCGATCGTTATAGGTAATGAGTTTACACAAGTCATCATTAGAAAAGTCTATACGAGAAACGGCGAGCGGCTAGAGATATTTTCTCCAAAGCTCGACCGCACCATCTGGTTAGATCCCCTCGCATTGGAATCGCTCACCTGGCAGGAACCGGAAGTTTTCACTTCCTTTTTGGCCAAGCCTTTTGGTTATTAGTGGTTGTCTGCAAAAAGAAAAACACATGACCGATTTGAGATTCCGACTTCGATGCAAAGTTGTGATCAAAAGTGTGATCAATAGAGAGAAGCCTCGTTCGCTTGAGGCACTCTATTGATCACGTTCATCTTTTTCTTGCACGGAACAGAGCGTAGCATAATTTTTTTCTCCACGTCTTATGATTGCTCACGGTCGCAAGCAGGTTTATTCACGTAATTTTTAAATTTAAAAATAGCTGAATTGGATTGACAAACACTCTAAAACGTGTTAATATCTTTTTAACTAAGATAATAGTATCTTAGAACTGGTTTGATCGAGCGTTGCTATCTGATCATTGTTACACATGATGTTAAACAATAGGGTACGAAAGGTGGGAGACATAGTGTCCGAACATGTGAGCATCTGGTATGAATGGTTGGGTGTTCCGATCAAGCAATATTATGTCGTAGTGAACGGGATCAGAACGCGCGTAGTGGAAGCTGGAGACGGCGAGGCGCTTATCCTCGTGCACGGAACGGGAGGCCATGTTGAGGCGTACGCCCGGAATCTCCGCGAATTATCCAAACATTTTCGCGTTATCACGTATGATATGGTCGGGCACGGCTTGAGCGAGAAACCGGACTTGCCGTACACGATTGACGTCTTAAGCGATCATTTAGTCGGTTTGGCGAAAGCGCTTCAACTAGAGAGATTTCATGTATCGGGGGAATCGCTAGGGGGCTGGGTGGCAGCCTGGACCGCTGCGCATCATCCTGACATGGTCGGCAAACTGTTTTTAAACACGCCCGGTAATATTACGAACAAGCCGGAGGTCATGCAGCGTGTGAAAGAGTCTACGATCAAAGCGGTGGTCGAAGCCAATCGCGAAAATGTGCGCTCGCGGCTGGAGTGGTTGTTTTATGATAAGTCCTTTGTAACGGAAGAGCTGGTGGATATTCGTCTGAACATTTACCGGCAACCGGAGATGAAAAAGGCCGTGTATCACATTGTCAGCGTGCAGGAGTGGGACATACGTAAACGTTATGCCTGGGATCCGGCTTGGGTAGGGAACATTAAGGCGCCTACGCTCATCATTTGGACCGACCATGATCCGACAGGAACGGTCGAAGAGGCAGAACTTTTACACAGCTGGATTCCTGGGAGTGAATTTTTGCTCATTCAAGATGCTGGTCACTGGCCGCAATGGGAAAAACCGGAGGCATTTAACAAGGCGCATATAGATTTTATCAAAAAGGGTTCATCGATACGTTGAAGATTGGCTTATCGATACGTTGAGGACTGGCAGATCAATAGGTTGAAGATTGGCCCATCATAGGTTGAGAATCGATATGGTGAGAATCGATATGGTGAGGATCGATATGTTAAGAAGGAGGAAGGCATCATGGGAGCCCGCACTGGTCAGGCTTATAAACGTCGTTTGCAGGAGCATGCACCGGAGACATGGATTGGAAATGAAAAGGTAACAAACCCGCTCGAGCATCCCGCCATTCGTCCGGCAGTCGAGGCGACAGCAGCACTGTATGATATTCAATGGGAGGACGTGCATCGCGCGTATACGCTCTATACCGAACCTTCAACGGGAGATATGACGGGGAGTTCCTTTTTAGTACCGCGCTCGCGTGAAGATTTACTCAAAAGGCGCCTCCAAGCCAAACTGTGGGCCGAACAAACGTACGGGCTGATGGGTCGTTCACCGGATTTTTTAAATGCGATGCTCACGGCCTGGTATATTAATCGCGATTTTTTCGGACCGTATGCGGATAACGTCAAGCGTTATTTTGAATATATCCGCGATCACGATCTGTATCTTACACACGTGCTGATCGACCCGCAAGTGGATCGCAGTAAACCACCTTCTGAACAGCCGGACACGTTTACTTCTCTCGGCGTCGTGCGGGAGACGGAAGAAGGAGTCATCGTACGGGGAGCAAAAATGCTGGCGACATCGGGGCCGTATACCGATGAAGTGCTGGTCTGGCCGTTTCATCTGAGAAAACCAACGGAGAAGGATTATAAATATGCTCTTTCGTTTGCGCTACCCCTGGATACGCCAGGTCTAAAAATGATTTCGCGCGAGCCGTATGCTCGACCGTCTGTCGATGATCATCCGCTGGCCGCGCGATTTGATGAGCTCGATGCGGTCATGGTGTTTGACGATGTGCTCGTGCCTTGGGAGCGTGTCTTTATTTACCAGGATGTCGAACGCGTGAATACTATATGGAAAGTGAACTCCAATGCTTTTACCGGTCACCAGACGTCTATTCGTCTTTTGGTTAAATTACAGTTTTTGGCCGGGCTCTTGATGAAAGGGACGGAGATGGTTCAGACGAACCAGTTCCCAAACGTTCAGGATCTGATCGGTGAGGTGACCACGTATATCGAACTGGTGCGTGCGGCGATCATTGCTTCGGAAGCGACGGCCGAGCCTAATGAGCAGGGCATTTTCATTCCGAACGTGACCCCGCTATATGCCGTGCGCAATTCCGGGAATCGCTGGTACCCGCGCGTGCGCGAGATCATGCAACTCGTCTTTGCCGGGGGGCTCATGTATCAGCCGGCGACGTTGGATGTGTTAAAAGGGCCGCTTGCGCCTTACGTTCAAAAATATTACCGCGGGGCGACGGTCGATGCCGAAGAAAAAATTCGTCTCTACCGCGTCGCGAGTGACTTAGCCGTATCCGATTTTGGTTCGCGGCATGAACTGTACGAACGCTTCTACGCTGGCGACCCGCTTTTCTTAAGAATCCAGACTCAGTACAGTGCGTATGACAAGCGCGAGCCACTTGCGCTGATCGAACGGTTGATGAAGGAGATCATGCCGGAAAAGGTTAAAAGTGAGTAAGTTGTGATGCATCGAGAATAATCGGACGATAAGAAAGCGCAGAAAGGTTTGATGGAGCGATGGGTGAAGCGACGTTTAAGAGTAAAAAGGTGCTGGTGACCGCTTCCAGTTCTGGTTTGGGGGAAGCCATTGCCCGTGCGTTTGGACGGGAAGGTGCGGATGTCTTTCTAACCGGGATCGAAACCGATCGCCTCCCCAAAACGGCGGAGGCCATTCAGGCAGAGAGCGAAGGCACGATCGCTTATGCCGTGTCGGATTTTACAAACATGGATTCGATCGAGACATTAATCGAAAAAGTCAAGGGACGCTTCGGGGCGATTGATATTCTCGTTTATAACACGGGCGGGCCAAAGCCGGGGAAGTTCCTCGATCTTAAACTGTCTGATTGGGATAACGCTTACCGTCTCATTCTCTTATCGGCGATTCGTCTAACGCAGGCATTTCTACCGGACATGCTAGAAAAAGGTTTCGGGCGGCTCATCTATATGACGTCTTCTTCAGTCGTCCGACCGTTACCGGAACTTCATCTCTCCAACGTTATGCGTGCCGGCGTGCAGGCTCTGGCCGAGTCGATCGCGACAGAAGTCGCCGGGCGTGGCGTACGCACGCATGTCATTGCCCCGGCGCATATCGATACAGCCCGTTCCCGGGACATAGCCAAAAGGCGGGCTGAAACGGAAGGCGTAAGCATTGAGTCTGTGCTCGAGCGAGACTTGCGCGGTATTCCCGTCGGGCGGTTTGGAACGCCGGATGATGTCGCCCATCTCGTGACTTTTCTTGCTTCATCGAAAGCTGATTTTATGACAGGCGGGACGTTTTTAGTCGACGGTGGCTTTACGCTTCCTTCACCGTTGCATCTACTGTAAAGCGATGCACTAAGGTCATGCTATGTCATGCTATGCATTGATGTAATGCGATGCACTAGAAAGTGGCACCAAAAAAAGTAAGTGACATCTATTAGGAATCGGGTGAATGGATGATGACAGACCGGGAAGAAAAACTAGAAAAATTTTTACAAAATTTACGGATGCTCAAACATCGCGATGATCAGTCTCGATTGCCGGACCGTCTCGTCGTTAATGCCGAAGATGCAATTTGGCTCGATTCTGGTGTAACGGGTAATCCGAGCGAAATCGGTGTGCTGGTAGACATTCCGACCCGCTCGATGGAGTTTTATCTTCAACGTATTCCACCGGGAGAAGCGACCGACCTGCAGCGTCATGTTCATGAATCCGTTCATTTTGTGTTAGAGGGTGAGGGTTACTCGGAAATCGGTGAACGGGTGGTACGGTGGAAGAAGGGAGATTTTGTCTATACACCGCCCTGGATCTGGCACCGTCACTATAACTCCGGTATGGAGACTGTGCAGATGTTGCTTATTGAAAATTCACGTCTTTTAGAGGCTGTAGATGGTAACCGCAGGGAAAGTGCCGGTCTCATCAGCTTTAAAGAATGGG
>PEBX01000072.1 GCA_003050645.1 Candidatus Carbonibacillus altaicus
CGTTCGCCGCTAGGAATTCGCCCGAAGGCGTATCCCCCGCTCGACTTGCATGTATTAGGCACGCCGCCAGCGTTCGTCCTGAGCCAGGATCAAACTCTCCGTAAATGTCTATCAATACAAAAGAAGGATCTTGGCTACTTTTCATGCCGCGAATACTGACTCTCTCGCGCATGCATCATCCGATCTCTTCCCGCAGGCTTTAAGCCCGCGAGAGGCAGACCTTTTTACTGTGTCTTACGACTGTGTTACAGGCTGCTGTTTAGTTTTCAAGGTGCACTAGGATGTTTTCTCTCCGCGCGCTCGTTTTCGAGGTTTCCGCAGCGGCAAATATGAATATACCACAGCCCTCGATGAAAGTCAACTCACACGGTTGATGTAAAAATTTCCTTATTTCGCATACGATAAAATATGAACGTCCTTCGCCTTGCCCCTGCAAAAACGCTTGCTTTTTCCATTAAAAACGAATATTATTTATGATGTTATGATTATTGTTCGTATTAAAGGAGGAACCGAGACGTCATGATCCGACGTTACTTTGAACTTGACGCTCGTGGAACGAGCATATCCCGCGAGATTATGGCCGGTTTAACGACGTTTTTAACGATGGTCTATATCGTCATTGTCAATCCTATAATCTTAAGTGAAGCCGGGGTCCCCTTTCAGCAGGTGTTTATGGCCACGATTTTAGCCACGATCTTAGGTACCTTATGGATGGGCCTTTTTGCTAATTATCCCATCGCCATTGCCCCCGGCATGGGCATGAACGCTTATTTTGCTTTTGCTGTCGTCGGCGCTCATCCGAATATTACGTACCAGGTCGCCTTTGAGGCGGTGTTTATTGCCGGGGTACTTTTTCTCCTGCTTTCTTTGACGCCTTTTCGCGAAGCGCTCATCCGTGCCATTCCGGATAACTTAAAGCACGGTATTACAGCCGGCATCGGGCTTTTTATCGCCTTTATCGGTCTCAGACTCTCCGGTATTGTCGTCGCCCATCCGACGAACCTCGTCGCACTCGGCGATCTTCGGGCCCCTTCTACTGCGCTAGCCTTGATCGGCCTTTTGATCACCGCCCTTCTCTTTGCCTTGCGCCTGCCTGGAGCGCTTTTTTTCGGCATGGCCATCACCGCTATCATTGCCGTCTTTACCGGCCAGCTTTCCTTTCAGAAAGGCTTTGTGAGCCTTCCCCATCTTCCCAGCTATGCGGTCATCGAAAGCCCATGGCAGGCCGTGATCGACACGATACAGTACGATCTGTACGCCGTCGTCTTTTCTTTCCTCATCGTCACCCTTTTTGATACAACGGGGACAATGATTGCCGTCGCCGAACAGGCGGGACTTTTGAAAAACGGTACGATGCCACGTGTGAAACACGCACTGCTCGCCGATTCCGTGGCGACCACCGTCGGTGCCGTGCTCGGCACGTCCCCCACCAGCGCTTACATCGAATCTTCGACCGGTGTGGCAGCCGGTGGGAGAAGCGGGCTTACATCCGTAGTTGTAGCAGTTCTCTTTGCCATAAGTGTATTTTTTGCTCCGGCTGTCTCAGCTATCGCCGGACTATCTGCCATTACCGCACCGGCACTTATCATCGTCGGCAGCCTCATGCTGGGGAGTTTAAAACACATCGACTGGTCGCGTTTTGATGAGGCTTTCCCAGCTTTTTTAATCATCTTGACGATGCCGCTTACGTCCAGTATTGCCACCGGTATCGCTCTCGGTTTCCTCGCTTATCCGCTTCTTAAACTTTTTACCGGCCAGGCGCGCTCGGTCCACCCGCTACTCTGGGTGTTTGCCGTGCTCTTTCTATATCAACTTCTCTTCTTACCACACGTTTAAATCAAACATCTCTGACCAGCCATTTCATATCGAGCACCTCAGCTCCCCTCGTCTCCGTTTCACTTAGAGGCGTGAGCTTGCAACTCGCCGGAAGTGCAAACGGATCTCTTCTCCTTCTTTCAATTGGGTTCTTTCAACACGAAAATGACCAGGCGCACCTGGTCATTTTTTGATTGATTGGTTCGCACCGTGATCGTACCGGAAAGTTCGGAGGTAAAAGAGAGTTTTGGTAAACGGAAAAAGCCGAGCATGCGGAAGGTAGTGGATGTATACGGCGTGTAGGGCGCGTAGCGTGAGGGCGTCTAGAGTGTCGAAGAAGGAGCTTAAAAAAACGATCAAAGTTTGAGTCGCGTGAGCCGGAGTGCATTCGTCACGACTGAAACCGAACTGAAAGCCATCGCCGCGCCCGCCACCCACGGCGCAAGAAATCCCATCGCCGCAACTGGAATACCGATTACGTTGTAAAAGAACGCCCAGAACAAGTTTTGCTTGATATTGGCAAATGTTTTGCGGCTTACGGTCATCGCCCAGACGAGCCTTCGCAAATCCGAACCGATGATGGTAATATCCGCTGCTTCTTTGGCACTGTCAGTTCCGTGGGACATGGCAATACCGATATCGGCCTGCGCCAGTGCGGGTGCATCGTTTAGACCGTCACCGACCATGACTACTTTTTGCCCGGGATGAGATGCCTTAAGCGCTTTAATGTGCTGCACTTTTTCTTCGGGCAAAATCTGTGCATGCACTTCATCGATTCCCAGTTGATCGGCAATGTATGCGGCCGCGCGTGGGTTATCGCCCGTTAGAAGAACGAGTTTCATCCCCTGCGCTTTTAGCTCTCGGATGGCCCAAGCTGCCCCATCTTTGATCGTGTCAGCGAGGACAAAGAGCGCGAGCGGCACCTCCCCACGGCTCAACACGACGACGGTTTTTCCCGGGGCAAAGGCCGTCTGAAGGAAGTCTTGATAAGGAACATATCTACCCGCTTCCACTTCTACGTGCCAGGCTTGCTGCGCTTCCTCCTCCGCCCCCTCCGGTAAAAGCCACCAGGGCGCACCCAGGGCGACCCGTTCTCCTTCCAGCTTCGCTTCTACACCGCGTCCCGGGATGTGTTTCACCCGTTTGAGGAGAGGCGGTGACGCTGCGTTTTCTTTTTTGTCTCCGTCCGCGTCTTCATAGGCCCAGATGATGGCGAGCGCCAGCGGATGGGTCGATCCTTTTTCCAGCGCATAGGCGAGGGCCAGCGCTTCCGCACGCTTTTTCTCAAGCGCGTCTTCTAAACTTGAACCCTCCCGAGGATGAATACCTTCTACGTCTAAACCTGTTTCTCTCACTCCTCTCTCCCGGTCGGGCACATCTTCCGCTCGAACGAGCGGGTAGATCCCTTCTAACGTCGGTCGGCCGGTCGTGAGCGTCCCCGTTTTATCCAAAGCGACGATCTTCGCCTGGGCCAGCGCTTCCAGCGCCCCGCCTCCGCGGAACAAAATACCGACCTCCGCCGCCCGGCCCGTACCGGCCATGATCGACGTCGGTGTGGCCAGTCCCAGCGCGCATGGACAGGAGATGACGAGCACGCTGATCATATTTTTAAGAGCCCGGGCAAAAACGCCGGGATCGCCAATAAAGTACCAGAACACAAAGGTGAGGAGACTCAAAAGGACGACCGTGGGCACAAATACCTGCGACACGCGGTCGGCCACGCGCTGTATCGGGGCTTTTTCGCCCTGCGCTCTTTCTACGGCCTGAACGATGGAAGCGAGCACCGTGTCCCGCCCGACGCGCTCGGCGCGCATGATAATGATCCCCTCGCCGTTTACTGTGGCACCGACCAGCCGGTCCCCTACCTGACGGTGAACAGGAAGGACTTCACCGGTTAGCATCGATTCGTCGACGGTCGTCTCTCCTTCGACCAACACACCATCGACAGGAATAATCTCACCGGGCATCACTTTGAGAAGATCGCCGACATTTACTTGCTCTAAAGGGATGAGCTTCTCCTCTGCGATTTCCTCTCCCCCGCTCAGCTCGCCTGTTTTTTGCAATACACGCGCCGTCTTGGCCTGCCTCCCCAGCAGGTGTTCGATGGCCTGCGAGGTTTGATGCTTGGCGCGCGCTTCTAACGTTTTACCCAGCAAAATGAGCGTAATAAGGACTGCACTCGTCTCAAAATATAGATCGACCGGACGTCCCTTGAAGGCGTATTCCCATAGGGTCAGGTACAAGCTATAGCCGTATGCGGCAGAAGTACCGAGTGCGACCAGCACATCCATATTGGCGTTTTTGTTCATCAAATTGCGGTATGCACCGCGGTAAAAAATGCCGCCGATATAAAACTGGACGGGCGTGGCCAAGAGAAGCTGTACCCACGGATTCATGAGAAACCCCGGCACCAACGCATCGCCCCCCGGAAAAAGGTGTGCGACCATCGTCCAGGCCAGCGGAAACGTGAGGAGTGCGGAGAGGATGAGACGTCTTAAGCGGCTCTTCGCTTCCTTGGCGCGCGGGGAGGCGGCTTTGTCATCTTCAAGGAAAGCTGACTGAAAACCAAACCGTTCGGCCACCTTGATGAGATCTTTTCGGTCGACCATCTCCGGATAGAAGGTCACCGTAACCGTCTCCGTAACGACGTTTACTTCGGCGTAGGTGACACCAGGGATCGTTCGATAAGCGTCTTCCAGTTTATTTTTTAGGGCCTCGTCGTTTAAAGTCGGACCGGAAAGCATCAGTTTCACGCTTTCCTTTACCGTTCCGTAGCCCAAGGCATGGATCAACCCTTCGATCTTTTCAGGCGTCGCCTCGTCCGGACGCAGTTTAAACGTCGCCTTCTCTAGGGCCAGATTCACAGTTGGATCGACGACCCCTTCTGTTTTCTGGAGCCCTTTCTCGATGCGCGCTGCACAAGCACTGCAGGTCATGCCGGTAATACCGACGGTCATTTCCAGGAGCGGTTGTTCATCCGCCGCGTCTTTGCGTGTTTGTGTTTCAGGTTCCATGACTTCGTGTACCATTCGATGTCACCTCCATTATGGACCACAATTTATTGGACCGTTTACCTATTCAACCAGAACCCCAGCCATTATCCCTTGATCTTCATGTCCCAATATATGACCGTGCAACATAGCGGTGGGTCTTCCTACTGGATTGATCGTACATCTCCTTGTAAGGATACCCTTACTCGTTATTTTTTTTACTTAATTTCAACGCTTGAACGTCTTGCTTCAGTTCTTCGATGACTTCGATCAGACGATCTCGCTCATGGGTTGAAAAAAGCGATGATGGTTGCACGAGCCGCGCGATCAAAACGATCCCCAGTACGACTAGGATGAGACAGGTAAAAGGTATGATCCACATCCACCCCGTCCACCAGCCACCTGTCATCCCGCCAGGACCCCACATGGTGCCCATTTGTTCACCTCCTATCGATTGTGAATGATGCACGTAAAGGGAGGTACGCTTTAACGGCTTGTGCGCATCATACATATAGGGGGTATATGCCGTGTGAAAAAAAGGCGTCGACGACCGACGCAGAGCCATTGATGACAAGAACATAAAACATGCTCGTTTTTTAGCTTCGAATATATGATGTAATATATGATGTAACCTTTCACACATCGTCTTCATCGTGGCGCCGCTTTAGACACGAGTGTCTATGTTTAAGCCTAAAAATTTGATTCATCTTCAATAATTTGTATCAGTCTTCCGTGCCGATCAACGTATAGCCCGCATCTTCTACCGCTTTTTGCATGGCTTCGAGGCTGACCTGCTCCGGATCAAAATCAATCTCGGCCGATCCGCTATCCAGCGAAACATGGACATCGTTCATGCCCGGCAGCTTGGACAGCGCCTGATGGACTGTATGAGCGCAATGATTACAGGTCATGCCTTCGATACGCAAAACTTTTTCCATCGTTATCTCTCCTTTCTTGATAAATTAGCCGATGTGGCCACAGTGAACGTTACATACCATCATCGAATTCTATAATACAATACGTCGGTAGGGTTTGTCAACGCTTTATAAACACAACGTATGAAAACGCATCCCTCATTATACCGATTTAATCATGGCGCGAATCGTCTTTAAAAACTCTGGTAAGATGATTGTGTTTGAAGCTCGATGACGTCATGCACCATGTTATGTCACCTCCAAATCGCGATCTTATAGTCATCAACGTATGAATTGAACATATGTCTATTGAACTAAAACCGTGGCCATCATCCCTTGATCTTCATGTTCCAAAATATGGCAGTGCAACATATACGTTCCTGTGTACTGAAACGTAACGGCTACGCGGACTCGTTCACCAGGTGAAAGCGCAAACGTATCTTTAAAGCCTTGTTCGGCTACCGAGGGTGGTTCGCCATTTCTAGACAATATTTTAAACTGTGCACCATGTAAATGAACTGGATGGACCATACCACCCATCATGTCCGGTTTATTATAGAACTCCCAAATTTCTGTTTCGCCTTGGTGTGCTTTAAAATCCACACGCCTCGGATCGTATTTTTCCCCGTTTATTTCGACCATCTGCATCATGCCAAAAAAGACGACCTGGTGTTGCGGAGGGGCTTCAGATGGTATAAATCCTACTTTTTCTTGTGCGGATAAAAAAGAAGGATACGAGGGATTAGCCAAGATCGGTTTTGCCTGGGCAAAACTACTCGTCTTATGAACAGATAAAGGTAATAACACTGCTCCGTCGTCGTCGATAAAAGCCAATGAATGTTTATCCTTCAATGTATCGAAGTCCACTACAATCTCTGCTCTTTCTCCCGGAGATAACGTTATCTGCTGGATCATCACAGGATGATCCAATAATCCTCCATCTGTCGCCACCTGCATAAACGTGTCCCCTGTATTTAAACGAATGGTCAAGTTACGGGCATTCGATCCATTGAGTAGACGAAAGCGCACCGGTTCAGGCTGGACATCCAATATCGGGTCAACCGTTCCGTTAATTAAAAGTGTGTCGCCAAGCGTACCATCGGCATTAGCCACTTTCCAGTAGTCAAGCTGGCCGGTAGACGTGAACAAGCGATCTTGAAAAATGAGCGGAATGTCATTTCTACCATAAGTCTCAGGAAGGTTTAAAAGCTTAGAATCATCATCTTCGATGTACACTAACCCTGCTAAACCTTTGTATACTTGTTCAGACGTGTTACCATGCGGATGCGGGTGAAACCATAAAGTCGCCGGATCCTGAAGCACATCAAACGTCAATGACTTTGTCTCTCCAGGCATAACCAAATTTTCAGGACCTCCATCGACTACCGGTGGGACGATTAAACCGTGCCAGTGCACAGTCGTAGGTTCACGTAGGTTATTCGTAAATTGAACGGCGACGTGCTCTCCTTTTTTAAACCGTATGACAGGTCCTAAAAAAGAGCCATTATAACCATATGTTTCAGTTTTAAAACCATCGATGATCTCAGTCTCTCCTGCTTCAGCCCGAAGCGTATATATAGCCTTGCCTTTTTCATAGATTGGCTGAAGAACGGAGGGAATAGCCAAGGAGTGGGTTCCTTTTGAATCTCTAAGCCGTGTAGCCGTGCTTTGATGACCATTCATCATCCCGCCCGTTCCCATCATCCCATGCGCGCGCCCCATGCCTTGCTGCATTCTGGGTGGTGCGTTGTTCATTTCTGACATGTCCTTTGAAGGTGTTTTAGGTGTGCCGACACAGCCAGCAAGCATGATGAGCATGAGAAGAACAATGATGGATTTTTTTGGGAAAATCATATTTTCACTCCTTTACCTCCCACACTTACACTTCTCGCTTCAACTCTTCAATAACTTTAATCAAATGGTCGAACTCATGGTTTTAAAAAAACGTGCCGTCGGCCCCATAAGTTCACCCCTTTGCTTTTAAATCATTCAAGGATATCCATGTTCCATGTGAGCCGCAATGGCCTTAGCCCAACCACATACGGGTGGTATATGGTGTATAAAAAAAAGCGTCTCCGAACGACGCACTATCACTCATGACAAGAACAGTAAGCATACTCATGTTGCATCCATAATATATTATATATTTTTTATATATATCTTACAACACGGTAACGCTCTGAGACGAGTTTCCTGACTCATCTGTATCAGTCTTCCGTGCCGACCAACGTATAGCCCGCATCTTCTACCGCTTTTTGCATGGCTTCGAGGGTGACCAGCTCCGGATCAAAATCAATCTCGGCCGATCCGCCATCCAACGAAACATGGACATCGTTCATGCCCGGCAGCTTGGACAGCGCCTGATGGACTGTATGAGCGCAATGATCACAGGTCATACCTTCGATACGCAAAACTTTTTCCATCGTTGTCTCTCCTTTCTTGATAAATTAGCCGATGTGGCCACAGTGAACGTTACATACCATCATCGAATTCTATAATACAATACGCAGGTAGGGTTTGTCAACGCTTTATAAACACAACGTATGAAAACGCATCCCTCATTATACCGATTTAATCATGGCGCGAATCGTCTTTAAAAATTCCGGTAAAATGTCCGCATCATCTTCTTTGAGGCGTGGCAGAACACACGTCTTAATATGGCTTTCCAAGACGAGGCGGGCAACCGCGGATAAAGCAGACTGGGCAGCAGTGATCTGATGCAAAATATCATCACAGTACGCCCCTTGATCGATCATGCCTTTAATACCGCGCACCTGTCCTTCGATACGGTTCATGCGTTTTTCCAGGTCACGCCGCAAAGTAAGCGACATCTTTCCTTGTCGTTCACCTGAAACGCGACAGACAACCCCTACGTGTTCTGTTTTCCCTTCTCGAACTGATGCATGATGTGTTGTTTCAACATGATCTTTCATCGTCAATCATCCTTTTCATGTCTTTTATGATCTGCAAATCGTTACGCTTCCATTAGCGCATCATGTTTCCTCTACCTAAAGCTATCTGTATTATACCATACCTTTGCCTTATACAATACCCCCGTATTTTATTTACTGGCATCCAGAATAATACTCCAGCATTCAAAAAGCAAATATTGCATCTTGCCTTCGTGCACCATCGCTCTGGCCGTCCCGACTGCTGCCGGTTCAGCTTATTCCATGAACATCGACCTCCCCTTTGAACACAACCCTTACACCTATCTGGTCATTTTGGTCGTGTCCTTTGCCGTTGGTATCTGGCTCGCACGAAGACTGATTCGCATCCGGCTAGAATAAAGTCAAAGGTAAAGGTCATAAGAGATCCATCAAAGAGGCCTGCTCGGGCCTCTTTTGTTGTGTTTGAACTCAAACTTTACGCCCAGCTTCATCAGACTTAAGTTATACCTAATTATCAAAGAAATAGGATTTTGTTATCATTTTTGTTATAAATTATGGATTTTTGTCGCCTTTTTGTATATACTTAGGAAGGCGCGTCAAGCTAACCATACATCGATGTCTATCCGGTCGTATCCATCCCTACCCGGTCACACCCATGCCTATCCCCGTCGTTTACAACATAGCTGACCATAACAATGAATCAGGGAGGTTACCTATGAAAAATATTTCCAAAGACACCGAGCAGGCGGCATTATTTTTCCCAAACAAACCTATCTTTTTTGGGTTGATCGGTGCACTCGTGCTGATTGCTATCGTCGTCTTCGTCTATTTCTCTTTTATAGAAAAAAGTTATCGACTCCCACGAGATACTGCTGTATTGGCCGGAACGTCTCCCTCCCCTGAAACATCGGCCAAGGTGGAGGGAACGTCTGCGACACATCCTGCATCCGGCTTCGAATATTCGGCAAACGCTACGCACGTAGAAACCGCTTCTTTCATGGACAGCACGCCGGAAGGTGTTAACGCTCCCGATCAACGCATCGCTCCCCCCACGGAACAAACGAGCAATGATAAAGAACAGACAGCAAATACCGCTAACAAAAACTTACCGGCACACGGGGCTCAGACAACATCCCCTACAAAGACAAAGACAGTGTCCACCCCGCAGTCAGTACAAGTTCCTCAAACATTAAACACCCCTCAGTCAACTTACGTACCGGCCGTGATACAAGACGCAAAGCAAAAAACTATCCTTTTGTCGTTGCCGACCTGGTTTGACAGTGAACATTGGGAAACGATCCATATCGTCGAACCCGGTGAGACGCTCTTTAGCCTGGCCCAAAAATATTACGGCGATGGACGGTTGTATCCTTATCTCGCCTTAAAGAACAATCTTTCTGAAGCATCTGTTTTAAAAAGCGGCATACAACTCAAGATCGTTAATCCCGCTTTTCTTTGGCACAAAGTTCAATCCGGAGAAACGCTCTACAGCATCACGAAACAGTTCTACGGAGATGGAAAACTCGTGCAAAGACTAATCGAAGCAAACGGTATCGAAGATGTTTCGATGCTTCCCGCTGGAAGCGAGCTCATCATTCCTGCACCTGACCTGATCGTTTATGTCGTTAAACCCGGTGACACATGGATGCGTATCAGTGAACGTTTATTTGGAAGCAAAGCGTACGCTGATGCGATTATGAAACAGCAACGTTTTCCTAACGATTACACGTTAAAAGTCGGGGATACGCTTTTCATTACCATAGATGAAACACTTTCCGTCGCTTTAAAAAAACAGCCGGAGCCTATTGTATTGAGTGAGCTCGGCCTGCCCAGCACCTATCGACTTGTTGCCGAGCGTTCGGCATACCTTCTCAAAGTTTATGAAAATGATCGACTGATCAAAGTGTTTCCTATAGCTGTCGGTCGTCTCGGTGATGAGACGCCGGAAGGTCAATATAAAATCATTACCAAGCTTGAAAAACCGTATTATCGTGCCAAAAAAATTGCCGGGGGCGATCCCCAAAACCCCCTCGGTTCACACTGGCTCGGCCTCGATGTCCCCGGTACCGATGGATCAATCTATGGTTTGCACGGTACCAATGACCCCGGCTCAATCGGAAAAAACGTTTCCGCCGGATGTATTCGTCTCTATAATGAAGACATCAAGTGGCTATATGATCACCTTCCCCTCGGAACAGACGTCACCATTCGCTAAAACCCGTGAACAAGGCGCTCTGGCCGGGATAGATGGCTTATGGGCTACGTTATAAC
>PEBX01000073.1 GCA_003050645.1 Candidatus Carbonibacillus altaicus
GCATAGGATTTCTTCTTATTGCAGACGAGAGCAGACAAAATCTTAGGTTTAAATGGCCTGGAGAACAATTTTAGCGGCAATCAACAGCATATAGCATGTGTTTTCGTAGTTTGATCACGGAATCAGGTATAGTATATGAGCAGGCTATTTATATTTTTGTGGGGGTCTAAGAAGTAACATCCCATAACCAAATGCTGTATGACGTCCGACCCCACTTAAAAGTAAGTTTTGAAACTTATCTTCATCGTTTACACTTAGTTCTCCTCTTAAAAGAACTTGAGGTCGTACCAGTTGAGATGAATGACGTTCTTCTTGTCCATTCGTGTTGTAACGTTGGGTCCTCCTGTGCATCTTTACTAAGCGGAAGCCGTCCAAAGAAGCTTGATGAAGCGTTGCTGAACCATCCTTTTCTAGTCGATGTTTTAACCAATCATGATAGGCTTCTTCGCGCGTCATTGTTTTCTGCAAGTGAGGTTCGCCCTTCGAGTGTTCTTGCATTTGATCAATCTTTAAGAGAAAATAATCTTTTTCAACACCGGATCGAGCTTTACGCCCGACCGGTGCTGCAAATAATTCAAAACCTAAACGTGTTCCTTTTTTTATAATCGGCATTTTCTTGCTTTGAATATCTTCGTCGAATTCTTCTACCGCTGCGGATGCAGACGGATCAGCAAATTGTAAAAGAGCTTCTTTCAGTGATTCACCATCATATAAAGAATAAGCTAGCAGTCTTGAAGGACGGCGTTCATCGACCAGAAGCCGCCATGGTTTTGGAGCTATATCCTGAAAGGCAGCTTTTAACCATACATGTAGTGCATATCCTAGATCTTCATCTTCACGTTTTAACATCTCTTGATGATAAACATATTGTAGGACATTCTTTAAGTTTAGCTTTATTTCTATCATATATAGGGTGTTCATGCATCGCGCCCCCTAAAAATGTAGATTCCTTCTACTCGTAAAGTGCTCCCTGAAGGAATTTGATTCTTCCAATCACGAAGATCATAGACCTGACGAACCTGTCCCTTCATTCCTTCAACCCCTAAATCAGCCGGCCAGCTCACTTCCACCTGAACGTCATGCTCGTCAGCAGTAAGAGAAGAGGCAGACGGTTCATATTCTATGAAAAATGGTAACAATGGGACCGTTGTAATTAAACTTTTTAAATTATCTCCTTCCACAATTGGATGACGATCATCAAGGAGAGGTCGAGCAGGGATGCAACTTTTTCTGCCTATAAACAATGGACGTTTAGGGGTTTGAAGCGCTTGAGTTAAATCCTCGATACTTGGAAACCCTTCTCCCTCTAACTCAACGATCACTGTCATTCTACCATCTTCCCAGTAATGCTGATACCGCTGATGAATTTCATACCCAGAAGCACCTGATCGAAAATCTACATAACCACGAGTCGTCCACCCTCCGGGTAGTTTCGGCGCGCTATTTATTTTTTCTTTAGGTGCATAGCCGTACATTTTCGGCTGACCTAGATCCACAGTATGATAATCGACGAGACGTTTAGGCGCACGATCCCACCTCGCAGCATAGCGAAGTCGGTTTTGAAGATCTTGCATCTTCGTATAATCTTTATGTTCCCAGCCCAAAGCGTTGGCAAAAAGCCCTACTAGCATCGAAGTACCTGGGAAGCGATCAATAAAGCCATGTTGATCAACCCTCGTTCCACCAAAGCTCATAAGAGGTGCATCCAGTCTTAAAACCAAACCTCTCATGACAGGTTTCCTTTCATTGCCAACAAAGCGTTATCAATCGCTTCTTGGAATGTTGTTTTTTCTTCATACTTTCTCGACCACTGATGCGTACTGGCAACATATCGTTTTTCTTGGGGATCGCCATACATCGCTTCGAGTCGATTCAGGTATACTTCTAAAGCTTTGATCGAGGTTTCCATAGCATCACTACTTTTTCTCAAGTCTACAGGTTTTAAATATGCATTCGCCAGGCTCCTCGGCTGGGATGTACCGATCTCAAGAAGAACGAGATCGGCAAATGCATAAGGAGCGGTCGCACCTAACTTAGCACCCGGACTTACTTGAGCGATAGACTGTATTAGAAGTCTGAGCAGCTCTTGAACATCCTCTAACGCTTCTTCTTGCCATTTTGATGGCTCAGCCCCGGTCACATTGGACACCAAAAGCGGGATGTCGACGGCTACATAGCCATAGAAAATCCCTGCACCAAGCTCCATATCACCAGCGTGTGCTGCACCTGTCTCTCCTTCAGCAAGATCATCGACTGCTGTAAAATAATCGACTTCCGTGTCAAGCGCATGTGTCGTAAAAGCATGAGCGACATGAACGGGTGCATCCACGCGCGTTAAAATATCAGAGGTCACAAATCGGCCAAATAAAGCCCCTTCAAACCCAGCCGCAAGATGAGAATATCCTGCCTGACGCAACAAAACCTTAAAGTTATCCTTGTGATTCTTTGCAGTCTCATCTAATATTTTCTTAGCATCTCCTGTATGATGTTCTGCCTCAACATAAGCTTGTTGAATCAGACTTGCAAGATAATCAGCTTCTACTTTTCCGAAAAGAATCGGTTGTTTCATCATGAGTGTGTCTTTATCCAAAGTGGATTTATCACCTGCGCTCGTAAAAAGTGCATTACCTAAATGGAGTGTGAGCTCATGCGCTGCATCTACTGGCATGCCTTGTTCGACCAATCGTCTTTTCACTTGACGGTCAAAGAAATACCGTGTGCGATAAGCAGAAGGCAGTTTCGTCTGAGCCATCATGGCCTGCCGCCAGTGGCGTTTCAGACTTTGACTGGAAACTCTAAGGCGCTCAGCCCCGCCAAATTGAATCCTTTTAGCCAGTCCAGCATCATCGCGGTTCAGTAAGCTCGAATGATAACTCGTTAAATAGTGAATTTGTAAAAACATAGGTATCCTCCTTTTTGTCATAAAAAATTTTTTCATTTTGTATCGTTTGTAGTTGTGTCATTCTGTTGCTGTATTCTATAAAAATCAGAAGCAATTCTTTTCCTCACCCGTTCTTGATCCTCTGTCTGACTCATAAAAAGTAATGTGGCGATATCTAACCAGTTGACAGGCGTATTTTTGGCTGCTAAAAAACGTGTAAGTCGCAATACAAGAAAGCGCAATATATTACCCTCTGCTGCCAGTAAACGTTCTAACCGTGCCTCACTGTATCTGTTTTCCGCGAGTACTGTCCCTAGACGACGATTCGGGTCGTGAATCAATGGGCTCATCATGGCCATTCCCGCGACAACGGTCATCCAGTTGCGTTCTTGCTCAATGCTTGCATCCCATTTTTCAGGTAAATAGGTCAGAGCAAACCGATAAAACGACAAGGAGGGTGGTGCATCGATCGATACTCTTTTCAAGCGAGCACGCTCCCCTGTTGAAAATTGATCACTTTCTAAAACTGCAGCCAGTCTAGCAAGCGTCGTGCCAAGGCTTTGCCCTTGATGAGCCTTAGTTTCCTGGATCACTTACAGTCACCTCCTCTGGTAAAATATCCTTACTTTCCTTTTTTTTAAGCTGAGGAAACTCGTGATATAATCTCGCATAAAACAACCTTTCTGCAACGACAATCGATTTATACCGTCGACCATCAGCGATGGGAAGCTTGGAAATAGATTCACGTAAACTCTCTAATGCAAAATCTCTCAGCCATTCCGCCCACAGTTTTTCTAACTTTTCTTTTCCCTCATTACCCAGTTCTTCATCATTCGGTGCAGTATCAGCGGCACGCCAAAGCCAGTCAAAAAAATGATCTTCCCACTTCGTACGAAACGTTTCTGCAACATGGTTACTCCACCAGGCATTATGCGCATCGCGCTTAAAAGAAAGATCTTTTTCTCGCGCCTGTAAATAAGAAAAAATAGCGAATCTAAGAACTTTTGTCTCCATGACACCTGCCATCTCGATACCAGTCTTGGAAAGGTGCGCAAGTATATCTCTCTTATTCCGCAGTACTTCTCGTCTTCCAAACAGTATACGGCGAACAGGCCTAGGGATAGGAAGTAGCCGTGAGTAGTAACCATCGGTCCTACCTTGTCCACGAACGAGTACACTCACCAAAAGGTAGACTGAATCTTCCTCCTTCCATCTTGGATCGGGTTGTTGCAAAGGAGAAAGTGACAGTTGGTCTTCAAACAAAATACGTCTTAGATCATTCGCCCCAATACCATTGCTTGAATATGTGAGAGCCTGAGGGTCTTTTTTACTTCGTTCAATCGGTAGCCAAGGGTCACCGACGACTCCTTTCAGTTGTTCCGCATTAATTCTTCTGCTTTTAGAAGGAGAAAACAACGCTACGATTCGTCCATTCTCATCTTCCAATCGATAGGCACGACAAATTTCAATATAATACGGATCAAGCTCATTGAGTGAAAGTGCATGTTCACCGTCCCAAGGTTCAAGCCAAAGCAACGCTTTTCCGCGATCTTGAAAGCCATAGTCTTTTTGAAGAAGTTCTTGACGATAGTTTAGCAAACGCCGAACAGCATCTTGCCAACGTTGACCTGGCTCCAAGGACCGAACAGTTTCCACAATCGGACGATTACCATACCCGCCATTCATCCGTGAAATACCATAGTTATCTCTACCAGAAAAACCATTCGTCGTTTGATTGTTAATCAGAGAAAACATCCAAGTGTCAAGATGAGCCGATGTCGCACGACCTATTTTCAGATCGTGATTTTTGGCCGTTATCAGGACATCAAGAAAATCAGCTGCATCAGGATATTTTTCAACTGGCTTTAATCTTTTTAATAAATTCCCTCGTAAAGGTGGTTGCATAAAAGCTGGTTTCTCTTTATCCGGATTTACAAGTGCCCAAGCATCTAATCCGTGGGGTTCGACAATATTAAGCAGAGCCTCATACCAAAAACTTGTCGGCATTACGGGATTTTGATTCCCATTTCGATTGAGCGCGATCGTTCCAAGTTGAGATAAAAATACGTGAAAAGCCTCTTCTTGATGGCTCTGCAAGCCCACGTACGAAGACACTCCATTTTTACCGAGCAGTTCAAATAGTTCCGGTAAAGTGACGACTATCATGCCACCTGTCTTAAGCACTACCCGGATCATCTTATCTTGAAGTAAATTTGGATAGTTAGAACCATAAGGCGAACCCAATTTTATTCACCTCCTAATCGTTCTAATCCGTATCGACTATAACGATACGTTGTACTGCCCACTTTTAAGATCGTACCCTCTGTGCCCGATTCCACCGGCTCTAAAGTAACCTCTTCGATCTTTCGTCCTTCTGTTAAAAACACCTCTTTAGGAGCCATATGATGAGGTATCACGATGCGTGTGACCCATTCACCAAATGGCCCCCTAAATGCCTCGCGCACAGGCAAATCAAGATTAGAAAGACCTAAACGCGTCGCGACACGCCCCCCCAGTTCATTAAAGATAAAATCCCCAAAATATTTACCGAAATCGATCACAGCCTCTCCTCCAATGATCGCTTTTGCTAGATCCCCCCCTTCAATAAGATCTCTGTGTTTATCCCAAAGTGGAGAACGCAAGCTTGCAAGTTGATCTTCATGGGTCACACTTTCAACGATCAAACGATTGTCACCGGGAATGGATATTTCAGGATGATTTTTTAAAAATAGAACAGTAAGTTCAAGCGTTCGTACATCTTCATAGACACTTCCATAACCCATGCGCTTAAATTGTGCCTTGGCTTCACCCTTTTGATCAAGCGTATGTTCCAAGCTATCACCCGGTGTTAAAACGAGACAAGACGGATTTTTAAAACGTTCCGGACGGTCACTTCGAGCATGACGGTGCAACCGGCCGATGCGTTGAAGTAAGACGTCACCGGGTGCGAGGTCAGTAATAAGAAAGTCCGCATCGATGTCGAGACTTTGCTCTAAAGTCTGTGTACCGATAAGAATCATGGAATGAGAAGTCGTACCCTTGCCCATCTGTCGCGTCACTTCAAGATCGAGTATTTTTCGCGTATCCGGAGCAAAACGACCGTGATGCAACGTAGGGATATGATCAGACATGGAGGTATGCTTAATAGAGAAGAGAAACTGTTCTGCCTGGTATCGCTCTTCGATCATCCGAAACATGTCCACGGCTCGCGACACCGTATTTAAAACGATGAGCACTCTTGCACCGTCTCGCGCTGCCTGAAGCGCTTCTTGCACAGCTTTTTCCAAATCTAACGCCCAAGGCTCAAGGCGTACCCGCACCTTTTTCTCATAACTTATGGACCCCTCAGTAGAGCGCGTCTCACCATCGAGTAGCGTATAGGAGGGATAAGGTAGATGAACCATCGCCCCAAAATCATCTTTTGTAAGTTCATCCCCGCTGACTTTGCTCAAAAATCGATGGCGTGCGGTAGAGCCAAGCGTCGCAGACATCAACATAGCATAACCTTGGGCCCGTTTTACATGATGTTCCAGTAAATGACCCAGTAAGTACGTCATATAACTATCTGAGGCGTGCACTTCATCAACGACAAGTAGACTGCGATCAAGCAAAATCGAACGCATATGCGCATGTGACGTTTGTATCACGCTTAATAACGCTTGGTCGATGGTGCCAACAGCTATAGTTCCTGCCAAATATTTTTTGGGCATCTCCGCTGCCCATGTCTTTGCTTTTATCAGTTCGGCACGGTCATCGTAAAAAATATTTGCCCTCTCCTCATCCGGCAAAATCTTAAACTCATTTTCATCGTTCATATGGTATCCTGGAACAGCAAGCACCACAGTCGGTGTTTGAAGAACATTCTCTACTGATGTTTGGTTCGTCCCCCTGAACAGACGATCGACAACCGACCGCACTCTGCGATAGATCTCTGTTGCCGCGACACGTGTAGGTAATGCAAAATATAGACTATCCACTTTCCCTAGCGCCCAAAGCTTTAAAAACCAATAAATCGCAGCTTCTGTTTTGCCCGAACCCGTGTCCGCTTCAGCAATAAGCAGGTGCGCACTCGCCTCATTTTTGTCTAGGTCAATGTGACTTAAAGCGTTTTGCAAAGGCCGAGGTGCAAAATCTGGATATATCTCTTCAAACGAAAGCTTTTTTTGATACGTACTCACGATGAAGCGTCTTGAATGGTCGACATCAAGTCCGATACTCTGAAGTACCTCCTGAATAGTATTTTGATTCGCTTGGATTCTCTTCTTTAATGAATTTTCATCATATGCTAGCGACTCAATAGGAAACCATTCGGGATTCGAACCGATCCAATCGGCGAGCGTGATAAGCCCAGCATACCGGTGCTGAAAGAAAGCCGAAGTCGGGAGAATCCCTTCCTCTTCGTTATGATCAACAAAAGCACTCGGAAAAGTATATTGCACGGCTGTGATCACTTCTTCAATTCCGCGAAAAGGATCGATATCATCGATTTTTTGCCAATAATCTCTCGCCTTTCCATAGACTCCTGTCTTTTCTCCTTGAAATCGAATCGGACGTCCGTGATGTGAAAAGACGCTTATAAAATAGGTGTACGCCTGTTCATCGCTACTAAACCAAGAAATCATCTGTTCTGGTAGAAGCATAAGAAAGCGTTCAGCGAGAGCAGGATCACTTGATTCAGGATCAATAATCGGTGCAAGTTCACGTATGTGTCCGATCTTCTCCCCTGTCCATGGTTTCAACTGAAATCCGCAGTTTGCTTTCCCTATATCATGTATACCGACTAATGCAGCCAGACGGTCCTTTATTAGAGTCGTCAACTGTTTATTCGCAAGCGACTCTAGACTACGATGAAATCCGGGCAAATCTGTTAACGTACGAAATACCATCGCTACATCGATCGAATGAACCCAAAGCGGCATGGATAAGGTTTTATCCGGTGTAAGCTTAGCCCAAAATAAATGTTTGGAAATATCTGGATCAACACGCTTTAACACAACTTAATCCCCCATTTTCAGATTCCTTAGTCTTATACATTTTGAACAAATACTATGCTCTCTACCATGCTCCCTTTTTTTCTAAAATTATCTTTTAACACCATTGTACCTTTTTTGACTGACAAAACATGACAGTCCCCCGTACATCTCTAACATTTTTTCTGCCTCTTTTACGACACTATCGCGTAGCTCAAAAGGTTCCAATACCTCAACCTGTGCGCCAAACTGCATCAGCCAGCGCTTAATCTCTGCTGTTCCCGAAAGGTAAAACTCCAGAATGAGGGAACCATCTTCTTCATCATACGTTTTTTGTGATGTATGCCAGGTTCTTTCTCGTATATATCGTGCCTGTTCGGGCGTAAATCTGAGAACGATCTTTTCTAGGCGATCTCCTCGTTCTAACCGCCAGGATGAGCCGAAATATGTATCCGGATTAAAATTTTCTTTTGTCCCGGACGAAAATCTTTTGCCAGTTTCTTTGATTTCGCAGATTCGATCGATAGCAAATGTGCGTATCTCTTGCCGCAAGTAACAATAACCGACCACATACCAGGCACCCTCGAAGTAACGTAGATGGAACGGTTCAAGTTCTCTTTTTGTAATCTTCCCACTTGAAGCGGATGCATATTCTATGATTAACGTAGATTCGCTTTTTATTGCTCTTTGAAACATATCGAGTAACGCATAAACCTTCTTTGCATCACCGCGCAACGGTTCAAAACTAAAAGAAAAGATGGAACTTAACGTCTCTGGATCAATACTCATCGGTTCAGGTAACAAAGAAGGAAGTTTACTGATCATTGATCTGAGAGCCAATTCAAAACCCGTTCCATGCATTTCTTGAAAAGCATGTAATGAAAGAAGTAAAGCAATACCTTCCCCAGTGCTCAACTGAAGATCACGGAGTGTACCAAATGGTGGCTGCCAATCGGGAGGCGTAAGTTTGTAACACTGAGAATGCCGATCATATTCGATTGGCGCGCCCCAATCATCCCTTAATTCCTCAATATCACGGTATACCGTGCGCTGAGATACCTCTAACATGTCTGAAATATGCCGCACTGTAGGCATCTTTCCGCTCTTTAAAAGAGATAATAAGCGCAGTTGTCGATAGCGTTGGCTCCTACGCATGCTCATTTTATAGCACACCCCTTTTAAAGAAATCATCCAAAAAAACAAGCATTATGAGGTAAAATGTCGTTTAAAAAATTTAATAGATCCTTGTTCTGTGGCATTGATGAGCCGACGCTGCAGGCTATTCAGGAAAGCCGTCAGTCCCCGATCCAGTTCCGGGTGGTGGCTTGGGGCCTGTTGATGCATGGGCAGATCTTCGCCCCGTATTAGAACGAACCGAACCGGATAGGAGCAATTTGCACCTCGCATAGCGACCTCATTTCAGTCCATCCACTTCAATCCTACCGCGCCGGCGATGATACAGCCGAGGAAAAGGAGCCGCTTCCAGCCCGCCGATTCCCCGAAAAATAGAATGCCCGTCAGCACCGCCCCTGCCGCCCCGAGCCCGGTCCAGATGGCGTAGGCGGTGCTCATCGGAATTTCCTGCATCGCCTGGGACAAAAAAAGAAAGCCCAGCCCGAAGGTGATGCCCACGAGCGCAAGACGGGGGAACGTTTTTTGGCGTACATAGAGATTCAGGCTTATCACACCGAAGATTTCTCCGAAGCTGGCCAACACTAGGAAGACCCAAGCCATGCCATTTCACCGTTCCTTTCCTGTGATGGTTCCATCTGTACGGGAGGGCTGTATGGGAAGGCCCATCTGTACGCGGGACCGTTTTTGGTTATGAGGGTTCTTTCGTATGTGACACCTCTTCCGGGCGTGGAGCGGAGGTCATTTTCAACCCGATGACTCCGGTGACGATCAACCCGATCAAGAGAAGTTTGGCAAGGGACAATTCGGCGTCAAAGAAGAGATAGTCCATCAGTACAATTCCCGTTGAACCGATGCCGGTGAAGACGGCGTACACAGTTCCTGCGGGGAGTTTTTCTGTCGCCTTGATGATGAAGTAGAAACTGAGGATGATGGCCACTACAGTCCCCAACCATTGAACAACGGAGACGGAATATCTCAGCCCGATCACCCAGAATATCTCCACCACTCCCGCAAGCATCACATAGATCCAGGCCATGGTGACACCTCTTTTGGCTCGTGTGTTTTTCCAGTTGGAAAGATACTAGATTAAGTATACACCAAAAGTGCCGCGGAAGGGGGGGTGTGGGGGTGAATGGATTTGAATAGGCATATAAGGAGATGTTAAGCCTTTTCCGCTTTAGCGCTACATAAAACAATCGCGCTCCTGTCAGCAGATGGCTGATCAGGAGCATATATGAATGGTGGTTCTAATCACGAAGGCGTAATGTCTACCAGCGCACCACTTACTTCACGCACCTTGCCACGCGTGATCAACAGTTCGATCCCCATTCGCATGCGTTTTTCGACTGTCTGCCCGGTACGCTGATAACCGAGCAGTCGCGCCATCTCCCGCACCAGATCATCGGCCGGCAGGCTGACCCCGCGGCGTAAAACGTAGAGGACGGCATTGGCCACCTCTTCCGGCGGAAGATCCTCCGCGCTGCGGCGTATCGATTCGTCTGCCGTAAGACGGAAGATGGTGAATGAGTCAATACCGAAATAGAATTCCCCAAAAATAACGGTTGAATTTTCCCCATTAGGGGCTATATTAGCTCCCCTAGGGGGGGAAAAGGAATCATATGTTATTCTCCTTGCTCGTTTTGTTTATCGAGTTTAAAGAATCCGGCTTTCTTTTTCTCTTTAATCCTGTAACTCTCCCCTTTAATATTAATCGTACTGGAATGGTGTAGAAGCCGGTCTAGAA
>PEBX01000074.1 GCA_003050645.1 Candidatus Carbonibacillus altaicus
TACCTATTGTTGCATGCAGCAATCACTTGCCTCAACTTGTCTTAGACAAACAAACCAGGTATGATGATAAAGAAGTAGAAAGAAGGAGTTAAACGATGGATCCAACCCAATCAATCAACACGATGCACACAGAAAACCAAGTCCAGGTGCGGGTTCGCTTTGCACCGAGTCCGACGGGAGAACTACATATTGGCGGTTTGCGTACGGCGCTTTTTAATCTGTTATTCGCGCGTCGTCACTGCGGTCGGGCTATCTTACGCATCGACGATACGGATCGCGAACGGTCCCGTGAAGAACATCTGATGAGCATTTTAGAGAGCTTTTCTTGGCTCGGTCTTACGTTTGACGAAGGTCCCGTGCAGGGTGGTCCCTACGGTCCGTACCGTCAATCCGAGCGACTCGCCCTGTATCGAGACGTTTTAGACAAACTCGTTGCCGAAGGCAAAGCCTATCCCTGCTACTGCAGTGCGGAAACACTGGAAGCCTCCCGTAAAGAACAGTTAAAAGCCGGAAAAACTCCACGTTATGCTGGCACATGCCGCCATCTTACGCCGGAAGAACACGCTGAAAAAGATAAAGCAGGCATTCGGCCCGTCTATCGTTTGAAAGTCGATCGGGAAGAGCCGCTCGTCGTCCATGATTTGATCCGCGGAAAGGTCGTGTTTCAGCCCGACCAGCTCGATGACTTTGTAATCATGAAAAGTGACGGCACGCCGACCTACCATCTGGCGAGCGTCATCGATGACGCTCTGATGAAGATTACGCACATCCTTCGGGCCGAAGAACACCTGTCCAATACACCGAGGCACGTGCTCCTTTTTGAAGCGCTTGGGACAACCCCGCCGCAGTTTGCACACGTCCCGATGATCTTAGCAAAAGACCGGTCGAAGCTTTCCAAACGTCACGGTGCCACCAGTGTCGAAGCGTTTCGCGACCTCGGCTACCTGCCGGAAGCGCTCGTCAATTATAGTCTCCTTCTCGGTTATGCTCCCCCTGATGACCGGGAACATTTTCACTGGGAAGAACTTGCGAAGACATTTGAACTGGACCGGGTTGCCAAACATCCGGCCGTCTATGACACCGACAAACTGCGCTGGATGAATGCCTATTATATGCGCACTTTACCACTGGAGCGCATCTTTGAAGAAGCTCGACCGTTTCTGATAAAGGCCGGATATGTGGACCGTACTTTTACAAGCGATGATGAACGATCACTGACTCTTAGGCGGATCGATGCTGTCCGTGAACGCGTGAGTACGCTCTTAGAACTCGTCGACGGCCTCGCCTACTTTTATCGCCCGATTCAGTCATACGACGAAAAAGGCGTACGCAAACATTTTAGCAAGCCGGACGTCGCTGCCCATCTGCGCCGTGCCGCCCGAGATTTGACAGCACTCACCGTGTGGGATCTCGACTCGACGGAGCGCGTGTTCCGGCAAACGATCGAAGATCTCGGTATCTCCGGCGGGGCACTCATCCACCCGACCCGACTCGCTATAAGCGGTCGAACGGTGGGCCCGGGCCTCTTTGATATCATGGTTCTCCTCGGAAAAGATGAGACGATTAAACGGATGGTAGAGGCCGCTGACTGGATTGAAGCGCACAGTTCCGGGGAAAGGCATATTTCCGTTGAAGATGATGCGCCATCTTCATCGTAAGGCTTCATCGTGGGGAATGTTATGAATGAAGGCTACTTTTTATGATCATTTTATGATCGATGATATACACACCTGATTGAGGCGTTGCTGCGTATCGTTTTCGAAATGTTCCCCGGTAGGGATTTGGGCCATGATCAGCACACTCAGTAACTCCGTGCCCCTAACCGGGGAAAACTCTTTAAAAAAAGTGCTTCCTCCCCTTGACATGGCTATACCTTTTTGCTAAAGTATATATCGTCCATTTGTTCTGGTTGTCCTTAAAGATCATTTAAAAAAATTGCGGGATGGTGCAATGGTAGCACGCCTGACTCTGGATCAGGTAGTCTAGGTTCGAGTCCTAGTCCCGCAGCCACGGCCCCATCGTCTAGCGGCCTAGGACGCCACCCTCTCACGGTGGAAACACGGGTTCGATTCCCGTTGGGGTCACCAAGTAAAAGCTGTTAGATTGAATGACCACACTGCTTTTCAATTGAACATATCGAACTAAAATACATAAAACTATGCATTGAAAAGAGACGTGATGTATTCAGAACAGCACGTCTCTTTTCATATCCTGTTTCAATTTTGATTTTCACATTTTCAATTTCCATTTTCTCTTTTTTAACGTTATGCGCTGTTTCGCCATGTTCATAGAGCGCCCGATTAAGCGTCCTTTACTTTATCAAACCCTTCTTTAACTTTTTCTGCTGTTTCCTTTGCTGCTTCTTTCACAGCTTGAGCTTTATCTTGTGCTTTTTCAACCACGTCTTTGGCTGCGCTTTTCACTTTTTCTTTCAGTTCACCGGCACTTTGGCCCATGTTCTCAAACAGTTCATCCGTTGCCGCAAGTATCGCATCCTTTAAATCGGCTCCCTGGCGCACCTTTTCTTCAATCAAAGCCTGCAGGTGATCTTTTTGTTCTTCCCATGTTTGTAAAGTATCCTGAGATTCATGTTTTAATCGTGCTGTAATTTTTTCGGTTTGTTCCCTGACCGTTTGTCCGAGTGACTCCACCGTCTCCGACACTTTATGCACGGCCTTTTTCAAGTCTTCTCGCACTTCGCCACCTCTTTTTGGCGTAAAAACCAGGCAGAGCGCGCTTCCAACCAGCGCACCAAAAAGAGCGCCGCCAAGCCATCCCCGGCAGGCTTGTCCTTCCCATTCGCGTTCACTCATGTTTCTCGCACCTCTTTTCGGTTTGTTTATGGCAACGGACCGGAACCGGTCGTTTTTCCAGGATCGACTTTTTTTCTCCGACGCCGTACTTTATTCAAAAGATCCCATCCCGTTGAAGCAACAGTGACGACTTTTGCTATTTTACCCTGCTGTTTCAGCGTGAGTTGCGTAAGCAACTGGATCATCTCTAACAAGTTCTCTCCGGCACGTCGTAAAGAAAGCGTTAACGGCTGGATCTCCCTGGAACGATCGGCGACTTCAGCGGTCAACTGTTCCGTTTGCGCAAGCGTACCTCGCGCCTGTTCGGCCAGAACGTGCACATCACTTGTCAATTGCACCAATGATTCTCTGGTTTTTGCCAGCGTCTGAGAAAGTTCTTGAACAAGTCGTTCAAGATCAGCCTGAGTTCTGGCCAGTTCTTTTTCCGTGGATTGTAAAAACCGTCTGAGCGCCAGTACACCGATAAAAAAAGAAAGGGCGACAACCATTGCTGCAATCGCCACGATGATCTCAAACCACATAGATTAGCTCTCCTTCTCCCCGAGATCAGGAAGCAACGTCTTAAAAGACGCACGATGGCGCCCTACATACATCACATGAGACATCACATTAAAACTCATCATAACACGGCAAACGTAAGTATTAACGAACACGGCCTGATTTTGTCTCTTCACGTTCTTCTTTATCCGTGCTTTCGGTTTCTTTTTGGAACGTTACATCGACCACATGAACATTTACTTCGACGACGCTCAACCCCGTCATCGATTCGATCGCCCGCTTCACGCTTTGTTGAATGTCTTCGGCCACCGTGCGAATCGAACGCCCGTATTCGACCGTGACCGAAACATCGACGGCCGCTTCTTTTTCCCCAACTTCTACCTGTACACCGCGGGATGGGTTTTTTCGTCGACCAAAACGATCAACGAGGTCGCCTACAAAGCCCGTACTCATACCCGTTACGCCATCAACTTCAGCAGCCGCGAGACCAGCGATAATACCGACTACCTCTGGCGCGATTCGGATTTTTCCAAGCCCGCTATTTTCATAGCCAACGATCGTTTCTTCCATGAGATACCCTCCTTTTCGTCAGGCTAAACACAGCTTAACGTATTATCTTATGCCTTGTCAACCGTTCCGTGAAAACCCAGATATCGTTTGGCGTTATACGGTGAAACAACCGTTTTGCAAAGAGCCCTATGGCCAATAAACATCTTAAAATGAGGGCCGTTTGCAAACGGCCCTCATCCTAAAATCAGTGCTTATATGTATGGTGCGGGTAGAGGGACTTGAACCCCCACGAGCGTAAGCCCACATGACCCTGAATCATGCGCGTCTGCCAATTCCGCCACACCCGCATGACGGCAGTCTCCGTTCGAATCACCCTTGTATCTCAAAACCTTATCATATGATCCAAGCGACATGAGTAATGGTAACATGCTTAAATCAAAAAAGCAAGTGTTTATTATGCATTACTTTGTTAGCGTTTGGCTTAGACTTCATCTAGACGAACCCTTACTTTTTCTAAAATCCGTCTGGCTTCCTGCGTCCACCGGTCTTCATCGGCGATTGGACCATCGACATCGACCGGACTTTGAAACTGGTTCCAAAGAGCGCTTAAACCGGCCGCGTCAAATAACGGATGCATAGGTGCGTGGGCTTCCGCCGTTTCGACCACATGATTTTGTATGAACGGTTGTCCGAGGCGAACGCGCGCTTGTGCTTCATCCAGTGCACCATCCATCACTTCCAGAGGGATGCGTAAGTAGTACGTCTCTTCGATGTTCGAAAAAAGTGCACGATCAAAACTTCCCCACGTATACGTATACCCGCCATTCAGATGAAAATCGAGCGGTTCAAGCGCTGCTTTCAGATGACCAAACATAAGTGTACGCCCTTTGATACCGTGCCCATCGATCGGAATCATCGTTCAACCTCCTCCGGCCACCTCATATGGAGTCACCCGACTGCCTTTCCAATAGGATAACCTGAACGGCCACCTTCCATGCAAGCCCCCTAACATGCGATGAATTGCCAACCTTGAATTGCCAACCTTGCAAGCTCCTTTCAACGCTTGTAGCCACGATCCGAGCACCTCCGACAGCGCTCCTAGGCACGATCCATGCACCTGCGACAGTGCTTGTAACCACGATCTGTGAAAGCAGAAGCATTTTTGGGAGTAATAAAAACCGCTAACCGTGTATATGCGATCGGCTCCGTTACTCATTTCTCCCTACCATGTGGCATACAAAGGGACAAAAAGACAAAAACCCGCGCGACCGGTTTCGCACGGGTCCACTCAGGTCATGAATGTATGTCCCGGTCGTTTTTACTGATTCGATTTCCCCCATCATCACAACTCCACTCAGGTCATGAATGTATGTCCCGGTCTTATATGGAGTCGAAAGCGGTACCAGGTTCGCGCTCCTGAGAACGGACGGCAAGAACGATTCCCGTCAAAATAAGCACAATCCCAAGCCATTGCCAGCCGAGGAGCTCTTCTTTTAGCCAGAATACGGCGAGGATAAGACCGACGGGTAGCTCGACAGAAGAGATAAGCGTCGTCGCCATGCCTCCGGCACGCGGCGCACCCCATGCAAAAAGAAGCGGTGGCAGCACCTGCCCGAGCAATCCTAACCAGAAAATGTAAAAAAGATGGTGGGAGTCATGGGGGATGAGCCGCTCTCCGGGAAACAGCACCCACAGAACCAAGCCCGTAGACACAGTACCGGCGAGCACCATGACGAGCGTTCGCCAGTACGTCGGATACGTTTCGGGGATCTTTGCCGAACCGACGAGAAAAAACGTGTAGCTTACAGCCGCCATGAGGCCAAACAGAAGTCCTTCCAGCGTCGCTCCCTTAAGTTCAATAGCCCAGACTTTCATCGCCAGAAGATCCCCGGCAAAAACCGTGAGCATGGCCAGTGCCCGCATCTTAGTAATCGGAACGCGAAAGAAAAGTCGTTCGGCAAGCACACCCATCCATACAAATTGAAATAGCAAAACGAGCGAAAGCGATGCCGGCAGGCTCACGAGCGCACCGTAATAAAAAAGACTCACGCCGGAGAGACCAAAGACACCGAGTGCCACTAAAAATAAGATCGTTTTAACATCGAAGCGGACGTTATGTTCCCGCCCAACCTTTCGACTTTCAGTAAAGCGACGGGCCCACAAAGGATAAAAGATAAGCAAAAGTAACCCGGCACTCCAAAATTGGCCGAACGTCACTTCGGAAAACGTTAACGAAGCGTCATACGCTGCTTTCACGACGGGTGAGAGCGTACCATACAGAGACGCACCTAAAAAAACGGCGAGGTAAGGTAAAAACTTCTGCATCGATTGATTGCATCCTCTATTTATTTTCTGCAAAATAATCCGCTCGGTGGATCAGGTCGGCGAGATTAAGCCATCCTTCTACCTCTTCCGGCAAAGCACGCGTTACGCCGTCCGGCGTGATCCAAGCCCGATCCGCATAATCACCGCCCGGCAATACCGCATACCCGCCGTCGGCCGAAAAAAGATTTTTCCCCATAGCAAAATAGTTATATCGCTCTTCGGGGATCCCCATAAGCTCAAAGATCGTTGGTAAAATGTCAACCTGACCGCCGACCGTTGAAAAAGTTTTCCCTTCAATACTCGGATGATATATAACGAGTGGAATGGGCTGAAACATTGTAAGCCAGGTCTCATCGTCGATCTCCGCAAGATTCAGAGCTTTTTCCAGGGAGGGGGAATCTTTTTGCAACAGGCCGTCGTGATCACCATAGAGAACGATCACGGTGCTCTCTAGCAAACCTGCTTCATCCAGCCGCTCGAGCAATTCTCTAAGAGTCTGATCGAAATAATGTACGCTCTTCAAATAATCTGCCGCATACGCTCCCCCTTCTTCTACATCCAGTGAAAGCGAGTCGGAACCCTCCGGAATGATAAAGGGCATATGCGTACTGAGCGTTATAACAAAGGCATAAAACGGCGATGTGCGTTCTTTTAAAACATCGACCAGCTGGCGAAATAGTGAGCGGTCGGAGAGTCCCATACCGATCATCTCATCCGCATCCAGTCGGGACAGATCGTAAAAATCATGAAGACCGAGCGTCGGAAACATACGGTCCCGGTTCCAGTAGCTGGCCCGATCACCGTGCATAGCTAAAATATCATACCCTTCCTCCGCGAGTAACTTGGCCAAAGACGGATACGTATGGTCGTCAAAACGGTAAAAGCTGCTCCCCTTTGCCGCCGGATAAAGGCCTGTTTGCGTTAAAAGCTCAGCATCCGAACTGTTCCCTTCAATCGTTTGCGGATAAATCGCCGGAAAATAATACGCGTGCTCAAGCATACGATTTAAATTCGGTGTAAGCGCCTGACCTTGTACATCTCTACCAATTGTAAAATTTTGCAAAGACTCGACCTGGATGAGAAGAAGGTTCATCCCCTGAAACTCGCCGTGGTGCGCGCTCGGCAAAAAAGCACCTGCTTCGGCATGCTCGCGAAACCAGGTACGAATGGCCTCCCGGTCTGCTTCAGATACATCAAGGCGATCTTCTTTCCAGTAATACAGAGTATCCACGACATGATGACCGATCGCGCCGAAAAGCCGCACCCCTTCCCGGGGGTTATCGAGCCAGGCCACACTACTTTTGGTTAACTCAGAAGGCGAAGGTGCATCTTGAAACGCACCTTGACTACGCGCTACGTTCAGGTCTTCGGAAAAAGGAAAAGCGCGCATCAAGAAAAACAAAAAACCGATCACCAACATCGATAATACTAACATTTTGAACGGACGCGAAAGAGATGCATGCGAAGGAAAAAGCCAACGCGACGCGCCTTGACCGGGAAAGGGTTTGGCCGTGACAGGCGCAGAAGACGTACGCGAAGACAGTCGCCTCCCGAACAGAAGAAGTCCGACGATCAAAGGTGCGTCTAGCCAGACGACCCATTCCTGCCACGACCAAAGACTTTCAATACTTGCACCTAGACCGCCGATATTCTTCGTTTGCAATAACGCATAAACGGAAAGTGGCCGCGAAAAATATTTAAAATAAAGAAGATCGGCAAATAAAATGCCCGATACGATCCCATCGATACCGATGAGCGTCCAGGTATGGCGTCTTCTGCCAAAACTATAGGCCAACCCCCACAAAACGATCGCCGTTACGATTGACATAAAAAACATCGACCAGGTAAAAGAGCCGCTTAAAACGACACTCGTATAGATCATCTTGGCCGTCAACGATAAAAAGATGAGGACGCGCATCATCCGCTCCTCGCTCCTCTCTCCCTGTCCATCGTCTTTTTATTTAAAGGAATTTTCTCCCCTGAAGGTTTCTGCTTCTGTCATTATACCATATAATCTTGAATTGTACGTATGGAAAACTGCACCGTTAGTGCATAAAACGACTGATCAAACCGTCCCGCTTTCAAACGAATCCCGTTCGGAAGCGCATAAGACGCCTCACACATCCCGGCGGGCCGAAACAAAAAAAGGGACCGCGCGATCGATTCTTTTTCCTTCGGTGATCGCGCCAAACCTAGTACATCTAAAAGAAAGATCGAAGCCAGTGAACTTTCAAAATGATCCTCTGGTGACCCATTGTCCACAAATAGTAAGACGAGCGCCATGAGCCCGTCATCCTCCCCAAACGATCCCCACAAAAGTCGCTTGCGACCTATGACGAAGAGGGCATCCCGACCGATGCGCTCGGTTCGCTCGATCCTCCAGTCCGGTCGAACCGGACGCACGCGTTCGTTCCAAAACACTTTGAGTTCAAGACTACTCGGACGTACCCACAGCACGTCTCCCATCCTCCCCGACCGACTGTTCATGTTTTCCATTATCAGTATGGTCAAGAGAGTACATGTAAAAACCAGCCATTTAAAAACCCCCAGCCCAATGCAGCGAAGAAGGCATACAGGGCGACGATCCGGCGAGCAAAACGGCGGTACGATGCGCGCACTTCACCCGGTTTAAGCGGGAAAAGTTTTAACCAGAGACCTTCCGTATAACGATCTTCGGCCGTGAGCATCTGTTGCAACATCAACCAGCTGAAAAGGACCACCATCGCGAGTTGAAGGAACGTATACGGAAAGGTGCGCATCAGTACGTAGACGACGAGAACATTTAAGAGCCACTGACGCACGTCGCCATTCCTGAGCCACAGCCGGACGTATAGGTAAAACAGGACATGTTTGCGCGTGTACGGCCACATAACGCTTTTTCGTCTCCGCTCACGCCCTGTATAAGTCGATGGAACGAGCACATAAGGCGCGCGAACCGTCGTAGGTTGCTCAAAAAAAGTACCCCACAAACGTGCCTCGCGGCGGGCGAGCTTTCGTTCTAACATGACCAGCCGTTCGTAAGGAAGGGGGGCATGACGCGTCTGGACGTGCACTCCCAGAAAGAAAAATAGGATCAGAACCAGTGTAAAAACGTACAGTAATAGCCGATGGGTAAAAAGTCCGTACAACATCAAAGCGATAATAAGTCCATAAAACACGCGCAGGAAGAAGTTATGGAGAGGAGGGAACACGATTCCTCGAAAAAAAACGTAAACACTTAAGCGATTGAGTGCCAAGATAACAAACCCCATGAGCAAAAATATACCCAAACTACCGATTCTAGCTAGAAAAAGGGGCAACAGAAGGAGCCACACAAGCGATAGTCCGATATGCGTAAGGCGCGTCGTATACCGTTCGACTTCTTGCCAGAAAGGGGCGAGCGCCTTTCCGAGCGGCACGAGATAATACAGATCTTCTTCTAAAAACCAAGGGCGTACCCGTCGCACGGCGAGTAAAAAGGCAAAGACGACGCTGATCACAAGCGCTAGAGGAAAATCAGCAGGGAGCGTTTCGATAGCCTGAGGATAGAAGGCAAGTAAAAGCAGAAGAAGGAGCACAGGGATAGCACCAAAGCCGTTTAACCAGCGCCTCATAAGACTGAGACGCGTTTTTCGCACGCGCTTTATACGCGCGTAAAAAAACGCTTTGATCCACTGTTCCCGGTCCCTCCCCTCTATAAGCGTAGGGGCTGGTTGACCCGGTTGCGGTGGATCGCTCCGGACTGTTTGAGAAGCGTCCGTCTGAATCGTTTGACCGCGACGCTTAGACATCAATCTCACCGCCCAGCCGCTTTAAAAGATCGAGATATAGACCGTCGACGGCATACGACGGAACGTTCCCCTCTGGCCCGTACACTTCCTGTTCCATTTCTTTTAACGTTCCGCTCCAGAGAATGCGCCCTTCATGCATGACGACAAAACGATCACACCATCTGGCGGCCATGGACAAAAGATGGGTCGACATCAAGATGGCCCGTCCGTTATCACGCTCTGCGGCCAGTGCTTCTAAAAGTGTCTGCATACCAAGCGGATCAAGCCCGAGCAGCGGTTCATCCAAAATATAAAGCGGGGGCGAGAGGAGCAACGCTTGTACAATATGCATTTTTTGGCGCATACCTTTTGAAAAATAAATTGGCAGGCGATCTTTCGCTTGCTCCAGCCGATAAGCGCGAAGGAGCTCGGACGCACGATCGGAAAACGTCGCTTCATCCAGCCCGTAGACCATCGCCGTCATCCGCAAATGCTCGTATAAAGAAAGTTCATCATAAAAAATCGGCATCTCAGGTATGTAAAAAAACTGGCGTCGGTACGTTTCAGGGTTTTTTGCGCGGGAAATGCCGCCGATTGTTATATCGCCTTGATAGGGATCCATGAGTCCGATCATATGCTTTAAAAGCGTGCTTTTGCCGGCACCATTGAGCCCCACCAGCGCGACCCATTCTCCTTCAGCAACCGATAGCGTTACATTTTTAAGAAGCGGTGCAGAGCGGTGATAACCGCCCGTTAAGTTATTGACTTTGAGCACTCTCCTGTCTCCTTTCGCCATGAC
>PEBX01000075.1 GCA_003050645.1 Candidatus Carbonibacillus altaicus
TAAAACGTTGAAAAACCTATTTTTTGTAGGATGAAGGCGATGATCACCATGAACAATGCGATAAGCACTGACATGGCGCTGGAGAGCGTCGTATAACCGCCCTGTTCGAATTGAAATACGACAACGCCGAGCGTCTCCTGCCCGGTGATAGAGAGCAACATCGACACGGTAAGTTCCGTGAGAACAAAAAAAATGATCATCAGCGCCCCACCGATGAGCGCCTGTCTCATCATAGGCCAAATAATACGATAAAGCCGTCGCCCAAGCGACGCGCCGCTTATGGCAGCAGCCCGTTCGGCATGCGGATCAATCGTCGACATTCTGCTCCAGGCAAAACGTAAGCCAACCACTGAAAAACGGACGAAATATGCTATAAATAGCATCCATATCGTCCCGTATACTCCGGGATGAAAGCCGGGAAATGGTTCGATCCATGTTACGATTAAGGAAAGGGCAGTGACGATACCCGGTAAAGCAAAAGGAAGTCCCATGAAGCCGTCTGTGACCGACCAGTAAAGAGAAGGTTGGTGCACGCGACGGTAACTGATCCATGCTCCGATCACAATCGAAAGAAGTGCCACAGTTAAAGCCAGTACAAAACTGTTTTTAAAAGCGGTATGCACGCGACTCGAGGTAAAAAGAAAGATATAGTGATCAAACGTGAGCGTCTTAAGCGTGAACGCCTGTCCATACGCTTTGGTAAGCGATGTTTTTATTAACGAAAAAAGCGGGAGAACACTCGTTAAAAATAAAAACAAATGGATACCGCTTCCCCATACCCAGCGCGCGCGGCCGAGGGAAAGAAGCGGCACGGTGCTTACCCCAACGGTTGCTCCTTGACCTTCTAGCACCATCCTCTGGCCAAACAATCGAATCATTAAAATCAGGGCGATAATCGCGGTCATCATCAAAAGAGTTGATAAAAGCGCAGCACGAACAAAGGCTGCCGGTCCGAAACCGATAATTTGTTCGTAAATGTATGTACTTAAGACAACGACCCCTGCCGGTATGCCTAGAAACGTCGGAATTCCGAAGTTATCCAGCGCTGCTAAAAAAGAAAGCAAACAAGCTGCTCCTATAGCAGGTTTTAAAAGCGGGAGAACGATTTGAAAGAGTGCTCTACTGCGAGTCGCACCGCTTAAGCGCGCTGCCAGAAAAAGTTCTTGCGGCACCGCGTGCACAGCCTGCGTAACAAGTACATACACAAGCGGGTAATGCGTAAGTCCCATGACCCATATCATACCGCTCAATGAGTAAACGTTATAGACCGGACCTGTATAACCTATATGTTGTAAAAACATGGCGATGAGGCCCTGCCTTCCCCAAGTCTCTCCCCAGGAAAGTGCAATGATATAAGAAGGTAAAATGAAAGGTAAAAAAATTAACGGAGCAGCAAAACGTCGCCCGGGAAAATCTGTAAGCGTCATAATAAATGCAAGCGACGTCCCGAGAAACACGGCCAAGACCGTTCCACCGCTAACGAGCAACAAGGTATTTTTGAGCATCGTCCACGTTCGCGGATGAGAGAATAGGTGCATAAGTTCGGATAACGCTTGACCACTGGAAAAACTTAGATAAAGAAGTTTTAGTAGCGGATATGTGAAAAAAAAGCCGATGAGCAGGAATAAAAGCCCATCGCTATATTTCATGCGCAACGAATGAGACATCATTTTTTAATATGTCACCGTCCCGTTGAAAGTCGCCAGATCATTGTTTACGTCTGGATCAGCAGGATAAACCATCTACCATCCGACGCTTATTTACTGAAAAATTTGTGTGAATCTCTCTTTATCTTCATCTCTATGCTGATAAAGCGTATTAATGTCTGCTTCCAGAACATTTAATGTCGAGACCTCTTCTAACCCTTCCGGAGCTTTGACTCCGGGTCGAATCGGGGTATAACCGAGTTCGGCCTGAAGCGTCTGTCCTGTTTCAGAGAGTATAAAGTCAACAAATGCTTTAGCTGCCTTCTGATTTTGCGTCGTTTTTAGAATCGCAACCGGTTCGGTAATGACTGGCACACCTTCCTTGGGATAAATGAGATCGACTGGAGAGCCGTCTTTTTTGGCCCGGGCCACCATGAAATCAACGATCATGCCGTATTTTTTATCTCCATTCGCAACGGCCTGCAAGATACCGCCATTCCCTTTACCGACCGTCATACCGTTCTTTTTAAGCGCCTCATAAAACTCCCAACCAAAGTCTTTCTGCCGTGTAAAGACACCTAGATTGTATGCGGCCGCACCAGAATAAAGTGGAGAAGGCATCATCGCTTGATCCTTGGCCGGAGTTTCAGTCAAAACAAACCATGAATCAGGTTTTTCTTGAATCAGATCTGTGTTAATCATAAGCACGGTCGCCATGACTTTCGTTCCCGTATACATCCCCTCCGGATCTTTGAAGGCTACAGGAATGTTCTCTGCTTCCGGTGAAGCGTAGGCAAGCAACATATCATCTTGTTTGAGGCCTTCAAATGTTACCGCATCGGCCAGCAACAAAACATCCGCCTGAACCTTTCCGGCTAATTTTTCAGAACGTAACTTAGCGACAACTTCTTCCGTCCCTGAACGAAAAATCGTGACGTTAACCTTGGGATATTGCTTACGAAAGGCCTCTACGAGCTTCGCTGCATCTTCATCCGGTTGTGAGGTGTAAAATGTAAGCAACCCTTCAAGTTCCGGCTCTATCGTTGCCTCTTTTGTCGAGGCATCGGACGCTGTTTGAGAAGATAAAGAGGATTGCGTCTCATCTTGCACATTCTTACCTATCTCATTATTTTCTCCGCTGCCGCAAGCAACAAGTGAGGCGATGGACAAAACCGCGAGTACGAAAAAAATAAAACGCTTATACATCACCCTGGTCATATAGTCTTGTTTCTCCTTCCCTTGATGCAATTTAAATCACTGCTTGCAACATTGTGCGTAGGGACTGTTCATTCTACAACTAAAAAAAGAACAATGCTACTCGATAGTTTCATTATAAAGGACGCATTGTTAAGAAATCATCAAGGGAAGGTAAAGAATTTGTAAATCTCATCATCATTCTTTAAATTGTAATGTCTATTCAAAATAAAGGTCATTTCAGACCAATCAAACAAAGAACCACTCAAACGATCTTACCCACAGATTGTCCATACTCATCTTTTTGCGCTTTTGACTCAGGTACGTAAGTAAGCGCAGGATCTGTCGAAACCTTAGACATAACCTGGACATACGCGTTTAAATCGACGGTAATCTGCGTTGTCCCGACACCCGCTTTCTCTAAAAGCTCGATGGCATAAGGATCAACGCGATACGGTACTTCGTAATAAATGTGCCTGATGCCAGCCTGGATCAGAAGCTTTGTACAATTTAGGCATGGAAAATGTGTTACATATAGTTCAGCGCCGTCTGTGGATACGCCGAACTTGGCACATTGCATGAGGGCGTTTTGCTCGGCATGAATCGTCCGTATACAATGACCGTCGCGCACCTTACAACCGACATCGATACAATGCTCATCTCCAGCAATACTTCCATTGTAACCGCCGGCAATGACCCGCCGGTCGCGAACGATCACCGCACCGACCATAAGGCGCGTGCATGTCGCCCGGAGGGCAATCAATTTGGCCTGTGCCATAAAATATTCATGCCAGCTAATGCGTCCGCTCATTGCCTTTCGCCGCTCCTTTGCCGACAAGCCTTTTTACAGGCCTTACATATGCATACTTCAAATTAAAGAGACATACACATTTCCAAAAAGCAAATTTGCCCCAGGTTTTAAGCCATATTGGATCTTAACGGTCAATCGATCGTAGCCCTTAAAGCTTTAAATGGTGGAAAATTCTTAATGGTTCACAAGATTACAAGATGAACGGACTTGACGCGGTACTCCTGCCGGTCAAGGTATCGAAATCATTTGCTCAACCCTTAAGAAGTCTACTGTGTTCAACCTTGATACAACGGTTAGTGACGATGTTCACTCCCCCTTCTTGCGCAATCCGGACCGTCTCATCGTTGTGGATACCGAGCTGCAACCAGAGCGCTTTGGCCCCGATCGCCACCGCTTTTTCGGCAATCGGAGGTGTTTCTTCCCCACGACGAAAAACATCGACTATATCGACCGGTCCCTCGATATCTTCTAGACGGGCGACAGCTTTCTGCCCCAGCCAGGTCGATAACCTGGGATTGACTGGTATAATCTCATAACCTGCTTTCAGTAAATATTCCGCGACGCGATAGCTGTCTCGCTCCGGCTTGTCCGACAGGCCGACCACCGCAATCCGCTTGGATGTCTCCAGCAATCTTTTGATCGCCTGTTCATCATGGCTCATATTTTTTCCGGATAACATATGTTCGCTTCCTTTCTATGTGGGTTATTTTGGGAAATAGACTATCCTCATCATAACGCAAAATCACTCGTACAAGCAACCGACGTCATCTTTTTGGCGGTTCAACCGCAAACGTATCTTACATTCGCTTATACGCGCGTCGCTACCTATATTTATCCTTTGCTTATACGTACGTCACCGGACAGACGATTTGAATCAACGGTAGCAAGGTCGGCACTTTGCTGAAACAATAACCTCATGTCCTTGAACCAATCTATCTCTGCCCTACCTCGGAAACTATCTAATATGGCTGAAAAAATGTAACGGTATGTTTACCTTGCGACTTTGAAAGATATAAAGCCTTATCTGCAGCTTTCAGCAAATCGTTTATATGAATGACATGGTTCGGATAAAGCGCAATGCCGATGCTGACGTGAACACGTTCCATGATCGTATCAATGTATAGCTCACTTTCTTGAAAGTGCTGAACGAGGTGTTCAACATATTGATGAATGGCCGGGAGTTCATGCTCTTTTATTAAAACGACAAATTCATCACCGGCAAAACGATACGGACGAATGGATTCTGTCTCACTCGCTCTTAGCACGCCTGCAATCGATTTAAGTAACAAATCACCTGCTTCATGACCGTATGTATCATTGAATCGTTTGAGATCATCGGCATCGATCATCATCAGTGCTAGCGGACGCTTGTTATCGGCCGATTCAGCAAAAACATAAAGATCGCGTTCAAACGAACGGCGGTTTCTAAGCTCGGTGAGTGCATCGTAAAACGAGAGTCGTTCGACTTCTTGATGGAGTTTGGCAGCCTCGATGGCGACGATGACCTGGCTACCGACCATTTGTAAAAAATGCATATCTTCTGGCGAAAAAGCGTGTGGGAGATAACTTTCTACTGCCATCACCCCTCGTAAAGTATCCCGGATAAAAAGAGGAACAAATATAGCCGAGGCTACCGATCGCCCCATTTGCCCCCATTTCAAACGCGGAAGGTCGCGAAAATCTTCTTCCGTGTGCAAAAGGAGGGGTTTTTTAGTGCGAACGACATGCCCGACGATGCCTTGTGACAGCCGGAGGGTAACCGGGTCATAGCGCACACCTTGTTCGTCATAATAGGGTACATACATGCGTTGAAGCGTATCATCAATCAGCGCAATAAAAAAAACATCTGGTCGAAGCCACACCCGTATCAGTTCGTGGGCGAGACGATATGTCTCTTCGACATTAAAGAGTCCAAAAAGCGTCTGTGTAAAGCGAAAGATGGCCTGGCTTTGTTCGCGATACGTTGCCAGACGCTGATATTCTTCCGAGAGAAGCTCGATTTCCCCCACCATTGTTAAGTAAAGGCGGCGCCAGTCTTCGGAAAGCGTGTCATCTTGAAGCATCGCTTCACTCAAACGCATAGACTTCTCGCTGATCTGCGCATGCTGCCGTATCCCCGAAAGTAATTGGATGAGCTGTGTGACGTATGTCGATTGAGACAATCTGTTTCCCTCCACAGCTGCCACTCGTTCTAGACTAATTTCAAAAGAGACCTCAATCATTTATAGGAGATCATGAACCTTTCTCTTTTATAACTTACATGCCCGCACAATGCAAGCTAAAGTCACACTGGTTTCATGACATTTTAAGACATGTTAAACACAAAAAAGATTCATAAACAGAAAAAAGATTCATAGACGTAAAATATTTATGGATGCAAAGTCCGAAGTATAAAAAAAGAAGTATGATACTTAGCGATGGGAAGCATTGATATTTAACAAAGATGGAACGTACCGAGGGATCTCTTTGAGCGTGCCGATCCGGGCAGGGGGAAGCGCTTGGAGCATGCGCTTGCCATAACGTTTGGTCCGCAGGCGTGGATCCATAAAAACAACGACCCCCCGATCCTGTTTGCTGCGTAAAAGCCGCCCGACCCCTTGCTTGAGTTTGAGCGTCGCCTCCGGCAAAGACCACTCCATAAATGCATCCCGCCCCTGTCGCTTCAGCGCATAAAACCGCGCCTGAACGCGGGGATCCTGCGGGTTAGCGAAGGGAAGCTTGGTCACAACCACACAGCTTAAAGCCGCGCCCGGAACATCGATGCCCTCCCAGAAACTATCATTACCAAACAGTACGCTATTCGGATTGCTTTGAAACTGTCGGATCAAGGCATCGCGGTTGTCACCGGAATGTTGTTCTAGAAGCGTCAACCCTTTTTCTACAAACCAGGAAGCAAGTCGCTTTGAAAGTTCGCGAATATGTTTGTAGTTCGTAAAAAGAACTAGCGTCCGTCCTTCTGTAAGCGTAAGAATACGTTTTAAACCGTTTTCCAGAAAATCTATAAAAGCGCCTTCTTCGCGCGGATCGGGTGCCGTTTCACTGATGACGAAGAGGGCGTTTTCTTCATAGTTAAAAGGACTCGACGCAAAAAATGTCTGATAGTGCTCCAGACCGAGTGATGCGGCTACAAAGTCAAAGGACTGGCCCATCGAGAGTGTCGCGGAAAGGATTACGGCTGGCGTTTCGCGAAAAACGGACCCGAGGATGGACGCGGCGGAGAGCGGTTCGGCATGGATCGTGATGCCCATGGCCCGAACGTCCTTCATACCGAGTTCGATCGGCGTAGCCTCGGCTGGGGGCGCATACTCCAGCCAGTAACCGTAATGATCCGCATCCGCATGGGCAAATGTCGCATCCAATGTCAAAAGCACACCGTGAAACGATTCCAAGAGTCGTGCGAGCCCGCGCTGCTTGGCTTCATCGCCACTTTCCAGTTCGTAGACTCCTTGCAGATAACCGAGCCAGTCCTTAAGCGTCTCTCGATAACCGGAGGGGGCAGTAAGCGAAGATTGAAGGAGAAGCGTTCGTCCGCTCGCACCGGAAGTCGTTTCTTCAGGTGACATCGTTTCTACCGTATCAAGCCTTCTACCAAGCCTTCCATCACGCTCCACCAGCACGCTATCGAGAAACATCATCACTTCTAGCAAGCTCGAGCGAACCCGCTCGGCATGCAGGCGCACATCCTGAAGCCTCTCCGGCGTAAACACCTCTTCCATCCAAGCTTGCTTTTTTCCTTCGATCATCCGGAACAGCCCATCGACTTCGGAAATGGACACAGTACGCGCAAAATAACGGGAAAAGACATCCTGCACGTGATGCCCTTCGTCAAAAATAACACGCGCATACCCCGGTAGCACACCGCTATCGTGCGCTTTTTTAAGAGCCAGATCAGCGAAAACGAGGGCGTGATTGGCGACGATGAGATGCGCCTTACTCCAGCGCCGGCGCGCGTGCTGAATAAAACAACGGTCATAAAAAGGAGAAGCCTGATACAGACAGTCGTCAACATCACCGGCAATCTCCTGCCAAACGGTATACGGAATGGCAAAAGGAAACTCATCCCGTAAACCTTCTCGCGTCTCATCCAGTGTTCCGGCAATTTTTTCAATCACGTCCAAGGACTGATGGAAAGATAAAGCGTCACCAGCGTACCGCTTTTCCCGGCCATCCACCTTTCCTTCACGGAGCGCATCGCGATACGCGGCAAAACGCCGCCGGCAAATGTAGTTTGAACGACCTTTGGCCAGTTCGTATGTCAGCTCATCGTAACCTAGAGCCCGGATGGCTGCATGTACGATCGGTAAATCTTTTTTAAGAAGCTGTGTTTGCAGATGAAGCGTATGGGTCGAAATCAGCACAGTTTCTTCGAACTTAAGGGCATAGAGCGCTGCAGCAATAAGGTACGCAAAAGACTTACCCGTACCAGTCGCCGCTTCTGCCAGAAGATGTCTCCCTTCAAACAACGCTTCCAGCACCGCGCGCGTGAGCGCCCACTGTTCTTCCCGAACTTCATAGTCTGGAACAAGTCCGGAAAGTACGCCATCTGCTTTAAAAAGTTCATCGACGGCATGAAGAGCGGTTTCAAGCTCTTCACGATGGGCTTGCATTGCTTTTAGTCCCCTTTCTCCGGCGGATAGGCGCTGGGGGCAGCGTTACGGGCTTTGAGCTGGCTAAGCGCGTGACTTAATCGTTCGATATCACGTTTAGCCATCGTTAAGAAAAAAGTATACGCTTCTTCCAGGTCGGGAGACGCCTCATGGAGCGCTTCTTCAAAACGGGCTTTAGCCGCCTGATAAACGTCCAACGCTCGATCAATGGAGGCTTTGATCTCAGCTTCCGCCACTTCCGGTCTGAGCATCGGATCGCGCGCATCCTCATAAAGATGCGGGACGAACCACTCGGCTTCTTCCGAACCATCAAAATCCAGTTTGACATCGATATATCCATCATCGTCAACAAGTGCAGCCATCCATAAAAATGGATCGGGGAAGCTGACTCCCCGCACCATGCCCATAAATGCCGGTCGTGGCCAGAGGGTAAGACTGCGGGTGGAAAGCAGTGCACCTGTTTCGGAAAAATCGAGAGAACGCATAAAACGGACCCGCTCCAAGCGACCCGCTAGAAATGCCAGCACAGCAATTCGTCCCGGATCCTGGATACCGGTTGCCGCAAACCTGCGAATGATATGCCACTTTTCCTGTCGCGATAACACAACTCTCACCACCTTTAATTCCCTTTATTGTATCATAAAAAAACGGCCGAGGTGAGACCCGGACGCCTATATTGAGCCAGCCAGCAGTTTTAAATGTCTCACATTTTAGCGCCTCACGCAAGATGCACCTGTCTGAAACAGCTCACATTAGAAACCAATGTTGTAAATTGCATTATCTAAACCGTGAAATACCTTAACCATTGCAATATTGACTCCTTTGCACTGTCAAAACCGATGTTAAAAAAACTAATGTTGATCGTGAAGGCGCCTGGTTAAATTCGGCTTGGGTTATCATCAGTTCCCGATATTTAAAAAACTAATGTTGTTCGTGAAGGCGCGTTTCTGGCGGTGCAATGAGGCCTTTTGCCTCTTCCAGCGGCCAGGCGTTTTGCCACAGTGCATCGAGCGCGGCGCTTACGAGCGCCTTTCCGGCGATGAGCATGGCGCGTTCATCAATATCAAAACGCGGATGATGGTGGGGATAGGCAGCCTGAACAGCAGGGTTTCCGGCGCCCGTAAAAAAGAATGTCCCCGGCACACGTTTCAAATAATACGCAAAGTCTTCACCACCCATGGTCGGAGGCATTGAAGCGACGCGCTTAGCATCATAAAGCGTCTGCATCAGCGTCTGAAAACGTTCTGTCACCTGAGGATCGTTGATGAGTGCATCATAACCTTTTTCATACATAAGCGTCGCTTCTGCTCCAAACATCGCTGCTTCACCGCTGACAAGCCGCGACAGTTCTTGCTGAATCTTTTCGCGAACCGCTTCATCAAACGTGCGCACCGTTCCTTCCATCGTCACACGCTCGGCAATGACGTTAAAAGCGGAACCACCCTGAATCTTCCCGATCGTGACGACCGCTTCTTTCAGCGGATCAATGCGTCTTGCGACGATCTGTTGCAGTTTCGTTATTATATTGGCAGCAATGACGATCGCATCGAGCGTCTCGTGCGGCGCAGCACCGTGTCCACCCCGACCCTGCACCTCGACTGTAAAACGGTCAGCATTGGCCATCGCAAAGCCGCTCCGCGTACCGATCATCCCAAGCGGCAGCCCCGACCAAAGATGCGTCCCGAAAATGATATCCACCTCATCCAGCGCCCCATCGTCGATCATCGGCTGAGCGCCACCGGGCGAGAGTTCCTCGGCAAACTGATGAATCAGTACCACTTCTCCCGGCCACAGATGTCGCGTATCGGATAAGACTTTGGCTACGGCCAGGAGCGTCGCCGTATGCCCATCATGCCCGCAAGCGTGCATTTTGCCCTGAATTTTAGAACGATAAGAGACCTCTTTTTCATCTTCGATCGGTAGGGCATCAAAATCGGCCCGGAGCGCCACTGTTGGGCCGTCACCGTGGCCTTTGATGCGACCGACGACACCACGCCCGCCAACGCCTTCTCTAACGCGCACACCCCAGGCCTTTAGTATGTCAGCCACAAAGCGTGGGGTCTCGACTTCTTCAAAAGATAACTCCGGATACTGATGGAGGTGTCTGCGCCAAGCAACCATCTCCGGAAATAAATCATCTATCGCTTGAAACACTTGCTGCAGAAGATCAATACTTGAAATTTTTTGCATGCATATCCCCGCTTTCCCCGTATACTTCGTTTATTTCTTTTTTTGTTGACTTCATCTCCTGCATCTCATAGACTGTCTTTAAAGCTTCACTTATAATTATGGTTGTAGGAATTGTAACATTTTTAAGGTCTTTTGACCATCGTCGTGATTCATAGAGAGGAAGCCAGGCGTGCTCAAGGTGCTATCCTTTATCCTGATCGTCCTCATCGCTTCTGACGCAGCAAACATCATGATTTCCTCTTAG
>PEBX01000076.1 GCA_003050645.1 Candidatus Carbonibacillus altaicus
ACCGCGTCGAAGAGTATGACATCCTTTTCCAGCCCCTGAAAGCGATGGACCGTCGAGGCGACGACGGCCCGTTCGCTCCCTCTCGCCTCCGGGAAAAGATCGCGCAAAAACGCCTGAACCAGCTGCGCCTGGGCCGCATACGGCGCAATGAAGCCGATCGAGCGATGGCCCGCATTAAGGGCGCGGCCGATGAGCAGCAAGGAAAAAAGGGCCGTCAGCAAATTAAAGCGGGAATGGCCGCCCTGCTCTTTGTGGACGAAGGCGCCGGCGGCGGAAGCGTCAATCCACATCACGGCCGAGCCCGGGAATGGGTCCCGTTCGACGATCGATTGCCGCTTCTTCACATCGGGATGGTCGTTAAGAAGATCATGGTAAAAAAGCCGATTCACATACCGGGAGATTTCTTCGTGCATGCGGCGCTGCTTGCGGAGCATCACCAGCTGGTCTGGCCACCGGCCGCTTTCTACGCCTTCGGTGATGCCGGTAAGCGAAAAAATGTCTCTGCCCAGCCACTTCTGTACCAGTTCATGCCGTGACTGAGCGATCGGAGGAAGCTGTTTGAAGTCGCCACAGATCACCATCTTCCTTGCCGCCAAATGGACGGCGAACAACACATAGGGAGCCGACACCATGCTCGCTTCGTCGATGATCACGAGATCAAAGGTGCGTTGAAAAACGACCTCATCGACGACGGCTTTGGCGAGGGAGGTGCCGACGACTCGAGCCCGGCGGGCGTAGTCCCGCTCCATGTCTTTGATGAGCGCTCGCAGTTCATTGAGTTCCTCTTTCACGCGCGTAAGCGCTTCATGATCATCTCCCAAAACGCCCCCATGCTTCAGCAGCGTATGGAACTCCCGTTTAAGTTCCTGCAACTTATCCCGCAAATCCGGGTCGTTTTTGAACACAAGATCGTAAGCCGACAAGTCACCTACGTCCTGAACGCATGAAAGACGGGAAAAGCCGAAGCGGACGACCTCCCCTTCCCGCCATTTGCCCTGTTCGTTCAAGCGCTTACGCACGCGACACATGAGCTCGTCCACCGCGCCGTTGCTGAGGGAGAGGACGAGAATCGTCCCGTCCTTCTTCATCACCCGATCGACGACGAGACGCGATAGCGTCTCCGTTTTCCCCGTTCCCGGCGGCCCCCAGATGAACACGGACGGATATCGCGTAAGCCGCGCGAGAATGCCTCGAAGCGGTCCGTTCTCCTCTGCCTCCGAGTGCTCCTTTTTCGGTTCAACCCCATGGTCCTTGGCATCTACCGCGCTGGCATCCATCGCGTTCGTCTGAACCGCGACCGCCGGGAAAAAATAAGCCAGTTCCGTGGAGCCATCGACCCGCCCCCTCTGCTCCGCCGCCGACTTCAACCGTTCGAGCAGGAACTCGTAGATCCACCAAAGCGGAACGTACAGCTCCGCTTCTTGCACCGTCTGGCCGAGATCCGTCGACAGACGAAGGAGAAGATCAAAGCCTTCCTGCGATAGGATCACGACCTGCTCTTTTTTTGTTCCTAGCTCTCCCGGGACGACGAGTTCCGCGCGCGTCCCCTCTATGAGCCTGACTTCGACGGCCAGCTGAAACTGATAAATGTATCCATCTCCGTACGAGCGGAGCAAAACGCCTTCCGTCAGGCGATATTTCTGGCCGCCTTGTTCTTTCATGTGCGCGATTTCGAGCTCGATCGCCCGGATGATCTCAGATAGCGAAAACGGCGCTCTGACGCCCAAAGGGGCGTCCTGACGCAAAGGCATAGAAATTCTCCTTTCCTAACGCTGTATTTAAAGCAACATTCCGTTGAGTATGGGATGGGGGCACAGAATGACAGGCAGGAGGGACAGCAGGAAGCTTTACCGCGTGCCGTTCAGATCTTAAAACTTTATTTTCGAAACGTTATCGTCGAGAGTATAGCACCCCTGCATGCCGACATAAACAGTCATAACCAATAAGGAAAAAGATACGAAGCATATCAAAATCAATTATTAGAAAAGAGTTTTTGGTTCAAGAGTTGCTCAAGAATCAATCGAAGAAACATGCTGCTCTGCATAGTCAATGACAGAAATGGATGAACGAATTGCTCAGTTATATCCCAGTTATATAAGGGGGCTATTCTCAATTCCAGAATGCGAAAGTTGAGTTAATTAAACTTCATCTTCCTCAATATCAAAATTTCTGCACTCACCAGGGGAATGTTCCGAATCCATACGTTTGATAACCTCTATATACTGATTATTAAGTTTAAAATACTTTAAAATTTTGATCGCCTTTTCTCGTGTTATACCTTTTTTCATAACTTCTTCTTCAATATCGTAATAACCTTTAAAATTATTAAGTGCATCTCTATCCATCTGGTATACATTAAGTATACCCGACATTGCATCAATATCATCAGATGAAACAAGATCGATTTTAATAAGTTGTTGATCAATTTCATGTTCAAAACCGTAGATCAAACCATAAATAGTATTGTCGGACACATTTACCATATTAGGATTGACACGTTTCTGCAAGCGAATCGTCTCTCCTAGAATTCTACCTAAAGCTAACTTCAATTCCTTTTCCATTTGGATACCTCCTGATTTTATTGATTGAAATTACGCCTTAACCGTTGTATTGGGTAGAAGATCGAAGAATGTAAGGATTTCGCGAAAAGTAAAATCAGTTTCAGGAATTTTTTATTTATTTATCGTAGATGGAAAGGAACCCTGGCCGAAACCGATGCTCCCATCCTGAATACTAACGGAGTAACTGAAGAACTCCTTGCGGCGTTTGAGTGACTTGCTTCGCCGCTGTACTTATCGGCGACAGAATTGACTATCTCTTCACCCTCAGCACCCTCAAAGAGTCTGGTTAGGACTGGACACTTCAGATGCGTCTTGCACTTTACGGTCTTCATCACCGTAGTGAGAGTATTAAGTAGTAAACCCTAGTCGTTGAACCACCCTATTCTTTCAAGACAAAGGATCGGCTGCTGGCCCCCATTGAGCATCTAACCGTCTCCAGTGTGACCATTTTTTTCAATGAGCAATGTGATCAATATTAAACTTTATTTCATCAGAAACTACTTTACCATCTTCAAACCAACGCCAAGTTACTTCGCCCAAATCTTGCTCACTTGTATTAAACTTAATGAGTAGGCCATATCTATACCTTAGTTTGTTATGATTTTCTAAGTCTGTGTAACAAATCAACTTCTTTTCATCGTAATCTGTATTTCTGGAGCTTTGCCCTTTATTTTTTTTGACTTCAATGATTAAAAGATTGTTTTCGCTTTCGTTTCTTCGGTGAACGATAATATCGGGATAAACCGATATAACTAATAATTCTTCTTGTACACGTATTTTCTTTGGACCATTCTCCTCATCAATATTTTTATTATATTCGCAGTCTACATGTAGATTAGGAAACTCGGCCTGAAGATAACAGGCTAGCTTATGGGAAATTGTTCTTTCATGAAGATCATTTTGGAGCAAATAATGATCCTCTTTGAGCAATTTATAAACTGCCTTTTTAACCTTTATCTCAATCATTTCTTTCGTGTACTCCAAACTTACCCCCACCTTTTCCCATTCTGTGAATATCCCTTTCATTTCGGGGTTGTGTCTTAGAGGTCGTGTATTTTTACATGTCTTTGCTTCACTTCCGCAATAATAATGTCAACCAGACCTTCAGTCAGCCAATCGTGTCTGTGAGGGAGATGCTCAACCAGGATGTCTGCTTTCGTGTGCTGACCACCCGGTTCGCTTAGTCGAATCAGATCGGCATACTGGTTGAATTTTACAATTGTCATACAACAGTATAATCCTAAATATCAATGAGCAATATGATTTGGCCTAATTTTCCAATCAATCGTTTTTTTATCCATATGACCATCTCTCTTCTTCCGCCTTTTGTGCTCATTCAAATATTCGGGTACCCTATTATTTCCAGTCGTTCTTAAGGCAAGATCATCAAACGTGTTTACCCTCTAGAAGCCATTTGTCACATAGCTCTTATTACACCTAAAATCTAAATCTTTTATCTGGAGTAAGGCGGAATGTGTAGAAAATCGAGAATTTAGCTTATTTACTTTGATCTCGATCAAAAAGTGAAGTTTTTACTAACTTCACATATTGTATTATCAAAATTTCGTTCATCGGACACTTTGCGTTGAATCGCAACAATGGTTCTGTAACCCAACATGTCGTCGTTTTTAGCAGCGTAACGTCGTATAAGGTCTCCATACACGCTGAATGAAACCGGACAAAAAAACAACAAGTGATGATCATCTTTATCAATAAAACGCTCCAAATCCCTTTTAAAAACTTCTTCGATATGACGCTTGTCTTTATACCTGTACATCAGATCCCCCTTTCTTAATAGAAAGGGCCCTCCTTGTTGTGAGGGCCCTGCGATTTTGATGCGCGGTTAACGAAGGAGCTGCAACACACCTTGCGGAATCTGGTTCGCCTGTGCGAGCATCGCCTGTGCCGACTGCGTGAGGATGCTGTTCTTCGTGAACTCCATCATTTCTTTGGCCATGTCGACGTCGCGGATGCGGGACTCGGCGGCGGAGAGGTTTTCCGAAGCAGTGCCTAGGTTGTTGATCGTGTGCTCCAAGCGGTTTTGGTAAGCGCCAAGTTTCGCACGTTCTGCGGAAACTGTCTCAATTGCATTGTTGATGGTGGTAATTGCATTATTCGCTGCATCTTGGCTGGAGATATTTATTCCTTTTACTTCAAATGTAGTATCGGCTGTAACAGCTGCACCCAAAGTAAATAAATCGTTTCCAGCAGCATCTGTAAATGTTTGACCATCAGTCGATGTAGCAACCACCTGACCACTTGCATCTTTTAGTTCTTTTGAAGTAGAATCGTAAGTATATGTCCCTGCCTCTATTCCGATGTTAGTTACTCGGGCTGTTCCAGTTGCCTTTTTGTTAGCATAATCGATGACAACAGTACCACTTGTTACGGCATCGTTAAATGTATATTGATCGTCTCCTGTTGCAGCTGTATAAACCTTCCCATCTGTACTTGTAGCCACAGCCAGACCGTTGCTGTCAATTAGCTCATAATTACCTGTACTTTCATTCTTCTTAACCGTGTACGTGCCATCTGCAATATCCTGGGTAGTATTACTATCAGTAAGAGATGCTGTAGCAGTGTACGTGACGTCATCAGCAATACCCAAAGCAAATCCTCTCATGTCTGAAATCTGCAAACTGAGATTTTGCTTTTCATTAGCGCCAATGTGGAAGGTTCCCTTGAATGTCCCGTTCAAGAGTTTTTGAGTGTTAAACTCTGTCGTATTCCCGATACGGGCTAACTCCTGGGCCAACTGATCTACTTCCTTTTGAAGCTCTGCCCGATCGGTAGCTGTATTGGTATCACTCGCCGATTGAACCGCTAACTCACGCATCCGTTGCAGAATAGAGTGCGTCTCGTTCAATGCGCCTTCCGCCGTCTGGATGAGGGAGATTCCGTCCTGGGCATTCTTGGTCGCCATGTCCAATCCACGGATCTGCCCGCGCATCTTCTCGGAGATGGCGAGGCCCGCCGCGTCGTCGCCGGCGCGGTTGATGCGAAGGCCGGAAGAGAGCTTCTCCAGCGACTTCGCGACATTCGTGTTGTTGATCGTAAGCTGGCGATAAGCGTTCATAGCCGAGATGTTGTGATTAATTCTCATCGTCATTCCTCCTTGAATGGTTTGTCCCGCATCCGTGCGGGCCTTGAGCCAGGCGTCGCATGGCGCCCTGCGCGTCTGACTTCACCCCTATGTATCGGCAGGAAGGAAGAAGATGTTTAGAGGTTTCGGGACTAAGAAGAGCGCTTTAAACATTTTCATATGTTTTTTGCCTTCATGTGTTTTTTTGACTTCATACGTTTTTTGCCTTTTTATTTTTTAAAGTTCTACAAAAATAAAAAAAACCCACTTGCGAACGGGTGGGTCATCAAAAAATATATGTATGGGGCGACCGAAGGGACTTGAACCCTCGAATGCCGGAGCCACAATCCGGTGCGTTAACCACTTCGCCACGGCCGCCATGTAAGTGGTGGAGGGGGACGGATTCGAACCGCCGAACCCATAGGGAGCAGATTTACAGTCTGCCGCGTTTAGCCACTTCGCTACCCCTCCAGATGATACCTGTGACCAGGTGGTGGCTCGAGACGGAATCGAACCGCCGACACGAGGATTTTCAGTCCTCTGCTCTACCGACTGAGCTATCGAGCCGTGAGTGGTCGGGATTACAGGATTTGAACCTGTGACCTCTTGGTCCCGAACCAAGCGCTCTACCAAGCTGAGCTAAATCCCGAAAAACTTAAGACACATACGGTCTACATCATGATGGAGCGGGCGATGGGAATCGAACCCACGCTACCAGCTTGGAAGGCTGGAGTTCTACCATTGAACTACGCCCGCATATACCTCATTCCTTACGTACATCTTATTTACATGATTACGTCTTGCTTACTTACATCTTACTTACTCCTTATTTACATCTTACTTACACATTTTACTTACTCCTTATTTACATCTTAACATCTTACTTACACATTGTTGCATCTTCCACAGCTATGGCGTGACTTCATAAAGATAAGAAAAAGATAGGCATATCGTACTCATACTTTTGATGCACATGCGGTAGGCGGGATGAGTTGGTGCGGGTGGAGGGACTCGAACCCCCACGCTGTGAAGCGCTAGATCCTAAGTCTAGTGCGTCTGCCAATTCCGCCACACCCGCATGGGTGGTGTATCGTGGCTCATACCTATTGAATGGAGAAGAGCTCTACCCTTGAAAGAAGGGAAAAATGGCGGTGCTGACGGGAATTGAACCCGCGATCTCCGGTGTGACAGACCGGTGTGTTAACCACTACACCACAGCACCGTAAGGAATGATCTTATCAGAGGTGCAATGCAAGATAGCATTTGGTTGCGGGGGTAGGATTTGAACCTACGACCTTCGGGTTATGAGCCCGACGAGCTACCGGACTGCTCCACCCCGCGATATGGTGGACGATGACGGTTTCGAACCGCCGACCTCTTGCGTGTGAAGCAAGCGCTCTCCCGCTGAGCTAATCGTCCGTGGTGACCCGTAGGGGATTCGAACCCCTGAATGCCGCCGTGAAAGGGCGGTGTGTTAAGCCACTTCACCAACGGGCCGACGCTGGTGCTCCCGACAGGAATCGAACCTGCGACCTCATCCTTACCAAGGATGCGCTCTACCGACTGAGCTACAGGAGCAAACGCACAGCCTTCGCGTGCTGATCTCCGTAAGTGGTAACAAATATAATAACACAGTGAATCATGACAAAGCACGATCATGCATGATCAAGCTTGACAGTACATCATAAATCACATGATCAATCCTTAAAAAGCATGGCAAGTGTACAAAAGCATGTATTCCATGGAATAAATGAAATAAGAAGAAGTGTACCATCAAAGGCTGTGTGTCAGCCGCACCTTTAATGATAATACAGCATTTCCCTAAAATCAAGCTTCATCAAAGGAGGATCTTTAAAGGAGGATCTTTAGCATAAAGGGTCTGCACCCTGAAAACCGAATAGCGGGATGAATAAGCCCTCGACCGATTCGTATCCCAAAGCTTCATGTGTTACCACACTTCCACCCAGGACCGATCAACCTCGTCGTCTACAAGGGGTCTTACCTGGCTTAAGCCAGTGGGAAATCTCATCTTGGGGTGAGCTTCGCGCTTAGATGCTTTCAGCGCTTATCTCTTCCGTACTTGGCTACCCAGCGATGCACCTGGCGGCACAACTGGTACACCAGCGGTACGTCCATCCCGGTCCTCTCGTACTAGGGTCAGTTCCCCTCAAATTTCCTACGCCCACGACAGATAGGGACCGAACTGTCTCACGACGTTCTGAACCCAGCTCGCGTACCGCTTTAATGGGCGAACAGCCCAACCCTTGGGACCTACTCCAGCCCCAGGATGCGATGAGCCGACATCGAGGTGCCAAACCTCCCCGTCGATATGGACTCTTGGGGGAGATTAGCCTGTTATCCCCAGGGTAGCTTTTATCCGTTGAGCGATGGCCCTTCCACTCAGTACCACCGGATCACTAAGCCCGACTTTCGTCCCTGCTCGACCCGTCAGTCTCGCAGTCAAGCTCCCTTCTCGCCTTTGCACGCTCCGCGCGGTTTCCATCCGCGCTGAGGGAACCTTGGGACGCCTCCGTTACCTTTTAGGAGGCGACCGCCCCAGTCAAACTGCCCACCTGACACTGTCCCATGACCCGCTTAGGGCCTCTGGTGAGTCGCTAGCCTATCGAAGGGTAGTATCCCACCAACGCCTCCACATACCCTGACGAGCATGCTTCTTAGGCTCCTACCTATCCTGTACATCGACAGGCCCGCCACAATATCAGGCTACAGTAAAGCTCCATGGGGTCTTTCCGTCTAGTCGCGGGTAACCTGCATCTTCACAGGTATTACGATTTCACCGAGCCTCTTGCCGAGACAGCGCCCAAGTCGTTACGCCTTTCGTGCGGGTCGGAACTTACCCGACAAGGAATTTCGCTACCTTAGGACCGTTATAGTTACGGCCGCCGTTTACTGGGGCTTCGGTTCAAAGCTTCGCAGTTTCCCGCTTACCTTTCCCCTTAACCTTCCAGCACCGGGCAGGCGTCAGCCCCTATACGTCGCCTTACGGCTTCGCAGAGACCTGTGTTTTTGCTAAACAGTCGCTTGGGCCATTTCTCTGCGGCCCCCCTCACGAGGGGCACCCCTTCTCCCGAAGTTACGGGGTCTTTTTGCCGAGTTCCTTAGCAAGAGTTCTCTCGCGCGCCTTAGGATCCTCTCCTCGCCCACCTGTGTCGGTTTGCGGTACGGGCACACCTAAACCTCGCTAGAGGCTTTTCTTGGCAGTTTGACGCATGTTTCTTCGGTACTCTTTTTCCCTCCCCATCACGGCTTAAGGCCACGGTGGACGGTTTTACCTATCCACCCCTCTTGCCGCTTGGACGCGCTCTTCCATCCCGCGCGCAAACACTTGCCTCCTGCGTCACCCCATCGCTCAATCGGTTCGGTGTGGTACAGGAATATGAACCTGTTTCCCATCGACTACGCCTTTCGGCCTCGCCTTAGGTCCCGACTCACCCTGAGCGGACGAACCTTCCTCAGGAAACCTTAGGCTTTCGGCGGACGGGATTCTCACCCGTCTTTTCGTTACTCACACCGGCATTCTCACTTCCCTTAACTTAAGATGTCCTCACGGTCATCCTTCTACGTCAAGGGAACGCTCCCCTACCGTACTTTACGTACCCATCGCTTCGGTAGTGTGCTTAAGCCCCGTTACATTTTCCGCGCAGCACCACTCGACCAGTGAGCTATTACGCACTCTTTCAATGGTGGCTGCTTCTAAGCCAACATCCTGGTTGTCTTCGCAGCACCACATCGTTTGCCACTGAGCACACCTTTCGGGACCTTAGCGGGTGGTCTGGGCTCTTTCCCTCTCGACGACGGACCTTAGCGCTCGTCGTCTGACTCCTAAGAAACACACTCTGGGCATTCGGAGTTTGACTAGGCTTGGTAATCCTCGCGGACCCCGCACCCAATCAGTGCTCTACCTCCCATGTGCTATCTTAAGGCTCGCCCTAAAGCGATTTCGGGGAGAACCAGCTATCTCCGGGTTCGTTTGGCTTTTCACCCCTACCCACACCTCATCCCCTACTTTTTCAACAGTAGTGGGTTCGGGCCTCCAGTAGGCTTTACCCTACCTTCACCCTGGACATGGGTAGATCACCCGGTTTCGGGTCGACGGCTGCATACTTCCGCCCTCTTAAGACGCGCTTTCGCTTCGGCTCCGGGTATCCCCCTTAACCTCGCATGCTGCCGTCACTCGCCGGTTCATTCTACAAAAGGCACGCCGTCACCCTTAAACGGGCTCCGACTGCTTGTAGGCACACGGTTTCAGGTTCTCTTTCACTCCGCTCCCGCGGTGCTTTTCACCTTTCCCTCACGGTACTGGTTCACTATCGGTCACTAGGGAGTATTTAGCCTTGGGAGGTGGGCCTCCCTGCTTCCCACGGGGTTCCTCGTGCCCCGCGGTACTCAGGATCCGCTCCGGAGAAAGTTAGGTTTCGACTACAGGGCTTTTACCTCCTACGGCGGACTTTTCCAAGTCCCTTCGTCTACCTACCTTTTTTCTGACTCCTCTTGGAGCGTCCTACAACCCCGGTTCCCCGGTTTGGGCTCCTCCCCGTTCGCTCGCCGCTACTTAGGGAATCGCGTTTGCTTTCTTCTCCTCGAGGTACTGAGATGTTTCAGTTCCCTCGGTTGCCTTCCTTAGCCTATGCATTCAGCTTAAGGATACTGCCCCATCACAGGCAGTGGGTTCCCCCATTCGGACATCCCCGGATCGACGCTCGCTTACAGCTCCCCGAGGCGTTTCGGCGTTCGCCCCGTCCTTCTTCGGCTCCTAGTGCCTAGGCATCCACCGTGCGCCCTTACTCGCTTATTCATCCGCTATCCAGTTTTCAAGGTGCACGTGCCACTACGATTTCAATGCTGAAATCGTCGAAGGTATATCCGTTCCGTCTCATAAAGACTGTTCGGTACACCCTCAAAACTAAACAGCACGCTCTGTAACACAGTTCTTCCTTAGAAAGGAGGTGATCCATCCGCACCTTCCGGTACGGATACCTTGTTACGACTTCACCCCAGTCATCGGTTTCGCCTTCG
>PEBX01000077.1 GCA_003050645.1 Candidatus Carbonibacillus altaicus
TCCTCCGGGAGCTGAACGAACGTCGTCACGCCGAACCGCTCCTCGGCCTCCCGCTTTTGCTCGGGAAGAAGCGCATGCGACATGACGATCAGAAGCTGTCGGCCCCCGCATTCTCCGGAAGCCGCCGGCCTTCCTTCCGGGGACGAAGGGCCACTTGAACATAAGAGGTACTCCGACTTTGCTTTCCCCGAAAGTGGTAATGAGCGGTTTGATACGAGTTTATTCCTAAAAACGAAATCAACTTCCGCGCCACTGCGATCCCCTTCCTTTCGCCTCCGTTCTTCGTCCTATCTTCATCCTACAGAAAAAATGCCGTTTCCGCCTTCTCCCGCCCGAGCTTTCGCCGGCGGACGTCCTTGGCGGATCGCAAAACGTAGAAAAGAAGCGCATCCTCTTCCGGATTTATGATTTTCTTTAGCTCGTCTTGCAGCTGTTCAAACTGCGCCGCCGTAAGCTCCCCTTCGAGCACCGAATTCTGCACCCACGTCAGATACCGCCGAGCCGTTTTCAGCACCCGAGCCACCCGATCGACGTGCACGTCGTAGACAAAGATGATGTAGATTCCTTTTCCCTCCTTTTTGCCATCTTTTTGTACCATTCGGAACAAAGCCCACGGTCCCTTCCTTCATGCGCTCACCCTCGGCTCGCCTACTCATCACTCATCCCCTTCAGCTTTCCGATTCAGCAAAGTAACCTCTTTGAACGAATTTGCTTATTACCGGGCTCTGCCGCTCACCACCTTGATCGAAAGGGAACGTATTCAGCATCTCCCAAAAAATGTTTTTCAAGCTTATACAGCTCCAGCCGTAAAATACGGCGATAACTAACATTTCTCTTTAACATTCGGTGATAAAATGTCGCTTTCATCCGCTCCTCCCACGCCTGAAGCACAATATTTCGCCCTTCTTCGGTGAGATAAATCCCACCGAGCGTGGCGGTGAAGTGCTTCGACTGGATTTGCTTCTTCTGTACGAGGCTGATGACGAGACGTTCTGCAAGGATTGGTTTGAACACCTCCGCCACGTCCAGATGAAGCGTAAACCGTCGGAAATTTGTCTCATGCAGATAGCCGATGCGCGGATCGAGGTGAGTTTTGTAAATCTCCGTCAGGATCGCCGTATACAAAAGCGTATTGACAAACGAAATAAGCGCGTTCAAAGCATTGTGCGGTGGACGACGACTCCGGCGAACGAAGGCGAACTCGGTTCCGTCGAGGATCGCATCCATGGCGCGATAATACACTTCCCACGCCTGTCCCTCGGCTTGCATGAGCTGCGGAACGCGGGTGAGCTCTCCCAAGCGCGCTTGGTGCCCCGCGATCTCCTCGGCCAGCGGCTCAATCGCCGAATGCCCGCGCCGGATGTAATACCGGAGAACTTGAAGCAAATGGAAGAGACTTCCTTCGACGAACTTTCGGGCGAGCGTAAGACGAAGATTCTCATTGAGATAATGCGTCACCTGCTGAAGCAGCAAATAACCGGAGCTATAGTGCTCCCGCGGGTAATACGTCCCGACGTAATGACCATAACGATTGAAAAAGTGGATCGGAATGAGGTGCTGCGTCATGAACTCCAAAAACCGCTTATTCAGCTCCACCTCACCAAAAATCAAGATGTCTTGGATCCGTTCGATCGGCACATAGCGCGGTCGATCGTCTCCATCCCGATCAAAGCGGAGCGTCCTGTCTTTTCGGCTTAAACGGCCGCTTCCGGTGATATACAGCGTCTCCTTCATCGGCCCCACCCTCGTCGTCTACCCGTTTTCCCTACTCTTCTTGAAACTCCGATGCCGGGTTGTTTGCCTCCGGCGCCGGATCTTGAGGATCATCGGCCCAGCAAAACTCCAAGAAGGCGCACGACCGACAGTATGGGATCCAGGATGCCGGGGGCGGGCTCGGCCGCTCCAGCACCTCGCCGAGCGCGCGGATAGATGTGAGCAAATGAGCCTCTCCTTCTCCATCCAGGAAGATTTCGATCCGCTTCCGTTCCTTCGGCACCCGGATCTCACCACGAGCCGAGATTCCGTGCTCCTTCAGCCGCCAGAGGTAAAACAGAACCTGCAGGCGTGCACCTTTGACCATCCGGGAGGATTTTTTAACCTCGACAACGATGACGGCATCACCATCTGTATCGAGCACGTCGATCTTGGCTCCGGGCAGGCTCACTTCCCGCACTACTTTCCGCGAGTAAGCCGTCTTCGAGATCCAGCGGCCGAGGCCCAGACCCTCGTGATCATAATCGGGAGTGATCTGCCGCGAATAGAGCCAAGCCGAGCGAGAACAGACCGCCCAATGATAGAGAAGCGAACCGGTCAGCGGAGTGACTTCGGAATATGGTTCATGCATCATCCTCTACCTCGGGGCCTCGAACTTTTGTAGATAACCGGAACGTGGCAACTAGGAAAGTGGGCCTCCGGTTTTGTTTCGTTCCGACATCCTTGTCGGCACCACGCAACCGAATCCCTGCGAATTTTTGGAACCCAACCCGGCACTTAACGCCAGTTCCAGCAGCCGAGGATCGCCCGTTAACCGATACGTCCCCAACCACCCCTTAATGATCGTCCCCCGGAAACGTACGATTTTTTGGTCTTCCTTGTGGACATAAATCGGTTCAACATGAAATGATGGGTCTTCCGGGGGCCGTGCAAAAACAAGTATATATTTTTTGAACAAATTATTTCGAACAAGCACTTCAAAGCGAGATTCGAAGGGTGAGTAGTAATACGTATACGGTCTTCCCGACAACTCTAAACGGCTATACACCGTAATCGGTGAGATGGCCCGAACAATGATTGAACGATCAGAGACAACGGTCGACACTGTCTCAACAGTCTCTACAATCGCGTTTTGTCCGTTCATGTATATCTCAGGCCGTTTCATAATACCCGCGGCCAATTCATTAATAATACGTTCAACCGGAGAAGCAATAACCATGCGTAAAGGAGGATAAAAAATGATCCCCTTTTTGTCCTCTCTTAGAGAAACTTTTCCCATCAATCTAGAAAAAACAAATAACTTAAAATGACGTTTTTTAAATAAAAAACCGTGATCATGTAAATAACCTCTAAATCCTATATGATCAATCCATTTATAAATTACAGCTTGAAGAATGTGATTGTGTTCAAAAGGTAGCTGTATAGGTTCTGGGGCTGATAAAGTAATTTTTAATTGCATATTTAACACCTATCTTTCTATAATTTTATCAGTGAATAACAAAAAATTTTTGTATTTAACATTTTTATGTGTATAAAATATATAGAACAAATTTTAATACTTTAGAAACTGTATTTGTTTTAAGATATCATAGGTAGGTTACAAACTCTGTATCGTTCGATGGAGTTGTGGGTATTTCCCCGCGTTTCAATCCCTCATAGGTAGGTTGCAAACAAAGAACAACGGAATCCTCAGGGCGCTCCGTTCCTTTACCGCGGGAAAATCCCCGGAGTCGCATTCCCTTCTGCGCCCTACTCATCTACAGCATACCAGGTTATCCTCCCGAAAACAAGATGTAGTCGATCCCCCAGGTTCTTTGCACGACCGGAGATCGACAACATCTCCCATCCAATAGTACTACAAAGCATAGACCGAAAGGGGAGGGCGGCGTCCCGTCATGGGGTGAAGTCTTACCGCCTGCGTCTCCCGTGTTACATCGGTCGGCTTTGTCCCATTTTGATCCGGTTTTAGGCTCGCCATGGTCCCCGGACTGAAGTTGTGCCGGAAAACCATCCGAGCGAGGGAGCGTCAAATAGATCTTTCACCTGGTCTCGAACGATAGCCCATGAACGCCAAGCCGGCCCCTTCTCTCCTCCTTCAGGGTGGACATCGCCCCCGGAAACCGTCCTTAAAGTTCCGCGAAACCCGAAGAATCGGCTTGTGAGTCGCTTCCTTCGCGGTGGCAATCACCCCGAGTAGACACACACGACGACTTCTCCATCAATTAAGGTCAACAAATTTTACGTAATTGTGGTATATTTTAACGAAATCACATTCCTAAGAAAATATCAATGGCTCTACTGAGCCATTGATCCCCCACTCATCAGCCAGCGGTCGGCTCAAAAGTCCAAGTTCATCGTCATAGGGAAGCCGCGTAACAAGCATATCGAGGCTGGCATAATATTCAAACTCTCCACGATACGCGTGCAACCACTGAATCCGTACAGGAACCTGAAACTCGACCAACTTCCACCGATCTCCTTGTTCGATCAACCGAATCGCATCATCAACATAACGATGAGGAATTACGTCTACCGACATCGCACCGCTTCGCGTCACAAAACGCCGGAGCATTTCTTCATCGGAAAGATCGATTGTAAAAGTACCGAGAATATCTTGTATCCATTTGAGGTTTTCCTGACCTTCTCGAAAGGCATCCTGCCACGTTCGGCTCTCAAGATAGGTGCGGTAGACCTCTTCATTTGCGTCAAGCCAGTCCCGATCCGTTGGCTCTGCCGGAAGGTTTTTGAGGATCGAGCGACTGAGATCCAGCACTTCCTTGTCGTAAATTCGCCCGCGGGCGATCGTTGAGCCATCTTCGTATATCACAACAGGAGCAGGCGGTAAATTCCCGGCCCGGTTGACCCGTCCCATGCGCTGGACGAGCGCATCGACCGGAGCCAGGTCTGTCATGAGCACATCGTAAGAGATATCCAGGCTGACCTCCACCACCTGCGTCGCGACAAAGATCGTACCGGGCTCCGGATGTGCCACGGACTGCTCTCGCCGCTCGCGATCACGGAAGGTAAAACGAGCATGGTAAAGATGCAGCTTCGGCCACCGGTACTCCTCTTTCAAAGCGCGGTACAGCCGCTGCGCCTCCTCGACGGTGTTGGCAACGACGAGCACCGCCCGCCCGGTTCGGGCGACGTCGACGATTTCGTCCATCCGCTCCACCAGACTTCCGGGACGAAGCTCGAACCGATGGCGACGCCGTTTCCAGAGCTCCGTCTCAGCTTCTATCAATCGTTCGGACGGGACGATCTCCCGAAACCGTTCGATGAGTGCCTGCGGCAGCGTCGCGCTGGCAAAGGCGATCCTACGCGGCCTCTCTCGCTCAAGCGCCGCCCGGAGAAGACCCAGGGTGAAAGGCTCAAAGGCGTGAATTTCGTCCAAAACGATCGCCGCCTCTTGCGACAAAAATCGCCTTTCCTCCCAGTGGCGGCCGTGAAGATGGGCCAACAGCCACTGATCGAGCGTCGCCACCGTAACCGGACGAGCAAAAACCCGGCTCAGTAGCCGAACGTCCTCCGTTCGATCGTCAACGTTTTCTTCGATGGCAGATTTCCGCAGCATATACGAAGCCCGGCCATGGGCGAGACCGACTGCTTCGGGCCCGTAGATGTCCCGCAACCGCCGCCACATCGCATTGACCGTTGCCTGGGTCGGAAGGAGGTAAATTATCCGCTCGGCATCACCCGCCCACCGAAGCAAGGCTTCCGTCTTTCCCGTCCCGGTTGGCGCTCGCAACCAAAAATCGGCGGCAGCTGCCCGACCGGCATCCACCTGAAAACCACGCCAAACAAGTGATTTCCCCTGCACCTTAAGGCGATGACGAAGGGCGCGTTCTAGTTTCTCCGATCCTTCTTTCAGATACAAATGCTCGATCGATTTAACTCCCGCAGACGCTAGCCAGTCGGCCAAATGGAGCACCGTCATGACCGCAGCAAAACGCCGCGGAGAGCTGCCTTTGAGTACATCGATCAGCCGGGTGGATTCGTTAAAAAAACCATGAAGAAGCTTCGATAAATCTGACTTCATCCATTTTTGGGCCAGCCTCAGCACATCATCGGCGTCGGGAAGGGGACCAATCCCCAACCGTCTCGCGGTCTCCCCAAGACGCGTCCAGATCGCCCGAAAAACCGCTTCACTCCCCTCTTCATATCGGGGAACGTCAAATTTCAAAAACAAGTCTCCGTGAAGCGGCGAATGGTGCGCCAGAACCGCCGCCGTCGCCGGCATTTCTGGCAAACCCTTGACCGTAGGTTCGGTCCCGACGGATGCCCGGGCTTCGGGATCGTCCGCCAGGGTGGTCAAAGGCGACCATTCGAGGAGCAGCTCGGCCGCCAGCACAAAGGGAAGGGCGGCCAAGGCATGCGGATAATTCGAACCGCTTCCGGGCCCCGTCCCCTTTCGGATTCGGCACATCTTCTGTTGAAAATCAACCGTTGCCTTGCCGATATCGTGCAGAGCGCAAGCGAGAAGCGCCCGGAGCGCCAGCGCCTTTGATTTGAAATTTGATCTAAAAAAGTCGTGCCGCTTAACCAACTGCTCCCCCAGATCGAGCACAGCGGCGAGATGGTCGAGGAGCGGGACGTCCGGCTTGGCGAGCAACCCGCCGCCGCAGGGGCCGCTCGTCAAAGCGGCCGGCCCTCCGTCAGCAATTTGACGATCGACCCGATCGGCGCCCATCTCGAAGTCTATTCTCCGGTCATCCATACGAAGTTCCTCCCGCAGCAGCGCCACGCCGATGCTTGCGGAATTTCAACCTCCACTCCGTGAGCGAGAAAACTCATCACCGTCAGGCGATCGGGCTTTCGGACACCGCGTTTGTCCACCGAAAACCGAAGCGGAACCCGCTCCACAATCGGTGGAACTAGGCGCTCTCCCGACCCGAGAAGCGGTCGGAGTCGGAACTTACGCACATCGAAAGGAAGGACGGTCCCATGAAAACGGGGCTCCCCCGCTTCGACCGTCTCGAAGGTGATCGACTCCACCTCCGCGAGTTCGTCTTCCCGGCCGAGCGAAAGAGGATATACCGGATCGTGAAACGCTTTGACCAGTTTCCGAAAAATCTCTGAGTGTGAAGGTTCCTCCGAACCTGAGACTGGAGCCTCCTTTCGTAAAGCCGCCTTCGCTTCTCCGATGAGGACCGTATATCGGACGCCAAAGAGGATTTCCCGCAGATAGGGCGAACGCTGCATTTTGCCTTTGTAGAGCTTCAGAAGCGTCCACAAATCTTCGCCGCGCCCCGGGCATTCTTCGCTCCAAACGGCGATCTTGAGGGCCGATACCGGTCCTTCCGTTCGCCAGAGATCATGCTCTGAAAGCCCGAGCGCCGCCCCGATCAACCCGAAGACCGTCGTCGGCGGAGGAAGGGGAAACGTCCGTTGATAATTGATATCGAGCGGCCTCCGGAAAGAAGCGAGCGGCGCCCGAAGCGTCAGGCGGAGGGCCCGCTCCACAGCGCCTTCACCTCGTCTTTAGCCCGGCGGATCGCCTCCTGCACGCTGACAACCTCCGCATAGGCCGACAATGCAGTCCGAACGTCCCCCTCGTTGGCAAGAAATCCGGGATCCATACCGAAGACCGTCATTTGCCGATAGGGCGCAAACCGTTCGAGAGCCGCCTTCAAGGGCTCCAGATGGAGGACGATCCCCCCGTTTTCGTACCGGGCCGTCAGCGCTTCGAGGAAGACCGGGTGCTTAACGCTAAGGAAACTGACGGCGAGAAACTTCGGCGAAAGATCCGCCAGCATCCGCGCCGTCCGACCGCCACCCCACAGGAGGCCTAATGCTTCGAACAGAGCTTGCATCCGCTTCGTCCGTTCCGGATGATCGAGCTTTCGAACTTGATCCTCCGAAGATTTTTCCCCGAGCTCCCGTGAGGTGAAGACTCCTACCCGGTCAAGCTCGATGAGGATCGAGCCTCGAAAGACGTTGGCGTACACTTCCGTCTCAAACATATTTCCGCCCGATTCCATCGACTGATTAAACCGCTCAAAAGAACGGGTCCCGAGGTCGCGATCGCCTTGGTACGGATAGAGGCCGATCGCCGCAGAAACCCGAACCGGCGAGGTGCGCCGCTTCATTCCCGACGCATCGAGATAACCAAACAAGTCCTCATCGATAAATTCCCACGGCCGCGCCGGCGGAGTGACTTCTTGACCGCTCACTTCTGCGAACGGTTCCGACAGGGAAAAGCCTAAATCCGCCAGACGATCACGTAGCATGCGCCGGAGGGCCTGGCCCGAGATGTACGGCAGGGAGCTTCCATCCGGAAGCGTCACCTTTTTGGCGACGACGACGTTTCCTTCCGTATGAGAAGCGTTGACGTTGCCGGTGGACACTTTGCTCAGATACCCGATCGCAACTGCTTTTATCATTATTATAACCTCCCCATATCTTTTATTATATTTAAATTTAACAGAAACTGAGGCTATGTCGTATTTCGTTATAAAATAAAATGTAAAATACAAAAAGTTAGAGAATTTTAGGTAATCGAGTTTACGAAACAGACACGTCCGTTGCTTCCCCTTCCATCCCCCGGTCTGACGTGAATTTTTCTCCTTTTTCTCCCTTTTCCGCATAAAGATAGGCGTTCATCGCATAGATGGATAGAATCGTTTTGAGACGAATCCAAGGTACACCGGCGATTCTATCCCTGTCATCGACCACGAGGAAGTCTTCCGGAACGGTCATTTTTAGGCGAAACTGGATATCATTTAGAACACGATAAAATTCTTGTATATTTTTTGCATTCCTCATCATGTACAGAACGCCCATATCTTTCTCTTGGAAAGCAATTCTCCCGAGCGCGTGGCCGAAGCCGGACAGAGTTTTAAGCAACGACGGGTTCATCTGTAAAACCTCCTCGGCGTAGTGATCGAAGAGAATAAGCGTCCCGGCGACAAGCGGCCGGCGTTCCTTCTCACGGACCCGAACTTCAAACAAAAACCGCTCGATGGCCGGGAAAGGATCCTGTTCGGTGAGGACGGCGCGGGCGACCTGATCCCGCCAGATTGTCTCTTGTTGTTGCTCCTGTCGTTGGCCCCGTTTCCCAACAAACTGCCGGAAAATCTGTTCAATGATTCTTCCCGAATCCGAAAATCCAAACTGAGACAGGCGATCAAACCACCGTTCATACCGTCTGTAATGCGTCTCTAGACGAGAAAAAACCCGAATCGATTTCATTTCGAACGCTTTACCGAACGTCCCGCTTATGGCATACAAGGCGAGAGGCGTCGGTTCGGCCGATGCACCCCCAATTAAACGCCCGAGAAGCGCCAGACCTTCTTCGCGTTCCGAATCGGCTCCCGAGCTTGCCGAACTGTCGTTTACCCGGAGGCGAGCAAATAGGTTAAGGAGAAGTCCGAGAGCCGATTCGTAAACGTACGGTCCATAAAACGCCATCGAAGCATTGCCGCTCTTGTTGGCCTCCGCCTGCTGCGGGCGGATGAGGTTCGTGTAGAGATTTTTCATCATCGAAAGTTCGCCGTGAAATACGAAAAAGTGAATGTAATCCTGACCCTTTGCCCTCCACAGCCAACCGAGGTATCCGGCAGAGCCGGCAAGAGCGCATCGGGGACAGAGATCTATCCCCTGCTTGGTCATCGAGTAAAAGTTGCCGAAGTTATTCGGGGCGACGGCAAACGGAAAAACCCACATCCCCGCCTCGGTCGTCGGTGCCATTGCCCCGCAGACGGAACACCGACCGGTTCGGGCGCTGAACTTCAGATCAAGCCGATAAACCGGCGGTTGGGTGACGAGCGTTTTTTCTTTTCCATTCACATTACGTTTGATTTTCCCCCCTGAATCCGGCGTCACTTTGATAAAAAAGTTTAGAGGATACAACCAATTTTTCTTGGGGTACGAACGAACAGAGTCGGTCGAAAGATCGTAATATTCCCCTGTGTTGCCGGTCGGTTGAACGTACCGGTCCGTCAGCCACTCCAACACCCGATTGACGGCATGCGGTCCAGGGCCGAGCTCAACGGCGAGCGCGACCAACCCGAGATCGATCCAAAAATGCCCGCTCGCCTCCGCCAGGTCAAACGTCGCCGTCGGCGAGGACGCCGCCTTCGGCTGCTTCGCCATCCGCTCCCCTCCCTTTATGAAACGCCACGCCCGCTGAGAGGAAAGACGACTCCCAGGTGCTTCAATCCTTCATTGATAGCATGGGTAAGCTGCAAGCTCTCTTAGAATAGCCCAATTTGTTCAGTTTGTCAAGCGTTTCAATCCCTCATAGGTAGGCTGCAAACCACGACGCCGCCACGAAGCTGGAGCAGGCCGACCTGGGTTTCAATCCCTTACAGGTAGGCTGCAAATCTGGCGACCGCCTCGATTTGATCTACGTCGCCGACGCGTTTCAATCCCTTATAGGTAGGCTGCAAACAATGTCAATTGGCTTAAATTCGAACCCGAGAGGTAAGTTTCAATCCCTCATAGGTAGGCTGCAAACTTTGGGATGAACCAGTTGGCAGCGTTAGAGGACGCCTGTTTCAATCCCTCATAGGTAGGCTGCAAACCGGGGGTCGCGTATGGAAGATGCAGGTCATACCCTGGTTTCAATCCCTCATAGGTAGGCTGCAAACTGCAGGAAGACCGGGCAGCGGTTTGGGAGCGAGCAAGTTTCAATCCCTCATAGGTAGGCTGCAAACAAGCCCGGCATGACCTGCGGGATTAATTGGTGTATAAGTTTCAATCCCTCATAGGTAGGCTGCAAACAAAAAACAGAGGGGTGTTTCCCCTCTTTGGGGAGGGGTTTCAATCCCTCATAGGTAGGCTGCAAACTTACCAAGTTACCACCGAAACGACCCCCCTTTATGGGTTTCAATCCCTCATAGGTAGGCTGCAAACTACCGCAGCGAATGCAGTTTTTACGATAGTGTTGAGAGTTTCAATCCCTCATAGGTAGGCTGCAAACTACCGCAGCGAATGCAGTTTTTACGATAGT
>PEBX01000078.1 GCA_003050645.1 Candidatus Carbonibacillus altaicus
GGCATTTTGCCTTCTTTAACCCAACGCCACGCTGTCTTATAAGTGATACCACGCTTTTTTGCCCATTCGCTTAGTTTCATAGGTATATTTTACAATAAAAAAGAAAGAATATCAATTCTATTTTAAGCTGTTAATAACCGTATGGAAAGAAGGGCGGAAAGAAGATAAAGGAGAACGGCAAAGAGAGTGAAAAAGGCGACCCCTCCCCCGGGGAATCGATCCAGCCCGTTCAAAACGTCGTTTACCCAGTCCATGATCTCTGGAGATTCTGTGGCGGCATTCATGAGAAAGAAAAAGAGAAAGAAAAGGATGAAATTGATCCAGCGCGCCTTGATCGGCCCAAACCAAAACAAAACCGGATAGTTGACGCTGAAAAAAACCAAGATTCCCGCAAAAACCAGAAAAAGAGAATCCAATGTAATCGGGGGGAATCCGGGAAGAAAAGGAAGAAGGTTTAAGATCACCCCTACAAGTCCATAGAAGGTCATGATCAGGAAAAAATACAAACAAACCGTCAGATATTTCACCGCCACAATCTTCCACCGCTTCACGGGAAGAATGGCCAAGTAACGATAAGCCGTTTCATCATGGGCCATGGATGTGGTCCCCAAAAGATAAATCAGGGGGAAGGCAATGAAGGCAAAAGAAAAATCGGAGCCTTTCCCGTACATCGTAATGAAAAGAAAAGCGAACAAAAGGTAAAGGATCATCACCGTAAGATATTTCTTTTGCAAGAGTAGATCTTTAAGCACACACGAGGGTACTGTCAAGAAAGTTGTGTAAAGGAATATAGGTTCCTCTTGTCGTGATTCTTTTCTTAATCCCCCCCCTCCCTAGGGAGGGGGGGGAACGCGACCAATTGTTCCCTATTCTTGTTTGTATCGCTGTTCAAAAAGTTCTTGGAGTCGTTCCCTGGCTAAGTCAAATCCCTTCATTTTCCGGCTGCTCCATTGTTCTGTATAATCAACTATTTTCAAATAGATGATTTTCTCAGCTGCTTCTAAACTCGGAATGCTGTTCATTGGACGCAATCTTTTCTTAAATTCTTTGTTCATTCTCTCTATCCAATTGGTGGTATAAATCGCATACTGGATTTCCTTCGGGTATTTGTAGAAGGTGAGCAGATGAGAGAGGTTCTTTTCCCAGGATTCGATTTCTCTTGGATATTTCTTTCCCCATTTCTCTTTAAACTTCTCGAATTCATTTTCCGCCGTTTCTTTTGTTTCGGCTTGATAGATTTTCTTCATATCCTGCGCGATTTCTCCCTGATCCTTTTTCCTTGCTTTGTGTAGAGTGTTTCGTACTTGATGCACTACACAGCGCTGGACGAGTGCTTTGGGGAAGGACTTCTTAAAGACCTCTTCTAAGCCGGCAAGCCCATCAAAGACACCAACCAATACTTCTTCTACCCCGCGTGCTCTTATATCTTGAAGCATTTCTTCCCAGCCTGTGCTGCTTTCTTTTCCGCCGACGTAAAAGCCTAGGATTTCCCGGTATCCTTCTTCGTCGATCCCTAAGATGAAGTAGACCACTTCAGAAGCTACGTCCTCTCGCCTTAGGCGGATGTAGGTTCCATCCAGATAGAGGACGGAATAACGTCTTTGTAGAGTGCGTTCCTTCCACTTTTTGATCTCTTCCACAGCGACATCTGTAATATTGCTGATCGTAGTAGGAGAATAGGCATGTCCTACCAAGGCTTCTACAAACTTCGCACTCGTCGCGGGTACTCATCCCGGATGCATACATCCGGATGATTGCTTCTTCTAGCCAAGCATCTCTCCTTTGATAGGGAGAAAGGAATTGTGTCTGGAATAGGTTTTGCCGATCCCGTGGTACTTTCAGGTCTTCGATCTGTCCAAAACGAGTGTCTAGATCTCGGGTATAATATCCGTTTCGAAGGAGGTGAAGTTCTTTCTTCTCATTCTCAATGACCTGTTTTAGTTCTTCTTTCATCATCGTTTCTAGCATATCTTTAATCATGGAGCGGACCAGATTTTCAAATTGACTAGTGTACTCCTTTTGCGATAAACTGTTAGACATAAGTAGGTTCTCCTCTCTATGGGATGTCAACAGTTCCGAGGATAACCTACTTTTCTTCTTTACACAACATATTTTATATCATCTTAATAATTGCTATTAGCTTTATCGCCTACTATAACCAAATCTTTTTTAAATATTATACTGATACACCTGTTGAACCACCACACAATTAAAACCACGAGATTCTTATAAGCATATCCTCATCTGAACAGTAACATCTTTGTTATGATTAACTAACTTTAGACACGACTTTTACCCTCAAGCCCTATCTATCTATCTTGAAAATCTATCTATCCTGAAAATTAACTCGTTGAACGCACTGAAAAAGGCAATACGAAGCTGACCCTGAACCTTACAAAAAATGGTTAGGGTTGAAGAACGGTGATATGCCTTCGTTGAATCAAGAGGCTACGGGGTTCTACCGTGACCTTTAACCCCAAAGATTCAAGTTTCTTAAGTGATTGCCTGATAATGGTGTCACGTTTTCGTTCCTCGTAATAGGTTGGGCCCAATTCCATGTACGGTTGTCTGCGCTTGAGAATGTAATAGGCGATCATCAATATGCTGTGAGCTACGGCTACTGCTGCCCGATTGGCTCCCCGACGTGCGGCAATCCGATGATATTGACCGGACAAATACGTATTCTTCGTTCTCCCAGCGGCGCGTGCCGCTTCAACAAGAGCGCTTCGGAGTTTCTTGTTGCCTTTTCGGGTCTTTCCTGATTTCCGTTTACCGGCACTTTCATTTTGACCTGGACACAGCCCCGCCCATGAACACAAATGAGCTGCGGATGGGAATTGATCCATATTGGTGCCGATTTCGGCTACAATCGTTTCAGCCGTTCTTCTCGCCACTCCGGGAATCGTGTCCAGCAGTTCCAGGTCTTCTTCAAAAGGGAGCATGCGCCTCTTGATCTCTTCGTCCAGTCTGCCAATTTCTTCGTCAAGATAATCGATGTGCCGCAGCTGTGCCGCGAGCATTAGCTTCTGATGGTTTCCCATCAATCCTTTCAGGGCGCGTTGTAAATCTGCCTTTTTGTTTTTCAATCGCCGCTGTGCCAGTTCCGAAAGCAATTCCGGGTTTTCTTCACCGGTGATCATCGCTTCAATCATGGCTCGGCCCGATTTCCCAAGCACATCGCTGGCGACAGACGACAGTTTGATGTTGGCGCCTTCGAGCACTTTTTGTACGCGGTTGACTTCCCGGGCCCGCTCGTCGATCAGGCTGCGCCGGTATCGGATCAGTTCACGTAGTTCCCGCTGGTCGCGGTTCGGGATGAAACTGCCTTGCAACAAACCGTGACGCAGCAGATTGGCGATCCATTCGGCATCCTTGACATCCGTCTTGCGTCCGGGCACGTTCTTGATACTTTTGGCGTTGACGACAAGGGTCTGAATGTCCTCAAGCTCCAGCAAGTTGTAAATGGGCTTCCAAAACGAGGCGGTGCTTTCCATCGCGACATGGGTGCACCCGTTGCTTTTGATCCAGTCCACGAGCAGGATCAGGTCGTCGGTCATGGTGGAAAAGGTCCGGATTTCTTTGATTTCCGGAGTGATCACGCAGGCCACCACGTTCTTCTTGTGAACGTCCAGCCCGCACACGTGCGTATAAACGACGTCCATACAGTAGAAACTCCTTGCGGCGGTAAAGAGTAAGGGCTGGTGCAGCAACCGTCGAACGATTATTCTATCCTGCGTGCTCCCGAAAGGGGCAACAATCTGTGGTGCACCTGGTCGCTGGGGCTCTGTCTAATTCACGGGCTCGTAAGCACCATAGTTTGGCGACCTCCCTCGCCAGCCGCAAGTTCATTATACCGCACGTTCCCTATTTTCATCATCTGATGGTGCCGCGTCAGCGGCATGGGGGTCTAATTCATAAATATCTTCGGGCAGGAGTCGTCGTGAAGCACAAGTTTGAGGAAACAGAAATCGGCGTACCGCAGGGCGGGAATCTGAGTCCAATTCTCAGTAACATCATGCTGAATGAGTTGGACAAGGAGCTGGAGAAGAGAGGACACAAGTTTGTTCGATACGCAGATGACTTACTCATCTTCTGCAAGAGCAGACGAAGTGCCGAACGGACACTAACCAATATTCTCCCCTACATTGAAAAGAAGCTGTTCCTAAAAGTAAATCGGGAGAAAACCGTGGTGGAACTAGCCATTCGAGTGAAGTTTCTGGGATTCTCATTCTACAACCAACGAGGGCAAGTGAAAGTCCGCATCCATCCCAAATCCATCGCCAAAATGAAGACAAGAGTGAAGGAACTAACCGCAAGAAGCAATGGCATGGGAAATGAAGAGAGAGCCGTAAGGCTCAGACGCTATATCATGGGATGGGTCAACTACTTCAAGATTGCGGATATGAAGAGCCTGCTCCAAACAACGGATGAATGGATGAGAAGAAGGATTCGAATGATCTACTGGAAACAGTGGAAACGAATAAGGACAAAACTCGAAAAGCTGATCTCGTTTGGAATCCCAAAATTCAAGGCATGGGAATACGCAAATACAAGAAAGAGCTATTGGAGAATCTCCAATAGTCCCATCCTCGCGAAAGCCCTCGATAACAACACCATGAAAGGCCTCGGATTTCTGTTCTTTTCAGATTATTATCGACAAGTGACTGCGTGAACTAAGGAACCGCCGTATACCGAACGGTACGTACGGTGGTGTGGGAGGTCGGCTACTCAACTAATGGGTAGCCTCCTACCCGATTAATAGAGATCATGAAATCGGAAAGTAACCTTATCAAAAGCTGAAAGATTCGTGTGGTGATCGTGTTTCTTCGTCATAAAAAGTTGCTAATTTTTTTGCAAAATAAACAGGACACTGCAAGCCTCTTGTCAAAGGTTAAACCACCACGAATAACCAACGAGAGGAAGTGTCCCTAGCAACATGGTACCACAAGCAACGAACCATGCGCCAGAACGAAAAACACGCCGCGAACGCCGAATTGAAATTCTTGCGGAGCGTCGCCGAATCAAGCATATCATGAAGAAGTTGAGACCGGTCACATTCGACAACAACACCGTCACGGAAGCCGGCAACTTCCAGTTCCTTGCCAGGTTCAAGGAACTCATCGGTCTGGATGCCCTGATCGAAGATCACTTCCATCTGAAGCAAAAAGCCAACTGTGTCTACCCGGCCTCTAAGCTTGTCGATCATTTGCTGGACTGCGCGCTGCTCGGCCACACGCGTTTTTCGCATATGAAAGCCCTGCAGTCGGATCCCGGTTACCAAATCGTTACCGGCATCGAGCGTTTTCCTGACGAGAGCACCTTCCGCGGCTTCTTGAGCAAGCTCTCTTGGAATCATTTGATTCAGCTTGTCGCATTGAATCGGGATTTGCTGGCACACAAAGGGCGGACGGGCGAAAAGCGCCTGGTCTGGATCGACATCGACGACACGGTCATCACGCTGTTCGGGGAGCAGGAAGGCGCGACAAACGGCTACAATCCGCGTTACCACGGACGCCCCTCGTACAAGATCCGGGTTGCTTTCATCGCCGGAAGCGGCGAGCTGATCCACTTGCAACTGAATCCCGGCAACACGAACGGCATGAAGGATCTGCTCTCGTTCGTGAAAGAAGTCAAGGCGATGTTGCCGCCGGAATGGATCATCGAAGGCATCCGGGCCGACTGCGGTTTTGCCGATGACGCTGTCATGGCGTACGCTGAAGAACGGGGGTGGCAGTACATCTTCAAACTTCCGAAGAAGGCCACTGTGAAGAAGGCGATTGCCTACCTTGAGCAACATCCGGCATTCTGGGAAACGCTGTCGGAAAAACAAGAGGACATCACGTTCGCGACCGAAGACGATCGTTGGGCTGCTGCCGACATCCCGATTCTCCTGACCAACTGGGAGAAGGTTCGCCGCTGCGTGATCTACCGGGAAGCCCACGAAACGGAGCGTACAACCGATGACCAATTGACGATGGCGCTCACGACCTACTATTCCTTCCAAGCCATCGTCACAAATGCCGATCTCAAGCCTTTGCCACTGCTTCGCTCGTACAACAAGCGGGCCAACATCGAGAATCGCATTGATGAATTGAAAGAAGGTTATGCGGTGGAACAGAACAGCCAGCATTCCCTGCTCCGGAACCTGCTGTTCAGCTGGATCAAAGCCATCGCCTACAACGTGATGGTCTGGTTCAAGCAGACGCTGATGCCAGAGTCGCTCAAGCGGTGCGAAGTCCAAACGATTCGCCGGTCGGTGATCCGGGTGCCCGGCAATGTGGTCGGCTCCGACCGATACCAGCATATCCGGCTTGCGCCGAATCCGACACTCGCTGGCATCGTCGAAACCATACAATACAAGCTTCGCGCATTTGCTGAACGATTCGTGCCCATTCAGCAAATGGCATGACGGATGGATGCATCTCCTGAACACGACGGAACGAGAACCTGTAAAATCATAGGCTTCTTTGGGTTTGCCAAAAAGCGCTTTGCACTCCCGTGTGAATGCAAGAAGATTCGAAGTCCCGTCCCAAAACCTGCATCGAAACGGGGATTCCAGAGACAATGATGGGTTATCCACAGGCTTGAGTTATCCACATTCCGATTTCATGGAGATATTTCAAAATGTTTACTAATATGGGTTATATGAACTTTTTGTGAACGACAAATTGCGACATACTTTTACTTTTTTAACCTTTTATAGTAAAATAACCGATAAAAGGGAGGAGAAATTTATGAAGCTGTCTATGAAGTTGTTCAAAAGAATTTTATCTCCTGTTTTAGCTCTGTCTGTTTTGGCGGTAGCAGTACCTACTTCTGTTTTTGCCGCAGAGACAAACACGGTGTCACAACTCAACCCTTCTGTGGCGAAGGTCAACACAGTGTCGCCAAAGGTAGAAACACAGGGTGTCAAAACTGCAGCTCTCCAGAAAGCGGTATTGAAGTTAGCAGACATGCTGGAATCGCAAGCCATTAAAAAATTGCTCGACTTTGTTGAGGAATACGGCAGTAAAAAAGTAGCAGATACTATCAGGAAATATGCCGATGATATTGCTGATACCTTGCGGACCATAGCTTCTTGGAAAGACCTTTCTATCAAAATCATTCAAGATCAAGTTAGCGGGGCGTTATATGATCTGGGAGTACCACTGAGTACAGCGAGACAGGTTGGTTGGGTCATTTCAAAATTCGTAGACTGGGTATTACTATAGTACAAGGAGGGTGCTATGAACGAGGAAAGAATCAAGGATCTTGAAGCAAAATTGAGTCTAGCCACCGACGCAATTACGTTACTCTTAGATATGGTGAACAAGGAGCACAAAAGCTTTGCGATTCTGGCCTTAGCCACTGGCTTTACTGCCGACGAGTTGGAACGCCTGGAAAAGCTGTTTTATCACGCTGGCAAATCACAGTGGGACAAGGACACATTTGTGGCAGAGTTCGAGAAGCAGCTTCCCAAAAGAAGTGCAATGTTGAGAAGCATTTTGGAAGGGCTAAAGTCAGATGGAAAGTTCGTATCATTATGCGAGAAGTATTTGGATTGACAGAAAAAACCCGCCCATGTCGAGAGCCCTGCAAAAGTCCACCTAATATCTGTAAACCGTAACCCTAGTGCCCTTAGGTACTGGGGTTTCAAGTATCGAGAATGTAGCTGTAGTGGGGAGAAGCATGTTTCCGATCTGCGCTCCGGTCTACGTCCTGCAAGGATGTGAAACTGTCCGCTCCACAGCGATCCCGGGGGAAGCGCAAAACGGCGCGCAGCTCCGGGGTTTACTCATAGATTGCGCTTCTGTCTCCCCGGGCTCGCTGTTCCGCTTGGCTGGACTCCGCCAGTCGCTCCGCCTGGAAACATGCTTCTCCTCCGAAACAGTAGGTTTTCAACAGGCCGAAATCCAATGCCCCTTCGACACTGGGTTTGTTGTACAATGAAAAGAAAACGAAAGAGTTGGAACCATTGCTACAGCCCTCTAAACAAATCACGGCATCCTTCCATGCCGAATTATATAAACTGATTCCCGCGGATCACCCATTACGTAAAATCAATGAAATCGTAGATTTCACATTCATTCATGAGTTGGTTCGTTCCTCTTATTGTGAGCATTACGGAAGACCTGCTAACGAACCCGAACTCCTGTTTCGTTTATTGTTTTTACAAGTTCTCTACAATCTTTCGGATGAACGCATCATTCAGGAAACGCAGGTAAACCTCGCTTATAAGTGGTTTTTAGGTTTAAATCCAGAAGATACCCTTCCTGACCCCTCCCAATTATCCCGCTTTCGTAATCATCGGTTAGGGGCGGGAGCCGTGGATGAGGTGCTTAAATCAGTTGTACGTCAGTGCATCGAAAAAGGACTTGTGAAGTCAAAGACGATCATCATGGATTCCACCCATACACTGGCAGCTTCGCAAAAACAAAAGCCGCTTGAAGTACTGCGGGATGCGGCGAAGCGCTTATTCCGTGTTGTGGTGAAAAAGCATCCAAAACTCGAAAAGAAACTCCCACGGTTACCGGAGTTGAAGAAAGATCAAGAGGATGCTGAGAAGATCATGCTTCACTACTTGGCGGAATTTGGAGAGACTGTCGAGATTTTGTTACCCGATCATGAGGGTTCCATCTCGGAGAAGGTCAAGATCGCCAAGGCCATCGTGGAAGACGAACGTCTCCTCGCCAATAAAGGTATTATGTCGGCCATTGATCCAGATGCACGCTTTGGATGGAAGAGCAATACGAAATCCTTTTTTGGCTACAAAGAGCATATTGCCATGACGGAAGAAGAAATCATTACGGCTGTGGAGGTCACCGGAGGAAGTACGGATGACGGAAAACAATTCAAAGAACTTTTGAACCAATCGCTTGACGTAGGAATAGAAGTACAAGAAGTGATTGCTGACACCGCATATTCGGGTAAAGATAACTTGGACGAGATGAAAGCCAAGAAGATTCAACCCGTCGTCCCACTAAACCCCGTCGTACATAACGGAGGGCTAAGGCAAGAAGGTTTTGAGTACAACAAGGATGCAGACTTTGTTATTTGTCCGGCAGGACAACATAGTATCCGAAAGGCTGTCCAAGGAAGCAAGCAGAGTGGCAAAAGTCGTTCTCTCGTTTTCTACTTCGATACGGAGAAATGTAAGACATGCCCACTTAGGGAAGGCTGTTTCAAACCAGGAACGAAGAGTAAGACCTACTCCATCCGGATCGTGGGGGAAACCTACAAGGCGCAAATGGAGTTTGAAAACAGCGATACGTTCAAAGAACGTATTCGTCGCAGACCGATTATTGAGCACAAAAATGCTGAATTAAAAAGGTATCATGGGATGACCAAGGCCAAGTACCGTGGTCTCTTTCGTATGCGAATACAGGCAATACTTACGACTTTCGTCGTAAATGTAAAACGGATGATAAAATTGGCAGAAAAAATGCAGCCCGCCTCTTAAAGAAGAATGGGCTGCATTTTTCGTTAAAGTCCTTTTTTGTAAAAAAATAGTGTGGGTTACCCGATCCGCAAACCTCAAAAGAGGTATTTTGCAGGGCTCTCCATGTCGAGGCGGGTTTATTTTTCGTCAAAACATCCAAATCTTCACCAAACGATTCTGTCAACGTCAAGAGAGTATGGGAGATCGCGAAACTCAAAAACCTGTCGCTACTGGCCAGCATGACTGATGACGTTGAGTGGCAGCATGAGCTGTCCACTCGTTTGGAAAAACTGACCGGATGAAGAAAATCCTTCTCGAGTGAGAGGGGCTGCGTTATTTATTGCAGATTGTTTTCTTAAACAAGCTTGTTTTTTATTGCAAGTCAAATATGTCTAATCCCATTAAAACCAGGGTTTTCGCATGGTTTCGTGATTTGTGGCGTTAAGTGCTATTAACAAAACCACGGTAAAGATCAACTTCAACAAAGCAGTTGACACTGTAACCAAAGAAAACTTCGCTATCGAAGGTGCAACAGTAAATGCTGCAACCCTGAGCGAAGACAAGAAGTCGGTTACCTTGACTGTTTCCGGTCTGAATTATGACACTGAGTACACGGTAGTAGCAAACGACATCCTTGTTGATGGGAAACCGATTGATCTCGCAGGTCAGAAGTTCAAAACTCCAGCAATCACCGACCTCTACGATTTGGAACTGACCACGGATGCACCTGGTGACGCTATTTTGGCTAACGGTGCTGACAACTTGGTTATTACTGCTAAACTGAAAGACAAAGTAACCGGTCAGGTAGACGTTAACGCCGACAACTTGGTTATCGCCTTCAGCGCTACATACGGTAGCCTGGCGAACACACGCGTAACCGTGCAAGACGGCGTAGCGTCTGTAACGCTGACCTCCGAGTTCAGCCAAAAAGACATCACGTCGAAAGTAACGGCAGAAATCATCGAAGCTTCCGGTGATTACAAAGACCTGATTGGAAAAGTCATCGGTTCGAAGAATGTCTACTTCAAAGTGAAACTGGATGACATCACACCGGATCAAAAACCTGTACTGGTGAGTGCCGAATCTAACCAAGCTGATCGTCTGACTCTTAACTTCAACAAAGACGTTACTGTTGATTACTTTGTAGAGAAAGATGAAGTAACTGGTAAGTACAAAGTTGATCCACAAACTGGAATCGCTATCTATCT
>PEBX01000079.1 GCA_003050645.1 Candidatus Carbonibacillus altaicus
CGCTTTTTGTAAAGTCGCGTACGGCGATGATGGTTCTCTCCTCGCTTTTTGTCGTCGGGACGTCGATGTTGGCTGGCGCTTTCTGGTCCCTCGATCTCGTCTCACCGACGATGCAAATGGTGGCAACTTGGATGCCGCAAGGGTGGGCGCTCGATGCACTGGGGCTTGCGTTTAATGGAGAAAGTGGCGCCGGTGTCTATGTGGCGGGCGGGAAGCTTTTTTTGACCGGGGTAATTGCTTTTTCATTATCGCTCCTTTGGTCAAAACGCGCCTTGGCATAAGGCGCGATTGTAAGTGTAAGGCGCGACGCTGTGATCATAACACGCAGGGCTCGCAGCTATGAAGCGGCTCTGGAACGATCGGTGTATCGAAAGTAAAACGTGCCGATGTCGAACCGGGGGGTGAAACGTTATGAATGTGTGATAAAGAAAGTCATAAATGATGCAAAAAAAGTATTGCCGCGTCAGACGATTTGTGGTATGATAAAGCCAAGAAGGATCCTGATGTGTGCGTGTGACCAAAGCGTTTTGTAACCTAACACCTATTAAAAGGGAGCCTTATATTGCTAAGCAGGATTTCGGTGCTGCGTATCCGTTTCCTCCTTAGTTGCGGGCACCCACCTGCCAGAGCGCAGGTTCAAAACCGAGGTTCACGGCATGTTGGGACCTTTGCTTCATATGGATGGCGTCAGGCAGCCTACCTGGCTGCTTTATTTATTATTTATTTTGATCATGCGTAAACTGTCTATGTTTGCGGCGCGTATGTGATAGATACATGTGTCGGTTACGGCGGAGGGCGAGGGGACGGGTGTGTCGACCTGGATCGAATCCCATACTACATGGCTTCTTATACTAGTGGTAAGTATGAGTCTGTTTGTAGCGCTTGGGCAGGTTGTCGTATATCGAACACTGTTGAAGCGGTTGGAACAGATCGAGGAAGATACGTTCAAGTACTTAAGTTTACTGCATCAACGGTTAGAACGTTTGGTCGATCGTGAAAGTCTGGAACATGCGCTGATGACGCGGGAAGAAGCTTCGGTCAGGCGACATCATTACATCAAACAGGGGTATAATGATCTTTTAGATCGCCTGGATCAACTGGAAACGTGGCTTAAGCGACGTTAAAGTTTTTTCATACGTTAAAATTTGTTGTTTACATTTTACGCATATCCGGTTATAGTGAGGGTAGGGAATGTTCGTGTGGGATGAACGGTTTTATTTTGATCATGCAGCGACGACGCCTCTTCATCCGCGGGCTAGGGAAGCGATGCGTGAGGTGATGGACCTCCCGCTTGCCAATCCTGCCAGCACGCATGCACCTGGTCGTGCTGCGCGTGCGCTTCTGGAACGCGCGCGAAGCACCCTGGCAGAGCTTTTAGAGGTCGACCCCAAAACGCTTATCTTTACGAGCGGGGCGACGGAAGCCAATGCCACAGCCCTCTACGGCGCGCTTCGTGCTCAGGAGAAACGCAGGCGCCGCGTGATCAGTACACCGATCGAACATGCCTCGATTCGGGCGCATCTCGACGGTTTGAGCGCGCTTGGTTATGAGGTCGATTATGTAGATGTCGATCAGGAAGGCACAGTTGATCTCGCATCTTTGGATGCGCTGCTCTCAGAAGATACGGCGCTGGTTGTGGTGATCGGCGGACATAACGAGCTTGGGACGGTCCAACCGCTTCGTGCTATCGCCGAGCGTACCCGCCGCGCGGGAGCGTATCTTCATGTCGATGCTGTGCAGATGCCGGCGTCGATGCGTTTTACCATACCGGAGATACAGGCAGACTATCTCACGTTATCGGCGCATAAAGTCGGCGGTCCGGTCGGGAGTGGTCTTTTGTACGTCGCGCCGGGTGCACCATTTGAACCTTTGCTTAAAGGTGGTGAACAGGAAGGCGGTAGACGCAGTGGAACCCAGGACGTTGTCGGTGCGGTAGGTTTTGCCGCCGCGCTTCGGGCGTTGTGGGACGAGCTTGCCTTTCATGTTGCCCGGTACCACACCTACGCACACATGTTGATCGAGACGCTTCGTGCTTCAGGACTTAACGTTTTTAAAAATGGTGCAAAAGAAGGTTTGGCCCATATTTTAAATGTATCTCTGTGTGGGGTACCGGCCGATCTTTTGCTGGTACGACTTGATCTCATGGGTGTGTATCTTTCGCGGGGGAGCGCCTGTGCAGCCGGTGTAGAAAAGCCGTCAGAGGTTTTAAAGCATCTGGGTCTTCCTGTAAATCGCGTAGAAAGTGCGGTCAGGATCAGCTTTGGACCGTCCAATGACGAGACGAGCGTGCAGGAAGCAGCCCAAACAATGGCCCAAGTGGCACGAGCGCTCAGTCGTTCATAAGTCGGCGCGTCCTAAGGGAGGCGTGTCCTAAACAGTGCAATTTGCCGTGCGGGGATGAAAAGGGACGATCGGGCACATACTAAGACGCAGGAAGGAGGGATCCTTCTGCGCAAAGCTCAAGAGTTGTTAGGTGTCCCGATCTATACCCTCTCCGATGGTCGCGAGATGGGCAAGGTGCACGACCTTTTGTTTCAAATATCGATGTACTCGACGCCAGTGCTTCTGGGTATACTGTTAGAGCCCAAAACACTGTTTCACGAAGGTCGTTATCTTCCCTGGTCTTCAATCACGCGGTTCGGTGAAGACGCTTGGTTCATCGCGGATCCCTTGCAGGTTTTGGACGCGCTTTTTTCTGAGCCTCCGCTTATGCTGAGGGGCGTGCCGTCTGTGCTCAAAAAAACAGTACTCACGACAGATGGTGAACATCTGGGTGAGGTTGAAGATGTTTATATTGATCTAGAATCGGGAAAACTGGTAGGGTATGAAGTCGGAGCTGGTTTTGTGCGGGATATTATGGAAGGACGCGCGTTTATTGATGCCCGCTCTCGGCAGGTGTTGAGCGAGGAGACGCTCATCGTGGAGTTGGCCAAAGAACTATGACGTTACGCTTATGCTCGATAACATTGCCGGTGAAAAATGGAGGTAAGGAAGGGAACCGCTATGCATTTTGTCTGTCCAAACTGCAAGGGAAAAAACATTGGAAAGATCGGGACCAACCAGTATTACTGCTGGGATTGCTTTATTGAGCTGAGCGTAAAAGGCGATCATCTTTCCGTTTACGAGGTCGAAGAAGATGGTAGCTTAAGCTCGCTCGATGACTTATTTACAGAAGAAGAAATGCGCATCGAACCGGCGACCGAAAGCTCTTCTGCTTGATCGTGTGTTAAGAGGACGTAGCGCGATGATGAGAGGGGATGGGTCATGCGACAGACCATTGGACTTGTGCTCATCGGCACTATCATGGCCATTGCCGGAGCGATGTTTGCCAGATCGAATCCGCGTAAGACGAATCGTTTTTTTGCCTTGCTGAATGGCTGGTTTCGCCGCATGCGCGTGGAGCGGTGGATGAATCAGGGCCGTCAGCTTATCAGCCGCTGGACGTAGATGGCACACGCCTTCGGGATATCATCTTTAAAAAGCCTGATCCCATCACGGGGTCAGGCTTTTTAAGCGTTTTTACGTGTTCTTACGTGTTTTTTACGTGTTTTACATAAGTGTTTCTGCGTGTATGGATCGGTTTTTTCTCACATACTAAGGCGGTGAGGTGGTTCATGTGAGTGAGCGGTTGCGCCAGATCACCATGGGGGTCACGGTCATTTTGCTCTGGCTTGCGCTCTGGCACTGGGTACGCGAACCGGTTATAGGGACGCTCAAGTTTTTCGGTCGGCTCCTCATGCCTTTTTGGATTGCTCTCATTATTGCTTATATGCTTCTTCCGCTCATCAAACGTCTGGAACGGCTAGGTCTTAAACGGTCGCACGCCCTTCTTCTGGTCTATTCAGTTTTTTTGATCGGGGGAGCGCTTGGGGTCTATTGGAGCACGCCTTATATCGTTTCCCAGTTTCAACTGTTCCAGCGCGCACTGCCGGAAGTGTTTCAGGAACTGGAGAGCGGGCTCGACCGCTTGCAAAATCATTTTGACGGCTGGCCGGAGGTGTTTCGCGACGGCGTGCATCAAACGCTGGAAAACGGGGGTAAAAAAATTTCAGAAGCGATGACGCACATCCTCACGCTTTCTGATGATGCGTTTGAATGGTTGATGACGCTTTCTTTGTCACCGTTTATCGTCTATTACATTTTAAAAGACAGCAGCGGCTTTTTAACGGAGCTTACCACATTTTTTCCGAAAAAGGAAAAAAAGCGTATTTTGCATCTATTCCGGGATATGGATGAAGATATCAGCGATTATGTGAGCGCTCAGCTCATCATTTCATTTATACTGGGTGTTTTAACATTTATCGGTTACCTTTTGATCGGGTTTCCGTATGCCTTCGTGTTTGCCGTTCTGTCGATGTTTACGAATTTGATCCCCTTTATCGGACCTTTTTTAGGGGCGATGCCGGCGCTCGTCGTGGCGTTTACAGTTTCCTGGAAAATGGTGCTTGGCACGCTCGTTGTCAACGCTGTCGCGCAGTTTGTGGAAAACAATTTACTCTCGCCTTTTGTGACAGGTAAGTCCACTGATATGCATCCTCTCCTGGTCATTTTTGTGGTCATGGTAGGCGGTGAGGCGGCCGGGGTTTTGGGTATGATTTTTGCTGTTCCGGTAGCGGTCATGGTACGGCGAGCGTTGACACATATCGCGAGCTATGTCCATGAAGTGCGGCATCTTTCCTCCCTTCCGGAAGGAAAGCCTCATTAAGACAAGACATGGCGGTCGATGGGGTAGAGGGGTGTACGTACGGCCATGTTTACGGTTATCATGCGACTTTTTTATCGATCAGTAGAGGGGAAGGTTTTTTGATTTTAGATAGGCTGTTTTAATGGCGATGAGGTGATCGATGTACGTCAGATCGTGAAAAAGGGGCGTATCAAAAGCCTCTGGGGTTTTAAACTGGGTAAGATCTTGCAGGAAGGCGCGGGTTGTGCGCAGATCTTTTAAGGTCAGAAGGGGGTAGTCTTGCCCGCCAAAGGAGCCGTCCGGATAGAAGGCATACGCTAGGTCATGATCTTCTTTTTCCCACTCTGCGGCCGTATCGCTGATGGCTTGAAGTGCACGGGTGATGAGTGCTGTGGCGGCCGAAGTGTTCTCTATTTTTTCCATTTCCAACAAGAAGTTGATTTCACTCAGTTGATGATTGAGCGATGTATGGGTGGGTGTATCCGGGTGCTCGGGATGTCCGTAATCGTAGATGAACCATCCTCCGTTCGTGGTTTGATGATGGTGATCGTTTGCAAAGTCGATCAAAAAGTTGCGGTAGCGGCGCGCAGCCTGCAAAAGAACCGGATCGGAAGAGCGCAGGTAAGCCTTCGCGAGAAAGGTTGCGGCATCGGTGCTAAAACGGGTGTCGTAATAACCGCCGTCTATGCCGTAATCGTGATAAAGCCAGTTAGAACGCTGGGTCATCGTCCAGTAGCCGGCATCATTTTGTGTTTCTACGGCGTTCATGAGGGCGAGTTCTAAAAAGTCGGTAAAAAAGCGCCCCTTTGCCTCAGTTACGAGAAAAAGCGCCCCGATGTGCTGTGCGGGATTGAGGTAAAAACCGCGCTCGCTGGACGGTTCGTAACTTTCCGGTGTGACATAACGCTGTCCACTCGGTCCCCATTTGCGTATGCGGTTTAAGTCTGCGGTGCGCAAGTCGGTGAGAGCTGTTTGATCCGTCCAGTCTACGAGTGTACCGGTGCTGAGCACGCCCCAGTGCTCCAAGTCGTACCCGGGTGTAAGCGGAACGGTAAGCGATAGCCCGTCTTCGCGGGGGTAAAACGCGGGGCTTAAGTCATACATCTCTTCGACGACATTGCGACCGAGCGGACGGAAGACGTCGACGAGACTTAAAAACACCTCGCGTGGTTCGAGGATGGTCGAGGGGGGCGCGAGCGTCTCGGGCTGAGGGGGGAGCTCTCGATCCCCCGGGTGAAGCGAGCCCACCCGATGCTCCGTCTGATCCGGGTCATCTGGCTGAGAAAGCCATACTGAAGCTTTCGGGAGGGGTGCATCTTTGTTATGATCGACGGTGATGCGCGTGTGTGCCCAGGTGGCATGCTCTTGAGAAAGTACCTCAGGATAGGTGAGATAGTGCTGATCATACGTACCATGTAAACGTATAGGCAGAACGATTTCGATCGATTTTTCCGCATTTTGAGCCGTAAGGGCATGTTCTGATGGAACAGGTGTAAAGCGCATATAATAGGCGAGATCACCCGTTGAGAGCGTCCGTATATCCCAGAGCAGCTCTCCTACTGGCTGATCGTGGAGGGATATGGCAAACGTATACGCACTTTTGTGGAAGGATTGATAAGACGAGGTCGTATACTCGAGCAGCTTGAGTGAGCCTTCGGGAATAATTGGACGCCAGTTAGGAAGCGACGAGCTGATTTCTTCAGTTGTCGTTTTCTCTGCGCGGCAACCTGTCAGGCCGATCGGTATGATGAGTAAAATTACAAGAAGTATCGACTGTAACGATGGTTTGCTCATAATGCTGTTGAGAATCCTTTCCTCATAGTGTTGCTCACAGTCCATAAATGTCTAGGATTAACGTTCCTCCATGTCTTAAAGTCACGGTTCGACGGTGATGGTGGTTGTTTTTGTAAATGTTTGACCGTGTGCTTTAATGTGCGCTTCGACATGGTAAGTTCCTGGCTCATCGAGCTGAACTTCGGTGATGTACATGCCGCCCATGGTATGCTCCGCTTCAAGTGTCTTACCTGACATCGTTTGAGGGGCATGCTCAGGGATGATGGTAAAGCTAACACGTTCGGCGTTTTCAACAGGAAGACTTTTTTCCGGATTCATGGTGTCACCTTTCAGTTCGCTTATAATGGCAGAAAGATAAATGGTTTTTCCAGTTTTGGCAGGATTCGGATCGGATGCTACAGCCACAAAAACAGACGATGCCGTTTGATTCATCGCTTTTTCTTTACCTGCATCCTCTCCCTGTTCGGAACCAGAAGTTTTTCCACACGCACTGCTAAAGATAAGAGCGGTAAAGACAAATAGGATAAGACCGAGACGTGAGGAATGCATTTTCTGATGTTTATAGGTACGTTGCATGAACTAAACACTCCATTCGTTGTTGTAGAAGGTGCACTGATGTAAAGATAGACGATTTGCTGTGTTAGGTCAAGCCGCTTCGGTTGACAGGGGTGCGTTGGGTGTATATACTAAATTTAACAAAGATTATTTACATATATTGCTGTCTATAAGCATTAAGCGAACGCTCAATTGATAAAGAAAGGAGCGTGTGCATGTGAGCGAGATTTTTAAAAAGAAAGAGGTGCACAAGCAAGATAGTTTCTCCTATCTCGTCCCACCGACACCGGCTTTGAAACAAATGCAAACGCTAACAGTGGAAGAAGGCGTCGAGCTTTTGCAAAAAAAAGCATCCGATCCAGCACTTTACTGGGCGGATATCGCAAATGAGCTGGAATGGTTTACACCGTGGCTGCAAACGGTAGAAGGAGATATTCAAAACTTTCGATATTTTGTTGGCGGTTTAACGAATGTTTCTTATAACTGTCTCGATCGACATCTACCGCATCACCGTAACAAAGTCGCCCTTTTTTACGAACGGGAAGACGGTTTTCAGGAAGTGTGGACGTATCAGCGACTGTATGATGAGACGAACCGTCTGGCCGCGGCGTTATCACGACTCGGCTTGAAAAAAGGAGACCGGCTGGCCATCTACATGACGAACACGCCGGAAGTGTTTGCAGCGATTCATGCGGCTTACCGGCTGGGTGTCATTTATACGGTCATGTTTGCGGGTTTTTCCAAAGAAGCGATCGAGAGCAGGCTGCGCGATTTTGAGCCGCACGTTGTCATCACTGCCGACGGGACGCTCCGCCGGGGGAAAATCGTGCCGATGAAGGCGACGCTCGATCAGGCCCTGGAGCATTTGCCAAAGATCCGGAAAGTGATTGTCAAACGACGTCTCGCAGCCGATATCCCCTGGCTTACGCGCGATCTTGACTATGATGCGCTCTTGCGCGAAGAACGGGGGAAGGTCGAGCCGGTGGCGATGGAAGCGAATGAACCCGGCTTTGTGATCTATACATCCGGTACGACCGCTCAACCCAAGGGGCTCGTTCATAGCGGCGTGGGCTTTCTCGTCGGAACATATGCCAATGTCAAATGGTCGCTCGATATTAAACCCGAAGATGTATACTGGTGCACGGCCGATGTGGGGTGGCTCACGTTTCCCATCTTCGCCCTGATCGGCGGACTGGCACATGCAGCAACTCTCGTGGTGTATGAAGGGGCACCGGATTATCCCGATCCCGGTCGCTTTTATGCGATCCTCGAACGATATCGCGTGAACAAAGTGTTTACAGCGCCGACGCTTCTCCGCATGTTGCGCCGCGCCGGCGATGAGTGGATTCGCGGCACCGATGATCTCGTCCTCATCGCGCTCGTCGGTGAACCGCTCGATCCTGACACGTATGCGTGGACGCGCGATCAGCTGGGCGGCGGACGCATTTTCGTCAACAATACGTACGGGCAGACGGAGACGGGGACGGCTTGGGCATCCAGCATCGTCGGCCTGACACCGACGGCACCGGGTTCGTGCGGTCATGCACTGCCGGGGTATGAGGCGCGTGTCGTCGATGAAAAAGGAGAAATACTTCCACCTGGTCAGCTCGGTTATCTCGTGCTGACCAAACCCTTTCCATCGCTTGCGCGTACCGTCTGGGGCAATCACGAGCGATATCTGGAGCTCTATTTTTCGCAAATCGAGGGTGCTTATTTTTCCGGAGACGCGGCAGAGATCGATGCGTTCGGTCAGCTTTGGGTACGCAGTCGCGTCGATGACGTCATCAATGTATCGGGACATCGCATCGGGACGATGGAACTGGAAGCGGCGCTTATCAATCACCCTGCCGTGAGTGAAGCGGCGGTGATCGGCGAGCCCGATCCGGTGAAAGGCGAGGTGCCGGTAGCCTTCGTTATTTTGCGCAAAGGTTATGAGGACAGTGCGGAGATGGAGAGCGCTTTGATCGAACAGGTGGAAAAAGCGCTCGGCAGTTATGCCCGTCCGAAAGCGGTTCATATCGTGCCGACGCTTCCCCGGACGCGAAGCGGAAAGATCATGCGCCGCTTGCTAAAAGAACTCATGCAAAAAGGCGAGATGTCTGGCGATATCACAACGCTCGATAATCCGGAATCCATCGAAGTCTTAAAAACTTATCGGGCTTCTCTTCCAGAATAGCGCTCGTTAAACATCGTAACGGTTTTCTTATAATATCCTATATATTGCTGTTTATTTGCGGATTGCTCTTATGTACGCCTTGTGTGTCGTCAGGATATGAACCGTGCCGAGCACGGTTTTTTTCTTTCCCTCGTGCTGTTATTTTTGATATCCAACACTATATCTCATCGATGTACGGCCGTTTTCTCAGTTATTTCGTTATCCTAAAAAATATGGTACACTACGATTGTTCTTTTGAACAAGCTCTCGGTTCCGGTGAACGATTGATACGGCCCGTGAACTGACATCTCGCACATGATTCAGATGTTCGGTAAGGGCAATCCACCTTTTCGCATCTTAAATGATGCATAAGCCTTCGTGATCGGCCTTCGTTATTGGCGATTAAAGATAGGGGGATGAGGATGAAGGGCGAGGTTTTGCTCTCGCTTGTGATCGGGCTTGCGGCCGGATATTTTGGCGGACTGGTCGGTTTGGGCGGTGGCGTCATCATGATTCCGCTCATGACGGCCCTATTGAAAGTAACTCAGCATCAGGCGCACGGAACAAGCCTAGTAGCACTCATTTTTACCGGTCTTTCGGGCGCACTGGCTTACGCTTTAAGCGGTACGGTAGACGTCGTAGCAGCGCTTACGCTCGCTGCCACGGCGATGATCACAGCGCGTTTTGGCGCGCGTTTTGCACACGCTCTTCCAGCCTGGCAACTGAAACGTTCGTTTGGAGCCTTTTTGCTGTTCGTCTCCATTTTGCTCGTCTCCAAACCGTACTTACCGCATGTAAGTGAACGCGTCGGGGGATTCTGGGAAGTCGTGTTGCTCCTTTTAACCGGTCTTTTTACCGGTTTTCTTTCCGGCATGATGGGGGTAGGCGGGGGATCGATTATGGTTCCGGCGATGGTTTTCCTGGGTGGGTTTACGCAGGTCGCGGCCCAGGGGGTATCGCTGCTTGCAATGGTTCCGTCAGGAGCGGTCGGAGCTTACACACATTACCGTCTAGGTAATGTTCGGACGTCACTGCTTTGGGGGCTTGTTCCAGGGATTGTCCTCGGTTCGTTTGCCGGGGGACTCACCGCACACGAACTGACCGAAAGCATGCTCCGAATAATTTTTGCCGTCGTACAGATTTGGATGGGGATCCGTTATTTACGCACACCACGCCCTCGTGCTCGGCAACTGAAAAAAGATACGCACTAAACATGCTTGTCAGGTTATGGCAAAATATGTTACACTGAATATAGGAGAAAAAAGATGCGTGTAAGGTGTCAACAGGTGGTTGAAAGCAAACAAGGTAAGCGCAATAACTGCATAAATATTGAATAAATATCAGCAAAAGGTCTGAAAAAGATCTGAAAAAGGTCTGATTGAGGTGTGCTGGGATGAAAGTGCAATGGTCTTTATTT
>PEBX01000080.1 GCA_003050645.1 Candidatus Carbonibacillus altaicus
CAAAAGAAGGTGTGGCTCGTGTCGCATGATAAATGTTATGATGTTACCTTAAAACCGAATGAATATTTAGAGCTGGAAGGTGCTATTTTAGAAGATTTTCCGGCACACACGGCTGCTGTTGCGGTTGATGGCGTTGATTTAGTACTTTACCCCGTATCCCGTGTGGCAAGCGGTGGTATCATCCTTAAAATCGCTGGTACGAGTGGGAAACGGAGTCTTTTCGTGGGGGAGTGGCTCCGCCAATTCAATCAGCCCATCGCATACGGTCAAAAACGCGCGTGCTGGGATGAAACAACAGGTGCGTATCGCGTCCGTTTAATACAGTCTACGGAACAGTCGCACGCTAAAGGCACAGAAGATGTCTAGGAAACTACAGAAAAATTCAATGTGTCCATGCTGAAGCGAAAGGGGGAAGAATGTGGAAAAAACGATACAGCGAAGCTGGCTTTTAGGCGTGTACCCCGGGCTGGCTGGTTTTTTTCTCATGCCCCCGTTACAGGATGACGCGTATGCGATCGATTCGAATATAAGAGAAAAGCTTTTACAAGGTTATCTACCTGAGGCTTTGCCGCGGAGCTGGCGTTTTCTTAAGCTTGCTGTCGAGGGAAAGACTGCGGAAGAAGTGTTTGAAGCCATGCCGGAGGGTCCGGAGCGTCAGTATAATCTATTCATCCTGGATCCCACCGTGGAAAATTTAAATTTGGCGCGTTCGGTCTGGAAAGAGGAGCGATCGGATGAGCGCGTTCTTTTGGAAACGGTGGCTTGGGGCTGGCAATTTAACGATCGACCGCCCGTGTTACATGATCCTTTGCCTGCACCTGAAATCGTTGCTTTTTATCAAGCGACGCGCGGTTATGCTGCTTTTTCCGAAGGGGACAGCCTTCTTGCAGCACTTCTTCTAAAAGATGCGGCCGAGATCGCTTTTAAGACGTCCCCCGTCTTCGCTGCCCGGTTGTATGCAGAGAGTGCACAAATGTTTGAGAAAGTGCTTGATCACCCTCCGTCCCCTACTTTTACGCCGACAAATAGACAAGCGTCAAGCGATTTCAACGATCTTTACCATGGACAGGCGATAAAAGATGCATATAAGCGTTTCACGGATGACACGGACATGCTGACGGATGAGAACCGGAAGAGGGTGGCAGAGGAAGTCGAACATTGTTATCGCACGGTGCTCGATCTCCTCAAACCGACTGCGTTTCGCGGGATGCGCGCCGAGATATGGGTACAGTTCGGTAGCTTTTTGCAATCGCATGCGAGTATATCGCGCGTTGGTTTACAAAAAGCGATGCAATGCTACCATGAGGGTCTCAAAGAAATCGATCGCAACCTGCAGCCGGAAACGTTTGCGATTGCCCATATGAACTTGGCGATCGCCTATCTTTCTCTTCCCCAACACGAAGAGCGACACTTGCTGCGGGCGGCGTTGGCTGTCCAATCTTTACGGCAAGCATTAAATGTTCTGAATTACGATGAGCATCCCGATCTTTGGGCGAGTGTCACGACCAACCTGGCAAATGCCATTCAGCACGTCCGCTCGGCGCATGTAGAGGATAACTTGTGGGAAGCGGTGAGTTTGTACGAAGAAGTTTTATCGAAACCGATTGCCCAAGTCGATCCATTGCGAAAAGCGCGCCTTCTGGCCAATCAAGGGAACGCCTTGGCGCATCTCGGTGCTTTTTCAAGAGCCGTGCCGCGCCTGAAGGAAGCGCATGCATTGTTCATGCGGTTCGATTGCCGAGAAGAGGCGGGAGCAGTGATGGATACGCTTGAGGAGATCGAACGACTTCGTCACCACGACCATACCGATCAGGATAAGGGGGGATTGCATGTCTCCCCATGAAGAAGAGTATTTCAATATCATCTTGCAAATGGCTGTGGAACGATTCAGTGAACGCGCCCTGTATCGCCTGGGGAGTGTTGAGGAGGTCATTCGGAAGCTGCGCGATGATCCGCAAGGAGAAGGGGTCTGGCTAGGTCAGTTTGTCGATGTTTTTTTTAACGATTTACTGCTTCATCAGATCGAAGGTTATGCTTTTATTGTAAGGGCACTCAGTGATCAGCCTATTCGTTTATCAAGTCTCTTTGACGGGCCAAACGAGAGGGCGGAGACTTTAGAAACGATCTTGAGGCGTTTAGCCGTTACAAGTTTTGCGGACTTACTACAGAAAAAAACAATTGAAGTACTGGAACAGCAGTCCATGTACGGGGGGGTGTGATCCTTGGATAAGACGCTTTCGACCTCGGCCCACTCGGATCAAACGCAACAGGTGAGGCCTCAAGCGACCACAGAGACTGCTCTTGATCATGATTTCGAAAGACTGGCGCGAGAAGTCGACGAAGCGATTCAAGCTCTAAGCGACATGCCAGAAGAACACAAAGAAAAAGCATTTCGCGTCAAAAAAGCCTTAGAAGCATATCATGCGCATGCGCTTCGTCGGCTTGTTCGGCATGTGCGACAGGATGAACAGGGCAAAGCACTCCTCTACGATGCGCTCGATATACCGGCTGTTTATGCACTTTTTCTGATGCACGGTATCATCAAACAAACCGTACAGGTACGGGTCGCGCTGGCCCTGGAAGAGATACGCCCTTATTTACATGGGCACGGCGGTGATGTAGAGATTGTGGAAGTAGCTGAACCTGTTGTTTATGTACGTCTGCACGGTGCCTGCTCGGGATGTTCGCTCTCCAGCGTTACGTTAAAAAACGCTGTAGAAGAAGCGATTCGTTCGCGCGTTCCGGAAATTACGCACGTTTTGATGGCCAAAGACGATGTCGGTTCAGGATTTATACCGCTCGATATGATCGCAGTATCCAAGCCTGAAGAGTTAATAGAAAAAGGTTGGGTCGCTGGTCCTTCCGTTGATCAGCTGTCGGAAGGAAAGCCTCTGGCTTACATGGAGGGAGAAACGCCGCTTCTTTTCATCCGCATAGAAGGTAAAATCATGGCATATCGCAATACGTGCCCGCATATGGGTATGCCGCTCGACGGGGGGATGGTGGATGGACATGTGATGACGTGTCCTTGGCACGGGTTTCGCTATGATTTAAACAGCGGCGAATGTCTGAGTGTGCCGCATATACAGCTTGAAACGTACCCGGTACGCGTCATCGAGGGACGGGTTTGGGTGCGATGCACATGATCCAGGAAACGTCATCGGTGCGCTCGCCCTCCCCCTATCAACCTGTACGATGGTTAGGTGGCGCATCAAATGGGGGACTCATGCTCCCCGAAGCGCAGCCTAAACCGCATACATTGTATGCGCCGCGAGGGGTTTATGTCGATGTCGAAAGAGAGCTCATTGTCGTCGCCGATAGCGGCAATCATCGGATTTTGATCTGGCATCGATGGCCCGAATACGATCACGCCCCCGCTGATATCGTACTCGGTCAGGCGGGTTTTTACGATGAAGGACCGAAGCTTCTGCACCTGCCCACGGCTGTATCCGTTATTCAAGATATGCTCGTTGTCGCCGACGCCTGGCATCACCGTTTGCTCGTCTGGGACACCGTGCCGATCGTTAACAACGCGCTACCCGATTACGTGATCGGTCAAAACGATTTAAACGAACACCTTCCGAATCGTGGTACCTCACCCGGTCCCGCAGGTTTTTACTGGCCATACGGATTTTGTGCCGATGAGCATTTTTTTTATGTAGCGGATACCGGTAACCGTCGAGTCCTCGTTTACAAGGGTTTACCCTTATCCGATGAAAAGCCAGACTTCGTTTTAGGCCAGAAAGATTTTCAAACGACCCTCGAAAATCGCGGGGAGGGTGTCGGCCCCCGCTCCTTTCGCTGGCCGCATGCGATCACTTGCGACGATACGTATGTATGGATCGCCGATGCCGGCAATCATCGTATACTGGGCTTTAAAAAACCGCTGTCTATGGATCAAGAAGCAACCCTATGCATCGGTCAGGATACATTTTATGAAAATTATGAACTACCGCACGTTCCTCAGGGCCCCGCCCGGCTTCGTTTTCCATACGGCGTTATACGGACCACTGACGAACTGGTTGTGGCCGATACGGCAAACAATCGGATATTGGTGTTTGAGGAAAAGGCATGGCTGGATCGATCAGAGAGTTCTTTAAATAACATGCAACTCTCTGCTTCATTCGTGTTAGGCCAGGATGATTTTTCGGCCTCAGGCGAAAATCGCTGGGGTCGAGTGGATCACGATTCATTCTGCTGGCCATACGGGATATGGGCGGATCAGGACTGGCTAGCGGTAGCGGATTCCGGTAATAATCGCGTCACTTTATGGCAACGTATGTAAGCGGTATACACTGTATTTAGCGGTATACATTTGTAGTTAATAGTTTACTCAAGATTAACTATTTAAAAAGGAGTGAGCGCGATGTGTCTTGCTATTCCGGGACAGGTAGAGACGATCGATGTGCACGGTCATATGGCGACGGTCGATGTTTTAGGCGTTAAACGTCAGGTGAATGTATCTCTTTTAAAAGAACAAGGTTTATCGATCGGTGACTGGGTGTTGATTCACGTCGGTTTTGCGATGAGTAAGATTAGTGCGGATCAGGCTAAGGAGCAGATTCAGCTTTTGGAGATGCTGGGTGAAGCGAGTGAAGCGATGAACGAAGTGCGCGGTTATGCTTTTTCATCCGAAGACGTGCGGTCCAGGGAGGGATACCATGGCCCTCAAACCTCGTGAGGAAACGCTTGTTTTTTTGAACTATGGTGAACGGACACTTTCGGATGATGGATGTCTGACATGCGGTAACGTCGCCGTTCCCGTTCGTGTTTTAAAAGTTCAGGGCAATGTCGCCGAGGTCGAGGATCGACTCGGCGAGCGGACGACTGTAGCGCTTGACTTTGTCCCGGATGCCAGAGTAGGCGAGATGCTTTTGATCCATTTAGGGATCGCCCTGGGGCGAGCACAGGAGGTGGAGTGATGTGCGTTATGTCGATGAGTTTCGCAATCCCCAGTTGATCGAAAAGGCAAGCCGCGAACTCCATGCGATCGTTGAACCGGATCGTGTCTACCGCTTTATGGAAGTGTGCGGTGGACACACATTTTCTATCTTTCGTTTCGGGATTCAACATCTACTTCCGCCCAATATCGAACTCATTCACGGTCCCGGGTGCCCGGTGTGCGTTTTGCCGATGGGCCGGATGGATGATGGGCTCCATCTGGCCGATGAACCGGATGTCATTTTTACTGCTTTTGGTGATGTGATGCGCATACCCGGGAGTCGAGGGACACCCCTCGAACTTAAAGCCAAAGGAAGAGACATTCGTATGGTCTACTCCCCGCTTGATGCGCTGCGTCTCGCGCAAAAAGAACCGGAACGAAAGGTTGTTTTTTTTGCGATCGGTTTTGAAACGACGGCCCCTTCCACCGCCCTTACCCTCATCAAAGCACGAGAACTCGAAGTCAAGAACTTTTTCGTTCTATCCAATCATGTCTTGATTTTACCAGCGATGCGGGCCATCTTAGAATCACCCGACATGCGTATCGACGGCTTTTTAGGGCCCGGGCATGTCTCAACGGTTATCGGAGTGCGCCCGTATGAGTTTGTGGCCAAACATTACGGGCGACCGGTCGTCGTGGCGGGATTTGAACCGCTCGATCTGTTGCAATCGTTGATCATGCTCGTGAAACAGGTCAATGCAGGAAGTGCGCGTGTTGAAAACCAGTACAGTCGCGTTGTCCCCTGGGAAGGAAATGAACGTGCGCTGGCTGCGATGGCAGAAGTGTTTGAAGTCCGACCGTTTTTTGAATGGCGCGGTCTCGGTTTCATCTCTCAATCCGCATTGAAAATCAAGCACGAATTTGCCCCTTGGGATGCAGAGGTTCATTTTACGCTGGCCGGATTGCGGGTTACCGATCCAAAAGCCGCACAGTGCGGGGAAGTGTTAAAAGGGGTGTTGAAACCGCACCAGTGCAAGCTATTCGGTCGCGAATGTACGCCTGAACGACCGGTGGGCGCATTGATGGTCTCATCGGAAGGGGCCTGCGCGGCATATTATCAGTATACGTGGCAGGGTGCTGCCGGAGAATAATGTTTGCTGTGGTATGTTGCGATTAAAAGCATTTTAAAGATATCTCCCATGCCTCCTTTGCGGCACCAGCAGAAGGATGAAATGCCGCAACCTATTTCAGGATAGACATTTTCCATGACTAAGTGTTACAATGGTTATCAGTCGGCGATGAACGATTAGCTTTGCAGTGATTAAAATCTACCAATGTAAAACTTTGCTACGCTCTCACAGGAGGTTTTGATCAGTGAGCAGTAATGTAGAGGTTCATTCTGGTGTCAAACGAGCGGGTATCATCAAAAAATCAGTTCGCGTCTACGGTCCGTGGGTATTGATTTTACATGTATTAGGGTTTGGTCTACTCGTATTAGGGGCCGGCAGCAGTCCAGAGTTCTGGGCTTTAGGTCTCCTGGCATATACGCTGGGGGTTCGGCATGCGTTTGATGCAGATCATATAGCAGCGATTGATGGAACGGTCCGCAAACTTTTGCAGCAGCGGGCAAACCCGCTCGGCGTAGGATTTTACTTTTCGCTCGGGCATTCGAGCATTGTTGTCATTGCCGCTGTAACCATCGTTTTTGTAGCACGCTGGCTCACAGAGCATTTGCCCGGTCTGGAAAGCTGGGGGGAAGTGTTTGGAACGATTGTATCGGGCGTTTTTTTACTTCTTATCGGTCTTATTAACTTGTTTGTCTGGATAAGTTTATGGAGGGTCTTCACTGACTTACGACGTGGAACGTACCAATCTGAAAAACTGGAAGATCTACTCGATCAACGCGGTTTGATGAATCGTCTTTTAAAACCGATGTGGCGTTTTGTGAGTCGTTCCTGGCATGTTTATTTTATCGGGCTCTTATTCGGCTTAGGCTTTGATACGGCAACGCAGGTGACCCTTCTCGCGTTGACTGTGAGCGGGGCAACGACGCTCAGTTGGTTGGCCATTCTATCACTTCCGCTCTTATTTGCAGCGGGCATGGTTCTGTTTGACACCGCGGATGGTGTGTTTATGACCGCTGCCTATAACTGGGCCTTTAGTACGCCGCTCAGGAAAATCTATTATAATCTTACAATTACCGGATTAACTGTACTCATTGCGCTTGTCATCGGATTATTTGAACTGCTGCAGGTGCTTGCCAACAAATTGTCCCTGGAAGGAGGCATCTGGGCCGTAATTAATGTGATCGATGTGGAGTGGTTGGGGTACGCCATCATCGCTCTTTTCGCTTTATCTTTCTTGACGTCTTATGCAATTTGGAAATTTGGTCGCATTGAGGAGCGTTACGGTCAAAAATAACATTGGATGCTTAAAAATAGGTCTTATGGTCTGTGAGAACAGCTTTTTTTCATGTTTTATTTTATAGAACATTATCTCTAAAACAGGTTTGATCGTCTGTTAGGACGGCTCATGGGTCGTTTAAGAAAGTATGATCGTCGGAGAAAAGAATGAATGGTCATGAGCATGACAAACCCGGACGGTCCTTTCATACTTGAAGGTAAGATGGGACGGTTTGCCGGTCAGAAAGGAGAGGGACGATGGTTATGTCCAGGAGGCGCGCTGTCTTTCAAGATGCGTCCATCGAGCTGGCGCACGGATCCGGAGGAAAAGCGACGAGAAAGCTGATTGAAGGACTGATCGCACCTTATTTTTTTAAAGAGGATGCAGCACTTACGGATTCGGCAACACTTTCTGTCGGCGACTTACGTCTGGCACTCACCGCGGATAGCTTTGTCGTGCATCCGTTGCGATTTCCTGGTGGTTCGATCGGAGAATTGGCAGTAAACGGGACGATCAACGATCTGGCCATGGGTGGAGCCGAGCCTCAGGCGCTTCTGGTTACGTTTATTTTAGAAGCGGGGATGGATACGAAGGTCCTTCAAGAAGAAATTGCTACTATGGCTGCCACTGCAGAAAAAGCGGGTGTTGCGATCGTCGGCGGGGATACGAAAGTCGTCGAACACGGCAAAGGGGATGGACTGTATATTACGACGGCAGGCTTAGGGATGGTGCATCCACATGCCAATCTCAACCCATTGTCTATCAAAGAAGGAGACCGCGTCATACTCTCCGGTCCGATCGGCGATCACGGCATTACGATTTTGCTAGCCCGGGGGGAAATCGATCTGCAGGCGTCCATCGCTTCCGATACCCGACCGCTCTGGCCTTTGGTGAAGCCGCTATTCGATGTTTACGGTGAGGCGATTCGCTGGATGCGCGACCCGACGCGCGGAGGTGTCGCCACTGCATTAAACGAGCTGGCACGCGATACGGGCTTGACCGTGATGCTGGAGGAAGCTGCAATTGCGGTGCGGAAAGAAGTGAGAGGTGCCTGTGAGCTTTTAGGACTCGATCCACTACACATCGCCAATGAAGGTCAGTTTCTGGCCGTTGTTTCCGCTGAATCGGCGGAAGATGTATTATCCTTATTACACCGTACGCCCGGTGGGGAAGAGGCACGGATCATCGGATCGCTAAAACGTGCTTCGCGCCCGGGCGTTTTGGTCCGTTCTGACTACGGGAGCACGAGAATTATCGATATGCTCGTCGGCGATCCACTGCCGCGTATCTGTTAATTCGTATCGGTTAAGAAGAAGTGAGCACATGTTTGAAAAATATGTAGAAATGTAAATAGGGCGCTTTACTGAAAAACCGTACGCTTTACTGAAAACCGTAGGGGATCCGGAATATACGTTGCAAAGGAGATGACCGCGTTGACCGCCCCGCATGGTACAGCAGGAAATTTTAAATCGTGGCTCAGGGAAGAGATCGATAAAAGAAATCGTCTCTCGGAAACATTGTTTTCGGAGTACGCTTGGCGTCTTTCCGAACTCTGCCGGGAGATGGCCGAACGTTTTCAAGACGGGGGGAAGCTTCTGGCCTTTGGACGGGGTGCTTACGCTACGGATGCCGAGCATGTTTCCGTTGAGTTTGTACATCCCGTCATCGTCGGCAAGAAAGCATTGCCTGCACTGGACATTTCATTTTATGGGGATCACGCCGTAAAGGTTCTGGGCAAACCTCAAGATATGTTGATGACGTTTGCCTCCAACCAAGGCGATCCGGTAGCCCAGACGCTTATAAATGATGCGAAAGAAAAGGGGCTGTTGACCTTTTCTTTACAGGGAAAAGGTGCAGATCTATCATTGACCTTGCCGGATGTTGATCCGTTCATTGCCCAGGAAATGATAGAAATGATGTATCACACTTTATGGGAAACTGTTCATGTTTTTTTTGAACACCATCCAATCAAAAGTCATGAAGCGATTGGGGCCGGTGCCGCTTCGTTTCTTTATTCGTTTTTAGGGAGTGAAGAAGATCATGCGATGCGAGAAAGCGCAGGTCCTGATGAGATTCCTGTTAAAAAAAGCGATCGCAAGATGCACGACACACTTCTAGAGGTGGCCGCTTCGATCCGGATGAAAGCTCAAGATGATGCCGAACTAAGGGTGAAAGTCGCCGAGACGATGGCGGATGAGATCGCCGCTGCTATCTCTCTGCTTCAAGAAGCCCGGGCGCAAAGCGGAAGAGCACTTATTTTTGGGAACGGGGGTTCTGCCACGGATGCCAACGATTTTGCCTATGATCTCGTCCATCCGCTTACGAGCCTTCAACCTTATCCGGCGATCTCATTAAGTAGGGAAGGTGCCGTGTTGTCTGCACTGGCCAATGATATCGGTCCAGATGTACTTTTTATGCGTCAGATCATCGCACAGGCGACATCGCAAGATGTAGCGATCGGTATTTCGACGAGCGGTGGATCGAAGAATGTGCTGATGGCCTTTGAAGAAGCGCGCAAAAGAGGAATGCGGACGATTGCCCTCCTTGGTTATGACGGGGGAGAAGTTGTAAGGCGCCGTCTAGCGGATATTGCAATTGTTGTTCCGTCGGATTATATCCCCCGTATTCAAGAAGTACAAGCCACGATCTATCATATCATTCGCCAGGGGGTCGGCTAATAGTTTAAACGTTTTTACAGATGGTACGATTTTTTGCCTATCGTATCAATCGTCGTAAAACGCATCAAAAATAACTGTATAATGCTTTCGAAAACGCTTGAGTTTTTAATCTCCGGCGTGCGTCGTGCGTAAAAAACGTAAAAACTACCCTGAAATAGAATGCGACGTTTCATCATCGGATGGTGCTACAATGCGGCGCGGGGGGTCAATTCATAGAGGGCAGGCAAATAGGTTTGTGTTTAAATCCTACAAGGCGTGTTGAGCGTAGAACACATATGTCATGTATGCTTATGCTTAATACGTGTGAATGATGAGGTGAGTCAAGGTATGCTGGAACTCTACGGCGCTAAAGGTTGCCCGTATACGAAGGAGCTGCGGGAGACGCTGGAACTATCAGGAGAAGATTTCATCGAATATGACGTGGAGCGGGATCGTGAAGCTTTTTCCCGCCTTGTTGCGTTAAGTGGTGGACAGACGGTTCCCGTTTTGGTCGAGAGTGGACGGATTTTACAGGTCGGTTATGAAGGTCGGGGTTGTTATATTCGTCCACCGGATCATTTTTAACATGAGCCGTCGTATCGACAAGGGAGGCAGAATGGCGCTGATTGCAATTCCCTGGTGCAGCGCGTCTCGGTGATATG
>PEBX01000007.1 GCA_003050645.1 Candidatus Carbonibacillus altaicus
GACCGGCAAAGGCGCGGGAGCGCTGACCGAGGATGGTCAGCACGATAAACCCGATAAACGGTGGTGCGAGCACTAGAAAAGGCAGAAGGGAACCATCCAGATTCACTACTTTCACCTCCACAAAACTTTCTCTTATGCAAAGTAGTCCAGAGCATACGTTTTGAGCGGACGGGTCGAGCCAGTCTTACGAACGAGCAACGGAACGCATCGAACGAGCGGCGTAACGTGTCGTACGAACGCCGGAACGTATTGAACGAGCGGCGAAACGTGTCGTGCGAACGCAGGAACGTATTGAACGAGCAGCGTAACGTATCGTACGAACGCCGGAACGTATTGTACTAGCGGCGTAACGTATCGTAGGCGTCGACATTGGCCGTTTCTTTGAGGCGGTAGATGGCGATCAAAATCGCCAACCCGACGGCGACTTCTGCAGCCGCCACGGCTATGTTAAACAAGGCAAACATCTGTGACTGTGCAAACACATAATGAGCGAGCGTTGCATCCGGGTTTTGCATCTGCACCGCGCCGCCATAGCGGCCGAAAGCAAGTAAGTTGATGTTGGCACTCATAAGCATAAGTTCAATCGATAAAAGGATGATCACGGCATTGCGACGCGTCAGCGCCCCGTACAGCCCGATCACGAAAAGCATCGCCCCAAAAAGCAAGTACTGCGTCAGTGCGATCTCACTCATCGCCGGATCCTCCTTTCGCCATCACAATCGCCCCGATGAACGCTGAGAGCAAAAGCACGGAAGCCAGTTCAAAGGTGTAAATATAATCCGGTGAAAGAAAAAGCATTCCGATCTCACGAACACCGGCCAGATGTTCCGTATCGGCTGCAGCCACTGGAAGAAATCGGGTCCGGCTGATGGCAAAAAACAGCACGATAAAAAGCCCCGCAGCGGTCACAAAAGCCAGCCAGCGGTTCGAACGGGAGCGTTCGGCTGCCGTTTCACTTGCATCGTGGCGCGTGAGCATGATGCCGAAGACGGCCAGAACGGTGATGGCACCGGCGTAGACGATGACCTGCACGATCCCTACAAATTCTGCGCCCAGGAGAATGTAGAGTCCAGCGATGGCCAGAAAAACGAGGGCCATGGAAAAGATCATGTGCAAGGCGCGCGTGCTGCTGAGCATCGTCATCGCCCCGCCCAGCGCCAGAGCAACGAGCAGAAAAAATGCAATCATTGATCCTTCCACGGCAAATTCACCTCGCGCACGTTGGTGTTATTTTCGTCCAGCCACTTCATGTCTTTATACAGCTGATCGCGACTGTATTCGGCCAGTTCTACATTGGACGTCATGACGATCGCTTCGGTCGGACACACTTCGGTACACAGATCACACAGAATACAGATTTCAAAGTTAATTTCGTACGCTTTGAGCACCTTCCCCTTTTTATTCGGATCAGGATGAGGCATGCCTTCCAGACTGATACATTGCGTGGGACAGATATTGACGCACTGATTGCAGACAATGCATTTTTCAACATAAAGCTTTTGAATGCCCCGCAGCCGGTTTGGAAACGGATACGGTTCGTCTGGATATTTGGTAGTCACCTTTGGCTTCAACATTTCTTTAAATGTCACACCTAATCCTTTTAACAGTCCGGTCCCGTACATCACTGTCACCTCACTTCTTTTTGGTATACTCGAATATCCCTATCCTATCCTGAAATAGGATGCGGCATTTCATCATCGATGGTGTCGCAATGCGTCATGATAGCAGGCAATAGCAGGCGTTTGGGCGCTCAACGTTTGGGCGGGCGCTGCAAAAAGAATGTTTTATGCCAGAAAGGCTTTTACAAAGGCAGTGATGACCAGGTTCACCAGCGCGAGCGGTATAAGTACCTTCCACGAAAAAGTCATCAAAAGGTCCACCCGAGCACGGGGAAAGGTGGCCTGAAACCAAAACGGCAAGTTTGCGAAAAAGAGCGCTTTTAGCAAAAACCAGATGATGCCCGGAATAAACCCTAAGGCCGGATGCGGCGGAAGCCAGCCACCGAAAAAAAGAACGGTTACGAGTGAGCCCATGGCAAATAAGTACACGTACTCGCTGAGCATGAAAAACGCAAAGCGGATCCCAGAATATTCCACCTGATACCCTGCTACGAGCTCGGACTCCGCCTCGCTCAGGTCAAAGGGCGTACGGTTAAGCTCGGCCAACGCTGCGATGAAAAAGACTGCAAAACCGAGTATTTGCGGAATAACATTCCACACATGTTGTTCTTGCCAGGCAACAATATCGTTTAAATTCAGGCTTCCCGCTAGGAGCACGACCCCGAGGGCCCCCATGACGAGCGGTATCTCATAGCTGATCATCATCGCCGCAGCGCGCATGGCACCGATCAAGGACCATTTGTTGTTCGAAGACCAGCCGCCCATGATCACTCCTAACGTTGAGATCGACGCGATGGCTACGTAAAAGAGGAACCCTACGCTTAAGTCCGTATACGTCACTTGGGGAGAAAAAGGGATGACCGCAAGGACGATAAAAGATGGGGCAAAGGCGACAAAGGGTGCCAGAAAGTAGAGCGGCCTGTCAACATGTTTGGGTATAACCGGTTCTTTCAGCAAAGATTTGAGTGTATCCGCGACGGTTTGGAGGAGTCCGAATGGTCCGACCCGATTCGGCCCGACGCGACCCTGCATCCAGCCCAGTATTTTACGTTGAAAATAAATCGCATAGACAACAAAAAAGAGCACGAATAAGAGTAAGACGACAATTGCTAAAATGATGATGAGCCATTGCTCCGCCGAAAGCGTTCCGCTTAGCCAGTCGCGCATCCTAAGCATCCACCTCCCCTAAGACAATGTCAATGCCACCTAAGATCGCTACCATATTGGAGACGCTTTCGCCAATGAGCAGTTTGGGCAAGATCTGTAGATTGACGAACGACGCCCGCCGAAAATGGAGGCGATATGGCTGGGGTTTGCCTTCACTGTAGACGTACACGCCTTGTTCACCGCGCGGCATCTCCACTGACACGTACGCTTCACCTGCCGGTGGACGAATGAGTTTGGGGAGTTTGGCGACGATCGGCCCTTCTTTCGGAAATTGCTGTAAGGCCTGCTGAAGGATGCGCCGCGATTGGACCATCTCCTCCATACGCAACTCGTAGCGCGACCATAGATCCCCTTCGGTACGCGTTGGAACATCAAAATCAAAGCGATCATAGATGGAGTATGGTTTGGCCTTGCGCACGTCGTAAGGAACGCCGGTACAACGTAAGTTTACTCCCGTCAGTCCGTATGCGATGGCCGTATCCCGATCGTATTTGCCCACGCCTTTAAGTCGCGTCTGTACGATCTCATTGCCTGTGACCAGCTCATGGAACTCGGCAAGCGCAGCTTCGAATTCATCGACAAACTTTTTGACACGGTCCAGCCAGCCCTCGTCAGGGAGATCCCACTTGACGCCACCAATACGCATATAGTTATACGTAAGCCGGGCACCGGACAGTTCGGCAAACAGGCGGAGTATTTTTTCGCGTTCGCGAAAGGCATAAAGGAAAGGTGTAAGCGCCCCGAGGTCGAGGAGATATGTCCCAAACCAGACGAGATGCGAGGCGATGCGGTTGAGCTCCATGACAATGACTCTGATATATTCGGCTTTCTCCGGTATCGTAAGCCCCATCAAGCTCTCTGCTGCATGTACGACAGAGTAATTACCGATCATCGCCGATAAGTAATCCATGCGGTCCGTATAAGGAATGATTTGCGTAAAATTCAAATCCTCGACGAGTTTTTCCGTACCGCGATGTAAATAGCCGATCATGGGAATGGCATCGACAATCGTTTCTCCGTCCAATTTGACCAGTATGCGGAAGACGCCATGCGTACTCGGGTGCTGTGGGCCGACGTTAAGGAGCATTTCTTCAGTGCGAATCACGGTCATACCCCCTCGTCATACTGAACATAATCTTTGCGTAAAGGGTGACCTTCCCAGTCTTCCGGAAGCAGGATGCGTTTTAAGTTGGGATGACCGTCAAAGATGATCCCTAAAAGGTCGTATGCTTCCCGCTCCTGCCAGTCTGCCGTGGGCCAGACAGAAGTCACAGACGGAACGTGCGGTGCGTCGCGATGAGCTCTGACCTTGAGCGCCAAAAAACGCCCGGTTGTGAATGACTGCAAAAAATAAAAAACGTCCAGCGTCTCTTTCATGTCGATGCCGTGCAGGTCGTTTAAAAAGTCAAAGCGCGTGCGCGGATCATCTCTTAAAAAACGAGCCACATCGGCGATTTTTTCGCTCTGAACGGTGAGCATGGGCGCATAATACATATTTTTTTGTACGCTCGCATCAACAATCACCGTCTCGCCGAAGGTTTCTTTCAGTAAGGTCACGATCTCTTCGCAATAGCGCTTGGCTTCCGTGAGGCGCGGATCTTCGGGCATTTGGTTCGCCAAAGACGCACTGTGCTCTTCAGGCCTCTTTTTTTCTTCAGTCATGGAGGCCCACCAGCTTTCCGTGCTTGGCCTCATAGCGAATCTTGGCCTGCAGCTTATTGATGCCGTAAATGAGCGCGACCGGAGAAGGCGGACACCCCGGGATATAGACGTCGACCGGAACGACCTGGTCCACGCCTTTGACCACACTGTAGGAGCGAATGTACGGTCCGCCCGCTGTGGCACAGCTGCCCATAGCGATGACCCAACGCGGCTCGGCCATCTGGTCATACAGACGGCGAAGAAGCGGAGCCATTTTTTTGGTCACCGTACCGCTTACGATCATGAGATCGGCCTGACGGGGAGAGTTCCGAAAAAATACACCGAAGCGGTCCGCGTCAAAATCCGCTCCGCTCGTGGCCATCATTTCAATCGCGCAGCAGGCAAGACCAAAGGTGAGACCCCACATGGAGTTCGAACGAGCCCAGGCTTTAATCTGATCAAACGTGGAAAAGAGCACGTTTTTTTCAATCTCCCTAAGCTCAGCCTCGGTAATGCCTTCGAGGCCCAGATCGCGTAGGGTAAGCGAAGTGTGCTCGTCATTCATTCCCATTCTAACACCTTCTTTCTCCAAGCGTAGATCAGTCCGACGGCAAGAATCAATACGAATATGAAAAGCTCGAACGCGGCAAAGAGGGGGAGCGCGTCAAAGGCCACGGCTACCGGCACAAGAAATATGGTTTCCACATCGAATATAACAAATAACAGCGCGAACATGTAATACTGGACTCTAAAGCGCACCCAGCCCGTGCCGATCGCATCTGTGCCGCTTTCATAGGTTTCGCCTTTTTCCTTGTATGGATGATACGGTGCGAGCAGGCGATTTAACGTGAAAGCGACGATGGGCAGACCGATCGCGAGAAGGATAAAGATGAGAACGATCAAGTAATTGTTTACATAAAGTGACGGCATTCACATATCACCTCCGAAACAAACTTACACATTTTAACTAATGGTATTATATCATGCCATGAAGACCGTGTCTAACGTCTGCATGTCTGCCACAAAGATGGATCAAGTTCTTTTGTGCACAATGTTTTGTAAAAAAAAGCCGTTTACTCAGGCATCCGGCTCGCACGGAAACCGGGAGATAAGGAAACGGCTTTGCACATGAGAGCATTCACTGTCACACTTTTGTTTTACTGTCTTCAGCAACATCAAGACGCACAAGCGCACGCCTTAAAGCATATTGTGCCATGAGAAATTCCCGTTCCCTCGCTTTTTTCAGGGCTTCTTCTGCCCTTTCTTTGGCGCGCAGTGCTCGATCGACATCGATTTCTTCCGGCAGTTCTGCGGCTTCTGCGAGAATCGTTACTTCGTTTTTGCGCACTTCGAGAAATCCACCGCTCACGGCTACTCTTTTAACAGATCCATCGGGAAAGACAAGCTTTGCCGGATGGATATCGAGCGGTGTAACGAGCGGTAGGTGGTCTTTGGCGATCCCGAGATCCCCTTCGATCCCTCTTACACTTAAAAAGCGAATCTCTCCATCAAAAACTTTGCGTTCCGGTGTAACGATCTCTAGACGATACGTGTGCATGGGGTGCCTGTCTCGTCAGTCCGGCGGACGAGTAGCAGGCGCTCACCTCCTTTGAGGTCTTTCGGCGATGGACGGTTGCCATTATAGTTTTTTCGCTTTTTCGACCGCCTCATCAATCGTTCCGACCATGTAGAAGGCCTGTTCCGGCAGGTCGTCGTGACGGCCTTCCAGGATTTCTTTAAAGCTCCGCACTGTCTCACTAACCGGCACGTATTTACCTTCCAGTCCGGTAAATTGCTGAGCCACAAACATCGGCTGAGAGAGGAAACGCTCAATGCGGCGGGCGCGGTGAACGATTAGCTTGTCTTCCTCCGAAAGTTCATCCATGCCGAGGATGGCAATGATGTCTTGTAGTTCTTTATAACGCTGTAAAATCTGTTGTACCCCACGCGCGACCCGGTAGTGTTCTTCACCAACGATGTTCGGATCCAATAGACGCGACGTTGATGCCAACGGATCGACCGCCGGGAAAATCGCTTTTTCCGCGATTTTACGTTCCAGGTTGGTTGTGGCATCGAGGTGGGCAAATGTCGTGGCCGGTGCCGGATCGGTATAGTCGTCAGCCGGCACGTAGATGGCCTGAATAGACGTAATAGAACCTTTTTTCGTAGAGACGATGCGCTCCTGGAGCTGCCCCATTTCGGTTGCGAGCGTCGGCTGGTAACCGACGGCGGACGGCATACGTCCGAGCAGCGCACTCACTTCCGAGCCAGCCTGGGTGAAGCGGAAAATGTTATCGATAAAGAGGAGCACATCGCGCCCTTCATCGTCGCGGAAATACTCGGCCATGGTCAGTGCCGCAAGAGCAACCCTAAGGCGCGCCCCCGGCGGTTCGTTCATCTGACCGAAGACCATCGCCGTCTTGTCCATCACTCCGGCCGAGATCATCTCATGGTACAGGTCGTTCCCTTCGCGGGTTCGTTCGCCGACACCGGCAAACATCGAATATCCCCCGTGCTGGAGGGCAATGTTGTTGATGAGTTCCTGAATCAAAACGGTCTTTCCGACCCCTGCCCCGCCGAACAGACCGATCTTTCCACCTTTGGCATAGGGGGTCAAAAGATCGATGACCTTGATCCCGGTTTCTAAAATTTCATCTGATGTAGAGAGTTCATCGAATTTCGGTGCCGGACGATGAATCGGACGACGGTCCAGGGCTTGAACCGGTTCTTTTTCATCGATTTCCCGCCCTAAAACGTTAAAGAGTCGCCCTAAGACTTGCGGCCCAACCGGTACAGAAATCGGTCTTCCCGTATCGACCACGTTCATACCGCGAACAAGACCGTCGGTTGAACTCATTGCAATACACCGTACAACGTTATCTCCTAGATGCGAGGCAACTTCCAGCGTCAGATCGATGGGGACGCCATTTTCTTTGCCGTCTTCTTGAATGTGAAGTGCGTTTAAAATTTCAGGGAGCGCACCGTCATCAAAGGAAACGTCCACCACCGGACCCATTACTTGTAAAACGCGTCCTGTATTCATACTGACCTCCTTCTCTTCCTGCCAACATTTTAAAAGACATTCGATACCATCCGCGTGGATGCGCAACATGGTTGCGCAACATGTTTAAGATAGTGCATTTGCACCGGCCACGATCTCTGAGATTTCCTGCGTGATGGCTGCCTGTCTGGCCCGGTTAAGCTCAAGCGTGTACGTGCTGATCATCTCGCTTGCCGCATCGGTCGCTGCTCCCATCGCCGTCATGCGTGCCGCGTGTTCACCCGCTTTTGCTTCTAACAGAGCACTAAAAATAAGCGTTTCAGCATAGCGCGGGAGAAGCACACTCAGCACTTCTTCAGGTGATGGCTCATATAGATAGTCGATGGAAGTTCCTTGAGCAGCGTGCTGAGCGGTTACCTGTTCTTGTTCGGAAAAAGCCCCGGTCAGAGGAAGAAGCCTCACAATCTTCGGCCGCTGTGTAAGCGGACTAACAAATTCATTGTAGACAATGTAAAGTTCGTCTACTTCGCCGTATGTGAAATACCCGACAGTTTTACTCGCCAGTGCTTGAATATCCTGATAACGTGGAAAGTCGTCCAGCCCAATGATAGAATCTGTCACGGGCAAGCCTCTTTTTATAATGTGATCATAGCCTTTGCGACCGATCGCTACAATCTTGACGGTACTTGCATCATATGACTTGATCCGCTCCATGAAGGCGCGAATGACATTGGCATTGTAACCACCCGCGAGCCCGCGATCAGAGGTAATAAGAATAAACCCGGTGTTTTTAACAGGCCGCCTTTCCAGCATCGGATGGCTTACATCAAGCGCGCTGCCAGCAATATGAGCGATCAGCGCCCGCATCTTTTCAGCATACGGCTTGCTAGATGTCGCACGTTCCTGCGCTCGTCTTAACTTGGAAGCAGAGACAAGTTCCATTGCTTTGGTGATCTGCTGTGTATTTTTAATGCTGCGAATGCGTGCGCGCAGTTCGCGCAGTCCTTTTGCCACATCGATCCCCCTCTCTTTCGGTCTCGGTCATGCGCTTAAGCTTTACTCTGAAGCCTAAGAGCAGCAAGACCTTATATTATGGCGATAAGCCTTTTGAACTATTTAGAGGGTTGAAAACCGCGCTTAAACGTTTCAATCGCTTCTTTTAAAGAATTTTCATCGGGAAGTTTGCCAGTCTCACGAATTTCTTTTAAAAGATCACTTTTCTCAGCTTCAACATACGCGATGAGGTCGCGCTCAAAACGACGTACATCTTTTACGGGCAGATCGTCAAGGTAACCCCGCGTTCCTGCGAAGAGTGAAATGACCTGATGTTCGATCGGCATCGGTTCATACTGATCTTGTTTGAGGAGCTCAACTAAACGCTCACCACGAATGAGGCGCGCTTGCGTCGCTTTATCGAGATCCGAGCCAAATTGTGCAAAAGCTTGGAGCTCACGGTATTGGGCCAGATCTAAGCGAAGTGTACCCGCAACCTTGCGCATGGCTTGAATTTGCGCGGAACCACCGACACGCGAAACCGAAAGTCCGACGTTTACGGCAGGGCGAACACCAGCATAGAAGAGATCGGACTCAAGAAAAATCTGTCCATCTGTAATGGAGATGACGTTGGTCGGAATATACGCCGAGACGTCACCGGCTTGCGTTTCAATAAATGGTAACGCCGTAATGGAGCCCCCACCCCGCGCATCTGAAAGCTTGGCAGCTCGCTCGAGCAGTCGTGAATGCAGATAAAACACATCCCCTGGATACGCTTCGCGTCCCGGTGGACGTCTTAACAGCAAGGAAAGTTCACGATAGGCCGCTGCTTGTTTGGACAGGTCATCGTAAATAACAAGCACATGCTGTCCTTTGTACATGAAATACTCCGCCATGGCTACCCCTGCATAAGGCGCAAGGTAGAGGAGCGGAGCCGGTTCGGAAGCAGAAGCAGTGACGACAATGGTGTAATCCATCGCTCCGTACTGTCTCAGCGTTTCCACAACCTTTGCCACCGTTGACTCTTTTTGACCGATGGCGACATAAATACAGATCATATTTTGATTTTTTTGGTTAATGATGGTATCCACGGCAATCGCTGTTTTACCCGTCTTACGGTCACCGATAATAAGTTCACGCTGACCCCGTCCTATCGGAATCATCGCATCGATGGCTTTAATACCGGTGAGCATCGGTTCGGAAACGGACTGCCGATCGATCACACCCGGCGCAGGTGACTCAACCGGTCGTGTTTCCTTGGTCTCGATAGGTCCGAGGCCGTCTAACGGTTGTCCGAGCGGGTTCACCACGCGCCCGATAAGCGCCTCTCCGACCGGTACTTCCATGATACGTCCGGTACGCTTAACTGTATCCCCTTCACGAATATGCCGGTATGGCCCCAAAATCACGGCACCCACAGCATCTTCGTTCAAGTTCAAGACCATGCCCATGGTCTCTCCCGGAAAAACGAGGAGTTCTCCAGCCATGGCATGTTTAAGCCCGTATACGAGCGCGATACCGTCACCGACTTGAATGACGGAGCCGACTTCTGAAATATCGAGAGTCGCCTCATACTGTTCAATCTGCTTTTTTAAAAGACTGGAGATCTCATCTGCTTTGAGAGCGCTCAATACCTACACCACCTTTTCCCATCGCTTAAATCGCTAGCGTGCTTTTGAATCGCTCAATGGCCCCACGAATACTGCCATCAAACCTTTGGTCATCAACCGTGATGACAAGACCGCCCAGAACCTTTGGATCAACGGTTTCTTTTATCTCAATGTGACGTGAAAAATATTGTTCCAAAGTTTGTTTGATCTTTTCTTTCAGCTGAGGCTCAAGCGGACGCGCAACATAAACGTCAGCCATGAGATGTCCCGTCTGTGCTTGATAAAGTCGCTCGTACGCCAGCACAATATCATTGAACAGGCTCAAGCGACCATGGTCGAGCATGATTTGTAAAAATGATTGAATATGCTGATCAAACGTTGCAGTAAGTGCATGAATGAGCGCACGCTTATCTTTTTTATTGACCAGCGGATGCGTCATGAGTTTCCAGGCTAAGGGTTCCTCCGCAAAATATTGAACGATCGACTTAAGATCGTCCAGCGCTTTTTTTTGGGCATCTGTGTTCGTATAAGACGCCAAAAGTGCCAATGCATAGCGGCGGGAAAGGCGCTCACTCATTGTAGCGCCCCCATTTCCTGCACTAAACGCTCAGCAAGCGCTCGATCGCTTTCCGCATCTAGATGCTTTTGTACAATTTTTTCTGCAACTAGAAGACTTAAACTGGCAACCTCACGTCTTAACTCCTGAACTGCCAGCTCACGTTCGCGTTCGATGGCGCGTTTGGCCTCTTCACGTAACCGCTCGTTTTCCTGCCGTGCAGCCTGCACAAGTTCGGCCGCTTCTCTTTCTGCGATATGCCGCGCACGCGCAACGATCGCCTCTGCCTCTTCACGTGACGCATCCAAAGCGGCTTTGGCTTCGGCAAAATACCGCTCCGCCTGTGCGTGACGCTCTTCACTTTCTTTCAGTCGTCTTTCTACTGCATCTTGTCTTTTTTGCATGACCGAAAGAAGCGGGCCGAGCGCATAACGGTACAGCAAGTACATAAGGAGTAGAAAAACGCTGAGCGTGAAAAGCATCGTGCCAAGTTGTACGCCCACTCCAAAAATGTAGAAATCTGCTTTCGCCGCAGTCTCACTCACTGCTAAAGGCACACCTTCCACTCCCTTCTTAAAACGCTCCGTGAGAGCACGTAACCCTCGCCAAAGTATGCCCATTACACTGGCGGCTAGGAAGCGCTCTCACTGTCAGTACATTTCAAGCCTCACACAACTCGGAAGGCGTATCGAATGGGAATGCGCTCCGTGTGATCATCTTTGTTACATAAAGATTGCAATAAAAGCAATAACGACAGCAATAATCGGGATCGCTTCGATCAAACCTACGCCAATAAACATCGTTGTCCGAAGCATACCTGCATGTTCTGGCTGACGCGCCATCCCTTCAATTGTGCGGCTGATAACCAAACCGTTCCCAAGACCTGCACCAAATGCTGCTAAACCGACGGCAATCGCTGCTGCTAGTGGACCCATCGTATAAATCCTCCTTAAATGTTTGATGTATGATGTATCGAGATGATACAGGTTAATCATGAACCTCTACTTTATGGGCAATGTAGACCATTGCCAGGGTGACGAATACAAAAGACTGGATGGCACCTACAAATATACTGAACCCTTGCCAGATCATCAAAAAGGGCGCAGCGAGAAATGCGGCCCAGACCCCAACCTTGAGAGTAGAAGCGAGCATGCTAAGCAAAACTTCCCCGGCATAAATATTACCAAAAAGACGCATGCCGTGCGTGAGCGTGTTCGAAAATTGCTCCACGATGTTGATCGGGAGAAGCCACGAATACGGATGAAGATATGTTTTCAAGTATCCCCCAAATCCATTCTCTCGAATACTGTATACATGCGCGATTATAAGGACTGCGATGGCCAAGGTTAAGGTAACGTGCGGGTCTGCTGTCGGCGATTTCCACCACAGCGTGTCATTGATGACTAAAGCAAAAGGGAGACCGAGCATGTTGGCGACAAAGATAAACATGATTAAAGTCACACCTAACGGTAAAAACTTTCGGCCCAAACCCTCCTGCATCGTCCCGCCGATGATACCTTGGACAAATTCGACCAGCCATTCCATAAAGTTTTGCCAGCCGGTTGGGACCCCCGTCGTCAACCGGCGCGTACCAAGGATGGCAATGACGAGTACGATCGCCGCAGTCACGAGGTCCATAAGCGCTGTGGATAGATTGAGGTGCAAACCAAACACCTTCACAATCGGTGCCTCATGCCCCAAACAGACTCACCTCCTTTACCTGTATCACAAGGGGCGCCTTTCATCGTCTCTCTGCAAACGCCATATGCCCCAGAAAAAAACGATAAACGGCGTAACAAAAAGCCCAGCCGCAAAACCCAGGACATCAAAAGTATCGTTAAACTTTAAGACGATGAGCGCACCTAACACAGCCATACTCATGCGGATACCGGTACCGATGCTAAGTCGCGTCGGTTGACCGTCAATCAGCAAAGCGCCTATCAACTCCAGGCGCTGCGCGAGCACACGTGCATTCACAAGGCCGATCGCCTGACCAAAAACAAAACCGAGCATGATGCGAGGGTACACATCGAGGCCCCATAATAAAAAGGCCAGAGCGATAAGTACGAAAGACGTGCGCCTTGCCTGACGAAACACATACATCACCAAAGGTACCGTCAATCCTTCCGATCAAAGCGGGATAGCGTGCGCATAAGGGCGATGATGCCAACGGCAACCCCCAGTAAAAGCAGGAGAACTAAAAAGAGCGGCGCACTGGCAAACCTCCGGTCCAGCCCATAACCGATGGCCACACCAAACAAAACCGGTATGACGAGCTGTGAAGTCGTCATACTGGCTAGAATGATTGTACGCCACGATGAATCAGGACCGTCGGGTTTATCCAACGCAAAGCCGCCCTCCTTACATGTACACTTTTACAGGACCCTTCTTTCGTAAGTCGCGACTCTTTTAATATCGCGAAACTTCGTTCACTCGCGAGCCGTCCCGCCCCGTCGTCCATCCTCAAACATAGTACCGTAATGCACGTATTTTGTCAATGTAATGCGGTGTTTAAGAAAAGCACTAGAGACTAGAAATAAATAGAATGGGAAAAAATAGTTTTTTGACATTTTTATGAACGAAAGGCTTCCGGTGGATCGGTGCGTTCGCCAAAATAATACGCCAGCGCTTCCCGGATGCGGCGGCTGGCTTGGCCATCCCCGTAAGGATTTTTGGCTCGGGCCATCTTAAGATAAGCCTCCTGATCACCGAGTAAGCGCTCTGTCTCGGCGACGATGCGTGCTTCATCGGTTCCTACTAATAAAAGCGTTCCAGCACGGACGCCTTCCGGTCTTTCGGTCACCTCTCTTAAGACGAGAACGGGTTTACCGAGCGCCGGTGCTTCTTCCTGTACACCACCGGAATCGCTTAAAATAAGCGTTGAGCGGGCCATCAAGTTATGGAAGGCGACCATCTCTAAAGGTTCGGTAAGGTGCGCGCGCGGTTCTTCTCCTAGGAGCGCTTCTGCCGTTTCTTTAACCTCTGGGTTGGGATGGACCGGATAGATCACATGGACATCGGGATGGCGGGAGAGGAGCGTTTTCACGGCCTGGAAGATACGCCGAAGCGGTTCGCCCCAGTTTTCCCGGCGATGTGCGGTGAGTAGAATGTAGCGCGCGCCGCGTACCTGATCGAGCAAGGGATGCGTGAAATCCTCTCGAACCGTTGTCGTTAGCGCATCGATTACCGTATTGCCAGTCACAAAAATGTTCTCATCCCGCTTCCCCTCGCCTAATAAAGCTTCTTTCGCAACATCGGTCGGGGCAAAATGAAGATCGGCGAGCACACCGGTGAGCTGCCGGTTCATCTCTTCGGGATACGGCGCATATTTGTCATACGTGCGGAGACCCGCTTCCACATGACCGATCGGTATTTTCTGGTAAAAGGCGGCGAGCGCTGCGGCAAATGTCGTCGTCGTATCACCATGAACGAGCACCATAGCAGGCTCCGTCTCAAGCATGACGGCACGCAATCCGGATAGCACCCGCGATGTAATATCGACAAGCGTCTGCTGTTTTTTCATAATGTTTAGGTCATAATCGGGCCGGATCTGAAACACGTCCAACACCTGATCGAGCATCTCACGGTGTTGGGCCGTTACCGCAACGCGCACTTGCCAGTCCGTATGCTTCTTCAGTTCGAGGACGAGCGGTGCCATTTTGATGGCCTCCGGGCGCGTCCCGAAGACGACGAGTACCGTTCGAACGTCTTTCATGACAAACCTCCTATTTTGTTCCGAAGAGGCGGTCGCCAGCGTCACCGAGCCCTGGAACGATGTATCCGTGTTCGTTCAGGCGTTCGTCAACCGCAGCGACGTAAATGTCGACATCCGGATGGTTTTTTTCGATTTTGGCAATCCCTTCCGGCGCGGCGATAAGACACATCAGTTTGATACTGCGCGCACCCTTCGCTTTAAGGAGAGAGAGAGTTGCCGAGGCCGATCCGCCGGTGGCCAGCATCGGATCGATGACGATGAGGTCGCGTTCATGAGTATCCGGCGGTAATTTGACATAATACTCGACGGGCTCCAGCGTCTTTGGATCACGGTAGACGCCGACATGACCGACTTTTGCCGCGGGAATGAGGCGGAGCATCCCGTCAACCATGCCCAACCCGGCCCGGAGGATAGGGATGAGTCCCAATTTGCGGCCGCTTAAAACATAGGACGTAGCGCGTGCGACCGGCGTCTCAATTTCAACCGGTTCGAGCGGCAGATCGCGGGTAATCTCATAGGCCATGAGCATGGCGACTTCGTTCACGAGTTCCCGAAATTCTTTCGTTCCAGTGTTTTTATCACGGATATAGGTGAGCTTATGTTGAATGAGCGGGTGATCAAAGCGGTGCACTTTGGCCAACACGGTCGCCTCCTCATATGGACATCAACATCATGACAAAGAACACGCGGCGCATTAAGGCTTATCGATCCTACGATAAGCCTTATCCTACGATGAGCCTTGACCATTATACCAGAAAGAAAGACGCGTTTAAACGTCCCTGGACACGGCACACCGGTCAGGTTACAATCGAAGAAACGCAAGCACGTGCACGCCACAAAAAACGACGGAGGTGGCGGCAACCAGGCGGGTAACCGAGGTGAAAACCAAAGTAAAGAGCATGGTCCCCATCATGAGGATTCAACAATGAAGACGATGATGCTACGAAGACATAATGCTACGATGAGAATCAAAGAAAAATCAAAAAAGAAATAACGAAACTTCAAAAAGGAGTATGAGAAACCATGCCTGTATTTAACAAAGACATCATCCACCTGCATGAAGTAAGCGTAAGACGCGAAGGAAAGACACTGCTTAAGCGGCTCAACTGGGCCGTTAAGCACGGTGAACGCTGGGCCGTTTTAGGGACAAATGGTGCCGGTAAGTCGACTTTGTTAAACCTGCTTGCGGCGCGTCTTTATCCGTCGGAGGGAACAGTCCGCCTTTTTGGGCAAAGACTCGGTCACGTCGATGTCAGCCATATTTTTCCGAAGATTGGGTGGATTTCACCAACACTGGAACATTTTTTTACAGATACCGATACGCCGCGAATGATCATACAAAGCGGTATCAAAGGACATATCCGCTTGCCGCAGCATTTGCAAGGGACACTTCTCCTTGATGTTGACAAGCGCGCGCTAGTTTCTGGTGAAGAGGAACGTTTAAGGTTACCTTTTTTTGAAACGATTGTAACGCTTACGCGTCTTGACGAGCTCATCGAGCGCTCTTGGGGGACGTTATCCAGCGGCGAAAAAAAGCGCGTGCTCCTCGCACGCGCACTCCTCGGATCCCCGCAGCTTTTCATTTTTGACGAAGCATCGAGCGGACTTGACCTGTTTGCCCGGGAAGATTGGCTCAAACTGCTCGGTACTCTCTTTCAAACAGACGATCACCGTACCATCGTTTATGTGACGCACCACAGCGAAGAAATGACCGATCTTTTTACGCATGTCCTGCTTATCCGACGAGGTGAAGTCTTTTTCGCCGGGCGGCGTGAAGAAGCTCTGCAGGAGACGATACTCCGCGCCTTTTATGAGCGTCCGGTCCGGATCACCTGGCAGGACGGGCGACCTTTTATTCAACCGGTAGCGTGAGCGCCTCGTAAAGCGGATAGCGATCGGTGAGCGACTTGACCCGTTCACGCGCCGCCTTTAGCCGCTCCTCATCGAGTGGATGGTGGAGCGCCAGATCGAAAATCTCGGCGATCTCCTCCATCGCCGCCTCGTCCATGCCACGCGTTGTCACGGCCGGTGTGCCAACGCGAATACCGCTCGTGATAAATGGCGTTTCCGGGTCATAGGGGATGGCATTTTTATTCGTCGTCACATCGATCGACTGTAAGATTTTTTCTGCTTCTTTACCGGTGAGCGCGCGGTTACGCACGTCGATCAGGATGAGATGGTTGTCCGTCCCCCCGGAAATAAGGGTAAAGCCACGCGATTTTAGCGCTTCAGCCAGACGCTTAGCATTATTCACGACGCGCCTGCTGTAGTCTTTAAATTCAGGTGTGAGCGCTTCACCCAAAGCAACCGCTTTGGCGGCGATGATGTGCATGAGTGGACCGCCCTGCACGCCGGGAAAGACGCTTTTATCCAGCGCTTTACTGTGCGCTTCTTTGGCTAAGATTAGCCCACCGCGCGGCCCGCGCAGCGTTTTGTGCGTGGTGGTGGTGACGATATCCGCGTAAGGGACAGGCGATGGATGCACACCGGCTGCAACGAGCCCGGCGATATGTGCCATGTCAACGAGAAGCATGGCGCCGACCGTATCGGCGATCTCGCGAAAACGTTTAAAGTCGATGATCCGCGGGTAAGCGCTAGCACCGACTACGATCATCTTCGGCCTGTGTTCACGGGCGAGCCGCTCCACGTCGTCGTAATCAATAAGGTGCCTCACCGGATCGACTCCGTAGGGGACGATCCGGTAGAGCTGACCGGAAAAGTTGACCGGTGAACCGTGGGTGAGATGCCCGCCGTGCGAAAGATTCATCCCCAAAATCGTATCTCCAGGCTTTAAAAAAGCAAAGTAAGCCGCCATATTGGCCTGCGCTCCGGAATGCGGCTGAACGTTAGCATACTCGGCATCAAAAAGTTTTTTCGCCCGCTCGATGGCCAGGCGTTCCACGTCGTCGACGACTTCACAGCCGCCGTAATACCGTCTGCCGGGATAGCCTTCTGCATATTTGTTGGTGAGCACGGTGCCCATGGCCGAAAGCACGGCCGGTGAGACAAAATTTTCAGAAGCAATGAGTTCAATGTGCGCGCGCTGTCTTTCCAATTCCTTATTGATAAGTGCGTACATCTCTGGATCCTGCGCTAGAAGTTTGTCCTGCATCATCGTTTGTTACCGTCTCCTTTCCCCGTCGTAAGGCATCTTTTACGTAAAAACCTGCGTCGTGCTTCGGTAGACGTCATGCCTCTCTCACCAGCCTTCCGGGTACGCAGCACGCGGTCCGCCGATGAGTTTGGGGCGGGTATAAGCCATCGTAATATTGGCCGAACCAAGCTGCCTTTCCGGCGGTCGTACTGGGACGGCGACAGCCTTTAAGTGCATGCCGATCAGCGTATCGCCGATATCGATTCCCGCATCGGCCCGAACCGACTCCACGCAGAGCGCCTCCGGCAAACGTTCATAGGCGATCGTGGCCATGGCACCACCGGCTTTGGGCACAGGGCGGACGGTGACCGGTTCGAGATGAAATTTTCGCCGGGTCTCGGCGGTCGTAACGAGCGCCCGGTTTAAATGTTCACAGCATTGAAAGGCAAGATGTACACCACGGGCCCTCCCCCACGCTTCAAAGACGCTAAACATATCAGCGGCAACGGAAAGCGAACTGTCAGTGCCGATCGGTTTTCCCATAATTTCGCTCGTACTGACACCGATCACCAGCAGGTGATCGGATGAAAAAGGGAACTTTTGATCCAGCGTCTCCAGTGCCCGCCATAGAATTTTCGTCTCTGCCTTGGTCAGACGTCCGTCTTCTGTCGGCAATACGCCCACCCCCGTTTCAAGACTCCGTCAGCCGGTGCAGGCCTTAAGCCCGCCAGCCTCATGCTGCACTGCCTCATGCTTCTGAAACATGCAGTATCTCTGTATCCATCGCATATACCTCAGCGATGTTATAAAAAAACATAAAATGTATACCCCACCGTCTGGTGCACCTTCATCGCGCCTTAAGATCGTGAAAATTGTGAATCGTCATCTTCCATGTCAGCGATCTTATCCAGCCGGCGAGCATGTCTGCCCCCCTCAAAAGGTGTGCTGAGCCACGTTTTTACGATGGCTTTGGCTAGATCCGGTCCAATAATGCGCCCCCCCATGGTAAGGATATTGCTGTCATTGTGCTTGCGGGTCGCCTCTGCCGAAAAAAGATCGTGCACCAACGCCGCACGCACATTTTTTACTTTGTTGGCAGCAATCGACATACCGATGCCGGTTCCGCAGATGAGAATACCGCGATCGACTTCACCGGTTGCAACTTTTCGGGCGACGGTTAAGGCGTAGTCTGGGTAGTCCACTGAACGCTCACTAAAACAGCCAACATCTTCGACGTCCAGCGGTTCTTGGCCATCCCAGGCTGCCTCCAAATACCGTTTTATTTCTTCTTTCAAAGCGTACCCGGCATGATCGGAGCCAATGGCTATACGCATGTATTTCCCTCCTTATGCAGATAAGGACGCTTCTAAAATAAGAACGCTTTTAAGAGAGAGACATTGCCACCCGGAAGGCTTCACCATGTGTTTATCATACCACGTTTACATCCGCGTTCATACCGCTCCTTGATACTTTCACGCTTCGGCCTCACTCTTCCACTCGCCATGCTTTTTTTGTATGTTTTGTACATCCAGAATGAGCGTCTTTAGTTCGTCGCGCGTCTTCGCATACACCGACACATCGTAGCCAAACGGATCGGGAATATCTTCATTGTCTGTGTCTATCGCCTCACCTTTTAAGCTGGCTACCCACCCTTTTAACGTCCACACCTTTTTTCCATGATCCGGGTAAAGCGAAAGGAGCATCTTTTTATGCGCGCGGGTCATCGTTAAGATGAGGTCAGATTGATCCAACATCTCCTGAGTAAGGATTCGGGCGCGGTGGCCGGATAGATCGATGCCTTCTTCTTCCAGAACAAGCTGGGCTTCCGGTGAAGCACTTTCCCCTTCAATCGCAAAAAGACCGGCAGAGAACACGTCCACCTGATCATCTCCCAGATAACGCCGGGCCAGCGCTTCAGCCATCGGTGAACGGCAGGTGTTTCCTGTGCAGACAAATAAAATGCGCTTTTTCGGGGCCATGGTTGGTGGTACCCGACCCGAACGGCTCGATCCTCAATGGCTCTTCGTTCAGGCCTTCGCCGATACCTCCTTTCTACAGTTGGGATCAAGACGCGCACGAAAGACACGTCTAAGCAATAACCTCGGACGCGGCCTTGCGCAGGCGATTCATGATGGCGAGCCCCAGGCCTTCTTCCCGGAGCCCCAGCATCACCGCGCGATCGGTCACCTCCGGATCGAGGGAGCGGAGCACGTCGTACAGTGATCTGGCCACTTCTTCCGGATGGCTCCGCCGACCGACGTTTAGGACGTGCAACGTTTTAAACGTGTCACCCAGCGCAGCTTTTAAAATCGGTAAGTCCTCCTCGTAGGCAAGGAACGATATGCGCACACCTTCCGCCACCATTGTTTGGAAGGCCGCTTTAAGCCGCATCAGATAGGTTCGGACGTCATAAGAACCGGAATCGAGCGTTTTCCCGTTAAAAAGCCATAGCGTAAGCGGTACGTCGGGCGCATAATGGCGGTATTTCATCCCCGGTGCGCGCGGGACAGTATCTTCTGTGTCTTTCGCCTCATCTCTTTCCGGTTCTTGGACGGTCGGGGCAAAATCGAAAGAGCGATGCAGTCGCACGCGTCCTTCACCCAAAGCGCCCTGTAGATCGCTCAGTGTGACAGCACCCGGGCGGAGAATCGTATACGGAAAAACCGTCATGTCGAGCACCGTTGATTCGACGCCGTAACCGGTTGGACCCGCATCGAGTATGCCGGCGATCCGTCCGTCCAGATCTTGTAACACATGCTCGGCGCGCGTCGGAGACGGTCTTCCTGAACGATTCGCACTCGGTGCGGCAACGGGTTTTTTGACGCTTGCGATCAAACTGCGCGCCACTGGATGCGCGGGAATACGGACGGCGACGCTGGGAAGCCCTGCGGTCACAAGCGGGGAGAGCACACTTTTTCCTTTTAAAATAAGCGTGAGCGGTCCCGGGGCAAACGTTTCTAAAAGCACCCAGGCCTCTTCCGGAATATCCTCGGCGACCGTCGCCACCGTCTCGATCTCTGCCAGATGAACAATGAGCGGATTATCCGCCGGTCGCCCCTTAACATTAAAAATCTTCTGTACGGCTTCCCCGCTATCGGCAATCGCCCCCAAGCCATAGACAGTCTCCGTCGGAAAAGCGATGAGTTCGCCCTGTAAAAGGAGCGCCCCTGCTTCCCGAATGAACGGATGATCGGGCGATACCAAGCCATGGAGCTGCCAGCGTTTGGTCTTCATCTGTTTCACTAGACAAGCACCCTTAATCGTTGATCTATGGACTGAATGGCCGGCATTTGTTCGAAAAGTTTCCCTAGTTTTTGCCAGGCTGCAAGTGTTGCTTCATGGGTAATGATCAGAACCTCTGCCAGATTTTTTTCTGGATCCGGATATTGATTAATGCGTTCGATACTCACACCGCTCGCCGCCATATGCTGGGTGATCTCGGCCAGAACACCCGGGGCATCGGTCACCGTCAAACGCAAATAAAAACGGCTTTTTATCCGTTCGGGTGAAAGAAGCTTCTTTTCATGGACAGGCCCCTGGATACGCCTGCCACTTACCCCCAGCGCCTGATTGCGTATGACGTGCACAAGATCGGCGACGACAGCCGTAGCCGTCGGCAGCGAGCCGGCCCCGCGCCCGTAAAACATCGTCTCTCCTACCGCTTCCCCGTGGACAAAAACGGCATTAAAGGCATCATTAACATTGGCCAGGGGGTGATCGCGGGGAATGAGCATCGGTTCGACGGACAGTTCGATCGCACCGTTATCGCGCCGCGCTTGCCCGACGAGTTTCACTACATAACCGAGTTCCCGGGCGAGCGCGATGTCGCGCGGGGTGATATCGCGAATGCCGCGGGTCGGCACATCGTCGAGTGTGATGGGCATGTGAAAGGAGAGCGTCGATAAGATGACCATTTTTCGCGCCGCATCCCACCCGTCCACATCGCTCGACGGATCGGCTTCGGCGTAGCCCAGCGCTTGCGCTTCCTGAAGCGCACGTGCAAAGTCCTGACCGTGGCGCGTCATCTGCGTGAGCATATAGTTGGTCGTGCCGTTGATGATCCCGACGATCCGCGTGATACGATCGGATGCAAAACTGTCCACCAGCGTCCGAATGATCGGAATGCCGCCTCCGACGCTGGCCTCATAAAAAAGATCCAGGCCCTGCGCTTCGGCCAAGGCTTTCAGTTCACTGCCGTGAAGCGCCATTAAATCTTTATTGGCGGTAACGACATGTTTACCCAGGCGCAAGGCCCTTTCAATATACGTGCGCGCTGGTTCAATCCCACCGATCACCTCTATGATCACCTTAATATCCGGATCTTCAAGCACAGCCGAAGCATCGGTCGTAAGTTCCATATGTTCCGCACGGTACGGTCGTTCTTTTTCCAGATCTTGTACGAGTGCTTTGTGAATGAGAAGACGGTGCCCCGTCTGCATGGCTAGATCCCAGGCATGGGCTTCAATTAAACGAATCACGCCGCTTCCCACCGTACCCATCCCTAAAAGACCGATGCCGATCTCCGGCAGTCCACGCCAGGTTGCGTCATCTGTGAGATCTGTTAGACTTCTGGTTTCCACCGGCTCCACTCCTCTGTGTACACTTTGTTTTTCTAATGTGGACATTATATCGAATTTGGCGCGCGCAGGCAATAGACAGATGGGCATGAGGCGGATGGACATGCGACGGATAAGCAAGAAGAGCTCCCCGTTTACGACCATAACGAACGGATCCAGTCCCATAACCAAAAACGAAAGGTCACACCGGGTTTTTCATCATTTTTCACAGAAGATGGAGCGGGCTCTGTCAAAGGTTGCGTAGCATCATCACACGTTCTTTGATCGGTAGTATAAGACGCACGGTGCCCCGAGCTTTTGATACTTTCTTTGGGCAAGCAAAACTGTGGTAAAAGTACACACCACAGATTGTGCCCGCTGCCCTCTCCCAGTACGATGAGAAGCGTTTTTTGAGGACCAGCCGGGTATACATGGGGGCCGTATGTTTTCGCCGGGAAATCAACCGTCGAAAAAGTGAGTTCTGCACCGTAGGCGGCTCCGAGTCGTGTAAGTTCTTGATCCACGACCGAGCGAAGGGCGCTTAAGTGATCCCGGATCGTCTGTTCGATAACGCCTGTGTCCGTTGGTACAGTCTTTCTATATGGAGCACCTTCATCTGCGGCGAGTGCGCCTTCCAGTGTATTTAAAACTGCTATTTGAACCTGTTGTTTGATGAATTGATCGAGAGGATGATCGCTATGCGCGATGATCCTGAGACGAATCGCGTCTTCCGGTATTTTATGCTGCGAAAGTACCGGCCAATGCGGTATGATTAATAATAAATAAAAGAGAACAAGAGCATGCGTATACTGTTTCATGTTTTCCCCTCCCGGTCAACAGTGTTGCCGGAAAAAAGGGGAAATAAACCGAGGTTTATGAAGATGTAAGCGAAGCATACACGTAACGGGGTTGCCCGAATACGTCACGGACGAGCATGACGTCTTGGAAACCGTATGTGCGGAGAATCCGTGGGACCGTCTCCCCCTGATCGTAACCGATCTCCAATGCGACAAGTCCACCGGGCATGAGCCATTGACGAAAAAGCGGAACAAGTTTTTGATATAGAAAAAGCCCGTCCTTCCCCCCGTCTAATGCAAGGCGTGGTTCTTTTTGTACGCTTGGCGGAAGAAAGGCGAGCGCATCTCGGGCGATATACGGTGGATTAGAGACGATGACGTGAAACATCTTCTCCGGTGCCCGCACCGCACGATCGGCTGCCCCCTGCAGACGATCGGCGAGCACAGTGAGCGCATCACCGACGATCAGATGAACCCGGCGCGTGACGCCGTGCATGCGCATATTCGTTTTGGCATAGAGCGCTGCGACCGGGCTTTTTTCAATCGCTACAACACGCCAGAGAGGTCGTTTGACGGCAAGGGCGAGGGCGATGGCCCCGCTTCCTGTTCCGATATCGAGGACACGGTGCGTGACTTCCCCGGTCCGCTTTAGAATACCTTCGACGAGCCCTTCGGTTTCAATGCGGGGAATGAGCACGCCCGGTCCGACCTTGAGGCGAAGTCCCATAAAATCGCTTTCCCCCAGCACATAATGAAAAGGCATGCCCTGTTGAAGTTGCTTGAGCGCATAGGTCAGGCTCCAGCGCGGAAGAAGCGGCACGTCTTCCGTGTAAAGACGGGCAAAAGCACTTCCCTCAAGGTTTAAAAGCCCCCGGATCAAAAGATGCGCCATCTGCGCTGCGTTTTCAACCTGAGCGGTTTGTAATATCCGATAGGCGTACTGGTACGCTCTTTGTATGGTCAGACGATCGTCCGCGGTCTGTCGATCGTCCGCGGTCTGTCGTTCTTCTTTTCTGGTTCCGGCTAAAACGTCGCGCGCGAGCGGTTTACGCATGAGTCCGTTCGGCCCCTTCCAAGGCCTGCGTTTCAAAATACATGCCGAGGGAGTCGATGACCTCATCCAGGTCGCCATCCATAATCTGATCCAGGCGGTGCAGGGTGAGGCCGATGCGGTGATCGGTCAGACGATTTTGTGGAAAATTATATGTGCGAATGCGTTCACTGCGATCGCCCGTTCCTACCGCCTGACGGCGCCACTTCGCCGCTTCTTCTTCTGCTTCTTGCATATATTTATCGTACAGGCGTGCACGCAAGACTTTTAATGCTTTTTCTTTATTTTTATGCTGGGATTTTTCATCCTGGCAGGAGACGACGATACCGGTCGGGAGATGGGTAATGCGCACGGCGGACATCGTCGTATTCACCGACTGGCCGCCGGGGCCGCTGGAAGCGAACGTATCGATGCGCAAATCTTTTTCCTGAATCTCCACCTCAACTTCTTCCGCTTCCGGCATGACCGTGACGGTCGCCGTAGACGTGTGAATACGCCCGGCGGATTCCGTCTCCGGTACTCTTTGCACACGGTGTGCTCCGTTTTCGTATTTAAGCTTGCTGTAGACGCCGCGCCCGCTGATCATAAAGGTTATTTCTTTGATGCCCCCTAAATCGGTATAGTGGGCATCGATCATTTCTAGTCGCCAGCCTTTATCTTCTGCATACCGGCTGTACATACGGAAAAGTGCTGCAGCAAAGAGCGCCGCCTCTTCACCGCCTGCCGCAGCGCGTATTTCCATGATGACGTTTTTCTCGTCATTTGGATCTTTGGGTAGTAAAAGGCGCTTCAGCCGGTTTTCAAGCTCCGCCAGCTCGTCTTCCAGGGTCGCGATTTCTTCTTTTATGAGAGCGATCAAATCGGACTCTTTCGCCTCTTCTAAAAGCGCTTTCGCTTCATCGAGCTGTTTATTTTTTTCTTTGTAAGCCAGATATGTTTCAACCGTTTCGGATAAGTCCGCCTGTTCTTTGCTCAGTTGTATCAATTTGTCTCGATCCTGAACGATATCGGGGCCCGATAACTGAGCGGTTATTTCGTCATAACGCGTTTTCAATGCATCCAGTTGATGTAAAATCGCTTCGTGCATACGCTCACCTCGACATTTTCTCCACGTTATTGTACGCATAAAAAAAAACAGGGTCAAGGGACCCTGCGCATTCGGGGGGAGGAAGGCGATTCAATTATCGTGTGTGCGGTGTCCCTGTAGCAGGAGAAGGGGCAGGGGCGGGAGTAGGCGCAGGGGTGACGGGTGTATACGTCGGTCGGCGTAATCCTCCGTCGTCGTACCCTTGCGGAAGGCGATTACCTAGATTGGTAATCCGCTGCCAAAAACCTTTATCCGACGTGACACGAATATCGTATTCGGGAAAGGCTCTGGCGACGGTGTTGGCGACCGTTTGTTCAATTGCAGTTCCGCGCGTTCCGGTGACATGGTTACCGAGGTCGAGTCCGATATACGCAGTATTTCCGACGATCATCGTCGTAGCACTTTTTACACCGCTCACGGTCGTCGCCTGATCGGCCATCCGGCTGGCAACAGCATTTAAGTCTTGCGCCACTTGTGACCGTGTGTTGTGCGCACCCGTCTGTCCCCAGCGATCGGCTGTACGCCCAGGGGAACCGCTAGGACGCGACAAATCACTGCCAGGCCGGACACCGCTCGGAAGCGGCGCCGTGCGATCATACGCATAGGGTGCCGTGCCCCGGTAGGTCACGTTCTCCGGCGTGCGCGTATCAGTCGTGCGCGGAGTCATACCCGTGTTTTGCTCTGGGGCACTGCAGGCGCTGGTCGCAATCAAAACACCTAGGAAAGTCGCTGGCAGAAGATATTTTTTCTGCACACCTGCCACCTCCTCGACCATAGCTTACCCCGCCAAAAAACAGACTAAGCCCCTCACTTCTTACCAGTTCAGCCAGATTTAACCTGCGCTCGGGTTCGCTTGGAGCACGAGCCGCTGCGCTGACTGTAACTGACGAAAGAGGGGCTCTCTCAGGCATATTGGATACGCCTTTATGATTTGGCCTCGATCTTATATTTTTTGCGAAAGCGATCAACTCGCCCACCGGTATCTACAAATTTTTGTTTCCCGGTAAAAAACGGATGGCATGCCGAGCATATTTCAACCCGCAAATGTTCTTTCACCGAACCCGTTTCGAACGTATTGCCACAGGCACAGGTGACCACGGCGCGGCGATACTCCGGATGAATACCCGTTTTCACTGACTTCACCTCATTTCCACATCGGTCCAGCTGAACATATAAACGATATTTAGCGTCCGGCAAACAAAGTTCATTTTAACATAGAACACATCTGGCCGCAATAGAGCGCTGCTTATTTTTTTACCGTTCGGATGCCAATCGGTCCGAAACTGTTAGACGGTCATCCATTGCAGGCTGCGTCAGGCGTAGATAATGCAGTGGATCCTGGGGTACATCCTGGTCGCGAATTTCAAAATGGAGATGTACACCGGTCGTATGTCCGATGCTCCCCATGATGCCAATCGGAGTACCAGCACGCACGAAGTCTCCTTCTTTGACGAGTCGTTTTTTTAAATGGGCGTAGTACGTCGTAAGGCCATCTCCGTGATCGAGAATAATCAAATTACCGTAGCCGCTCGCTACACGCTCCGAAAATACGACATGGCCGCTCCGCGCCGCAACAATTGTAGGGTCTTCCTGGCGGCTGATCATATCAAGCCCATAGTGGTACGATCCCCACCGCGGTCCAAAGCCACTCGTCATGACCGGTTCTCGAACAGGCCAGATAAAATCGAGCGACATGTCGATCCAGACCGTATCCGTCCTTTGTGGTGTCATTCCTTCCTTTGCCATTCGCACGACTGTCTTAAGCTGTTTTTCGTCTTCCTGGCGCTCCGTTCGATCGTTAAAAGAAGGCCCTCCCAGCGGAGTAATGCGCTTTTTAAAGCGCGGTATAGCGCTCTGGGGTACTTCCAGCGCAGCGATTGGGACGGTTTGATCGGATGGATGGATCTCACCTAGCATCTCCCGTTCACGCTTGGGAAGGGGAAGCCACGTGACAAGATGAGCTTTGCGCGCGCTTGCCCCATCGAGCGGAGGATTGGCTTTGGTAGGTAGCTCTGTTTGTTCCGGTCCATTTTCATTGTCCCGTTTTATTAAAAGTCTCACGGTTCCTCTACGATAGTCTGGAGCCGGTAAGGCACTTTCAGGAACGATGCTAGGCTCCGAAGATAAAAGCGGCACGGCCTGTTCTAGAAGAAGCGTTAAGCTCATTCGACCGCCCCCTCATCCCATCGAACTTTTTATCACTATATGTTCTCGGGGGCATGGCTTAGACCACGTAATAGTCGTCCTTAATGACCAGATTGGGTTTTGTCTCTAGACGATGCTCGGCATCGACAAATCGAACCGTGCCGGATTTGGCACGCATGACCAGAGAGTGCGTGCGGGCAGTCCGCCCAGTAAAACGCACACCGCGCATGAGTTCTCCGTCCGTGACACCGGTCGCCGCAAAAATAGCGTCATCCCCTTTCACGAGCTCATCCATCATAAAAATATGTTTCGGATCACGAATGCCCATCGCCGCCATCCGTCTTTCTTCCTCTTCATCTTGCGGAATGAGGCGCCCTTGGAACTCTCCGCCCATACATTTGAGCGCAACGGCGGCGATCACCCCTTCCGGAGCACCGCCGATACCGAATAATATATCCGTTCCTGTTTCCGGAAACGCGGTATGAATGGCCGCAGCCACATCCCCATCGGGAATGAGCTTGATGCGTGCCCCGACTTCACGGATGTCTTCGATCAAGCGCGCGTGTCTGGGACGATCGAGCACAACGGCAACGACGTCATGCACCGATTTGCCGAGGGCATCGGCCACAGAGAGAATATTATCCCGGACGCTCGCATCGAGGTGAACGCGACCGCGTGCCGCTGGGCCGACAGCAATCTTTTCCATATACATATCCGGAGCATGGAGAAGATTGCCGCGGTCGGCAACTGCAATGACCGCTGAAGCGTTCCATGTTCCTTTAGCGACGATATTCGTTCCTTCCAAAGGGTCAACGGCCACATCGACTTCCGGATCATTAGGACCGTACATGCCGAGCTTTTCACCGATATAGAGCATCGGTGCTTCATCCATTTCCCCCTCGCCGATGACCACCGTCCCGCGCATGGGTACGGTGTCGAAGACTGCGCGCATCGCGGTCGTCGCCGCATCATCCGCTTCGTTTTTGCGACCGCGACCAAGCCAGCGGGCGGAAGCAATCGCAGCCGCTTCCGTTACCCGCACGAGTTCAAGGGTGAGACTGCGCTCCACGCTCGCCGCCTCCTCTATCGTCCTGGGAAATATGTGTCTTTTTTTGCGCTAGCTGCTGAACACCGATATAGTATGCAATGATGCCTAAAAACTCCGTTGTGGGCAAGATCCCTGGCCAGGAGATATACTTCGATACAACTCCGCCAGAGCTTAAGATAACCGCTGCCAGAAGGATCGTCGCAAAGCCACTCCGTCTCGTCTGCCACCAGGAGAGCGCGGCACTCCCGATCAAAATCACGCCGCCAACAGCGGAAAGAAGCGGACTGTACAGACGGACCGAGGAGGGCATATACTCTCCGCCTACCGGTCCGACTTGCCCAAATATGGCCGAATCAACCGGTGCGATGATGAGCGTCACGAGAAAAGCGAGTGAGACGACAAATGTGTAAGCCACAAAAAGCTTACTCGCCCAGTGCCGGGTACGGGCATATAGCGTCGCACTGGCCATGTAAGCGACGAGCGAGATGGCCGGAAAGTAATAAAGTTTGTACATCCACGGATTCCAGCCAAACGCACTGCCATAAAATTCACCGTAGGTGGCGAGGACGAACATCCATAGCGATACCGCAAACAGAATATCGTTCAGTCTTTTCGTCTGAATGGCCCGCCTGGAAAGCGTCCAGGCAAACGCAATACTCACCAGCATGGCCAGAAGCGGAATAAACCACATGGTCGAACCCTCCTTTCACGCTACAGAAAATACAGGTTACCGACCATTTTTTATTGGCCGAGCGATAAACATTTTGTTTGAGCGCGCCTAAGTTAGAAAGTCCACGACCCGCAGCCCGTTAAGCCTTATCTTGCATCTTTTCCCAGTCTGCTAAAAAGCGTTTTAAGCCGGTATCCGTCAGCGGATGCACGAGAAGTTTTTTAAGTACTTCAAACGGTATCGTGGCAATGTGGGCCCCGATCAGCGCGGCCTGGCGAACGTGTTCGGGATGCCGAATGCTCGCGGCGATGATTTCGGTATCCATGTGATATGTTTTAAAGACGCTCACAATCTCGGCAACGAGCGCCATCCCATCATAACCGATATCATCCAGCCGGCCGACAAACGGCGAGACATACGTCGCCCCGGCGCGCGCAGCTAAAAGCGCCTGGTTCAGGGAAAAAATAAGCGTTACATTGGTCGGAATGCCCAGCTTTTTCAGTTCGCGGACGGCAATCAACCCTTCTTCGGTCATCGGTATTTTGACGACGATGTGCGGACCGAGCTCAAACAACCGCTTCCCTTCTTCGACCATCGCTTGGGCTTCGGTTGAGATAACTTCCGCGCTCGTCGGTCCTTCGACTATGTCCATAATCTCTTTTAACGTCTGGTGAAAATCACGACCTTCTTTGGCGACCAGCGTCGGATTGGTCGTCACACCGCTTACGACGCCTAGGCGGGCTGCCTGGCGAATCTCCTCTACGTTTGCAGAATCAAGGAAAAGACGCATATGTCTACCACCTTTCCGGCTGGGTTATCGTGAAATAGGATGCGACGTTCCATCATCGGATGGGGCCGCCATGCGGCATGGGGAGTCTGTTCGGAATCTTAGGCGGTCACGCTTTTTGTGATGAACCGAACAAACGCATTTTTTGTTGAACGACTTCACGCATCGCCTCGATGGCCGGACCCAGATATTTGCGCGGATCATACAGATCCGGTTTTTCCTGTAACATCTTGCGGATGGTGCGCGTCATGGCGATCTGGTTTTCCGTGTTGACGTTAATTTTCCCTACACCTTTTTCAATCGCCAGGCGTATATCTTCATCCGGCACCCCGGACCCTCCGTGCAATACGATCGGTACGGGAATGGCACGGGCGACTTCTTCGATCACATCAAAGCGGATGTGCGGCTTGCCTTTGTACATGCCGTGTGCCGTCCCGACAGCAATCGCCAGCACATCGACACCCGTTTCCTCATAAAAACGAATCGCTTCTTCGGGCTTGGCGATATGGGCGTCATCGTCGGCGACAGAAAGATCGTCCTCCACGCCTCCGATCGTTCCGAGCTCACCTTCGACAGAGATCCCCATAGCATGCGCTACCCGCACGATATCCCGGGTGATGCGAATGTTTTCATCGAGCGGCAAATGGGATCCGTCGAACATGACCGATGTAAATCCGAGCCGGATGGCGTGCATCACGCTTTCAAAGCTGGATCCGTGATCAAGGTGCAGGACGACTGGAATATCACTCGCCTCGGCGGCTGCCCGGGCGAGCGCCACCACATAGCGCTCCCCCATGTACTTCATGGCGCCCTCACTGACCCCGTAAATAAACGGTGCGCGTTCACGTTCCGCAGCTTCCATAATCGCTTTGGCAAACTCCAAGTTATTCATATTAAACTGACCAATTGCAAATTGTTCCCGTTTGGCTTGTTGGGCAAGCTCCGTCATCGGCACGAGCGGCATGAGAAGCCCTCCTTTTCATGTTCATCTTAAATGATTATAACACATTGGGTGAAATTCATCTGTAAAACGAATGCGGTGATTAATAAAAAGAATCATTCCGGTTTTGAATGTTGTTCATTGATGGTTTAAATAATGACGCACGACCTGTTTGATTTCGTCGATATCAAAAGGTTTGGAAAAGAAATCCTGCACGCCTAACCGTTTGGCTTCTTCTAGTTGCTCGACTTCCCCGTAGGCCGTCATCAAAACGACAGGGATATCCCCTCCATGCATGCGCAACTGCCTTAAAAAATCAATGCCGTTCATGCCCGGTAGCTTAATATCGAGAAGAATTAAACCGATCGTATGAGACGCATGTAAACATACAGACAGACCTTCTTCGGCATCAGCAGCCTCCAGCACCTCATATCCTTCGCGTCTAAAAATTTCTTTTAGGAGCGCGCGAATGCCCGGTTGATCATCAACGACCAAAAGCTGTTTCATGCCCTTCCCCCCTGCTGTCCTAACAGATCAAGCCGTTGATACAGTATATGTCGATAGAACAACGAAACGAAATGTACTTAATCGTATTATAGCCTATTTTTCATCAGCAATCATTTGCAGCCTTAAGACACGATCACATCTCCTATGGGATATCCCATTGCACCAATAAAAAAGTGCGCATAGGCGCGCGCACTTTGTTTGCTGCGGATGTTCCTCAAAAACACGAAGCTCACTTACGCTTTGCGCGAAGCGCTTCTTTCACAAACGAAAGCATGAGCGGATGCGGCCGATTCGGACGAGAGCGGTATTCCGGATGATAGAGCGTGGCGATGAACCAGGGATGATCTTCAAGTTCGATCGCTTCAATGCGATCTTCCGGGTCATAGGCGGCAATCCGCACCCCATGTTCAAAAAGGCGCGCGGCGTACGACGGCACCAGTTCGTAGCGATGGCGCAAGCGTTCACGGGCTCGATCTGTACCGTAGATGGTTCTAAGCCGGCTCTCTTCAGCAAAGAGAATCTCGCGGGATCCGACAAAACTCGCGCTCCGGGGGTCTTCGCCGTCCTTAAAAGAAGCATGCGGTACGATGACGTGCTCGCCGCTATCCGGAGATACTTCTGCACTCGTGGCCTGAGTAAGACCCAGAAGCGAACGAACCAAGGCGACAAAGGCGAGCTGCATACCGAGACCGATGCCCAAAAAAGGAACACCTTGGGTGCGGGCATACTCGATGGCTAGAATTTTTCCTTCCGCACCGCGATCGCCTGAGCCGCCCGGTACGAGAATGCCATCGACCTTACCGAGCACGTCCGAGAGATGGTCTTTATCCAGTGTCTCCGCATCGACCCAGTGCAAGGCGACTTCCGCCTGCTCGCGCGCACCGGCGTGTTTGAGCGCTTCGACCAGACTGACATACGCATCGTGCAAGGCGACGTATTTTCCCACGAGGGCAATGTCAATCTTCTTTTGCGGATGTTTTAATCGCTCTACCATCGCCTGCCAGTCAGCAAGATCGACTGCACCCGCTGAAAGGTTGAAGTATTCGACAAGATAATCATCAAGTCCTTCTTTATGCAGCATGAGCGGGACTTCGTAAGGGGTGGCGGCATCGACCGCTTCGATGACCGCCCGCGCTTCGATGTCGCTGAAAAGGGCAATTTTTTCTTTAACCTCTTGAGGAAGCGACCTTTCCGTTCGGCATACGATGACATGAGGCGAAATCCCGATGCTGCGGAGTTCTTTGACGCTGTGCTGGGTCGGTTTGGTCTTGACTTCACCCGCCGCTTTAATATACGGCACAAGCGTCACATGAACGTACATAACGCGCGCGCGCCCGACTTCATGGCGCATCTGCCGGATCGCTTCAAGAAAAGGGAGCGACTCAATATCGCCTACCGTTCCACCGATTTCTACGATGATGACTTGAGCCTGACTCGCTTTTTCCAGTTCAAAAAGGCGCGCTTTGATTTCATTCGTAATATGCGGGATGACCTGAACGGTGGCACCGCGATAATCCCCGCGCCGCTCTTTGTTAATGACACTCGAGTATATCTTCCCCGCCGTGACACTGGAGAGGCGGGTTAAGTCTTGATCAATAAAACGCTCATAATGGCCGAGATCGAGGTCTGTTTCCGCGCCATCATCCGTTACAAACACTTCGCCGTGTTGATAAGGATTCATCGTTCCGGGATCGACATTGATGTAAGGGTCAAACTTCATCATGGCGACGCTTATCCCACGTGCTTTCAGCAAACGTCCGATCGATGCTGCAGTAATCCCTTTCCCTAGGGACGAAACAACGCCGCCTGTCACAAATAAAAAATGTGCCATGGACTGCCCCTCTTTCTTTATCACGCTCAAAAAATTTTAAGTAAAAATAAGAAAAGCAAAAGCACCTCGGGAAAGGCCTTTTGCTTTAGTATTCACGTAAAGCCCACGCCTATTTTAAATCGCTCTTTTGTAAAAGTCAAATGGGGCACTCATGCTTCGTCAGTCGCGTCCTCGTCGACATCTTCATCGGCAAGTGCCGCTTCATCCAGAATAGCCTCATCCTCATCCGGGAGCACCAGCGCATCTTCTTCATCAGGAAGGACGTCTTCCTCTTCATCGATGATTTCATCGACTTCCAGCGCTTCTTCATCATCGACCAAAGGAAGATCTTCGTCTTCTTCATCCAGAACATACTCATCCAGATCATCAAAAAACGCTTCATCGTCATCGAGCGAAAGCGATAAATACGCTTTATCGTCTTCATACTGTTCCGTCGTATACCAGGCTTTGAGTCCCCAGAGCCCATCGCTTAAAGAAACAAAACGGCCATCCATATTGAGGTCAGTATAAAACTTAACCAGCGCGTCATCCCATCTTTCCCGCGGAAGCCCTTTAATCTCGGCAGCCTGTTCAAACAGTTCGCGGTAAGAACGCGCTTCCCCCGCAGTTCCTTGTTCTTTTAACAGTGCATAAACGATCTCTACCAGCGCCCATTCGCGCCTATCGTCTCTGCCCTGGTCCGTAAACGTCGTGTGGGTTGTCACCGATCCTCATCCTTCCATCAAGGCGAATCATACGTCTTCTTATCTCCGTTTTCATTGTAGACAAGAACTCAGTTTTGTCAAACCTCAGCCTCCGGCAAAAGTTCGCTTAACAAAAGGCGCGTTTGCCTTTCGATATATTGTTCGAGTGTATATTTTTGCCGGAGTGCCCAGCGACGAAACGCCCACATTTCGGCCAGCACGACGATATTTTCGGCCATCAAATCGATATCCTGTGGATCGATACGGAAGACACCTTCTTCCAGACCGCGTTTTAAAATATCGGCAAACACTTTAGTGATCTCGGTCTCCTTGGCTAGGACATCGTGCATCGCTTCCCTCGTCAGCGATTTCGTCTCTTGATAGATGAGCAGCACATCATCATCCATGGCATCGATCACTTCAACCAGGCGGCGAAAGGCAAGCTTAAGTTCTTCGTCTGCCGGGAGGGCACTTCCTAGAACGCGTTCCAGGCCTTCACGCATACGTCGGTTAATATCATAACAGACGAGGTAAAGAATATCTTCTTTGGAAGAGATGTATTCATAGAGCGTCCCAATGCTGAACTTAGATGCCTGGGCAATCTCGCGCGTCGTCGTTTTATGAAACCCCTTTGAAATAAAAAGATCGACAGACGCCCGGATGATTTGATCGCGCCGCTCTTCGACAAGACGCGGATCTTTTACAAAGGTCGGAATCCCTTTTGGTCCGCTCACGAACTTCACACCTTTCATGCTGTTTACGATCGCTTCGGAAAGAGATGGGAGGCGATGACGAGCCGCTGAATCTCATTCGTTCCTTCATAAATCTGGGTGATTTTGGCATCGCGCATCATGCGCTCTACCTCATAATCGCGCATATAGCCGTAACCACCGAAAATCTGCACCGCTTCGGTCGTGACCCACATCGCCGTATCGCTGGCAAAGAGTTTAGCTTGAGAGGCAGCCATGCCATACGACCGACCCGCGTCTTTGAGCCAGGCAGCATAATACGTAAGGTAACGCGCCGCTTCGATGCGGGTGGCCATATCCGCCAATTTGAAGCGAATAGCCTCAAACTCGGCGATCGGCCGCCCGAACTGGCGGCGCTCCATGGCGTACGCTCGGGCGCGCTGGAAGGCACCTACTGCGATCCCCAGCGCTTGTGCGGCAATCCCGATCCTTCCCCCATCGAGCGTGGACATGGCAATTTTAAAGCCTTCCCCTTCTTCCCCCAGGCGATTTTGAACCGGGATGCGCACATCCTCGAACATGAGTTGGGCTGTTTCCGAGGCGCGAATGCCCATCTTTTTTTCTTTTCTCCCGACACGGAAACCTTCTCGCTCTTTTTCCACAATAAAGGCGCTGATACCGCGATGACCGAGCGCCGGATCAGTCGTGGCAAAAACAATGATGATATCAGCGCTCATACCATTGGTGATAAACACTTTTTCGCCGTTTAAGATATACGTATCGCCCTCGCGCACAGCGCGCGTTTTCAGATGAGCAGCATCGGATCCGGCTTCCGGTTCGGTAAGTGCATAAGCCCCGAGCATGCGCCCTTCGGCCAGCGGACGTAAAAACTGTTCTTTTTGCCAGCTGTCACCGTAGTGGTCAATCGGCCAGCTGGCAAGCGAGGTATGCGCAGATAAGACGACGGCTAAAGAGGCGTCCACTTCGGCCAGGGCCTCGACGACCATGGCGTACGTCAGATGGTCACTCCCCGCCCCACCGTACGTTTCGGCAAAGGGAATGCCGGTCAGCCCTAATTCGGAAAGACGCTTAAACAATACCGGATCATACCGTTCTTCCTCGTCGCGCAAAGCAGCTTCTTTGGCGACCTCTTTTTGTGCAAAAGCCCGAACCATTTGTATAAGATCTTTTTGCTCTTCCGTCAGCTGAAAATCCATGCCTGGATCCCCTTTATGGTTTGTTTTTTGGTATTCCCTGCGCACGGCTTAGCCATATGTCTATGCTTTCATCTTGTTCATCTCGCATGATCGTCGTACACATAAAAACCCCGACCCGATTTAACGCCAAGCCGTCCAGCGGCCACGTATTGTTTTAAAAGCGGACAGGGACGATACTTCGGATCACCTAGCCCTTCGTAGAGTACATTCATAATATAAAGACACGTATCGAGTCCGATAAAGTCCGCCAGTTTGAGCGGTCCCATGGGGTGACGCATGCCTAAGGTCATGACCTGATCGACTGCCTCAACGCTGGCCACACCTTCATATACAGCGAAGATCGCTTCATTGATCATCGGCATGAGCACGCGGTTGGAGACAAAACCCGGGAAATCATTGACTTTGACGGGAGTCTTGCGGAGTTCGCGGGCCATGCCCATAACCTGCTCGACCACCGCTTCTGCCGTAAGCGGTGAGGCTATGACTTCGACGAGCGGCATCAAAGGTACCGGATTCATAAAATGCATGCCGATGACCCGCTCGGGGTGCGGAAGATCGCTCGCCAGTTCCGTTATCGAAATCGACGACGTATTGGAAGCCAGAATGGTCTCGGCGGGAAACCGCGCGGCGAGCTCGGAAAAAAGCGCGCGTTTGGCTTCCTTATGTTCGACGATCGCTTCTACGACCAAAGACACGCTCCTCATCTCGGCATCATCCTGAAAAGCCGCATCTAAAGAAGAAAAAAAGGAAAGCCGGGAAAGGATGTGCGCTTTATCGTCAGGAAGCGACCCTTTTTCTTGCAGTTTCCGCACACTTTCTTCAATCCGTTTCTTCCCGCGTTCTAACTGCTTTTCTTCCGTATCGACAAGGCGTACGATCCAGCCGTAAGTCGCAAGCACCTGAGCGATACCGCTTCCCATCTGTCCGGCGCCGACGACCAGTGCCTTTTTCTGAGCAGTCGACATACCCATCCTCCTTACTTATGTTGCGTCAGGATTTTAAACGTGTTTGAGAAGCGAGATCTTATGATGAACAGACTTCGATTTAGCGGTCATCGACTCGAATCAGGACAGCGTCCCCTTGCCCGGTACCGCTGCAGATTGCAGCGATGCCGAGCCCCCCACCGCGGCGGATGAGCGCATACGCGAGCGTCAGCACGAGGCGCGCGCCGCTCGCGCCAATCGGATGCCCCAGTGCCACCGCACCCCCGTTTATATTAAGCCGTGTTTCGATGTCATGCGATGACAAACCAAGCAGTTTGGCGGATACGAGCGGAACAGCGGCAAACGCTTCGTTGATTTCGAGAAGATCGATGTCTTCAAGCGTATAGCCCGTCTTTTGAAGCAGTTTTTGGATGGCACGGGCCGGTGCCGTGGCAATATATGGTGCTTCCTCTGCAATCATAGCATGGCCTAAAATGGTCGCGAGCTTCGGTAAGGAAAAGCGTTCCCGCGCTTCCTCGGAGGCGAGCAAAACTGCGGCGGCACCGTCGTTCACGCCGGGCGCATTGCCAGCCGTAATCGTCCCATCGGGTTCAAACACCGGGGGAAGCTGGGCGAGCTTCTTAAGACTCGTATCGCGACGCGGACTTTCATCGTATTTCACAAGTCCCGGCCCTCCCCCTTTTTGCCCAGCGGGATCCTCTACGGGCACGATCTCTTCGTCGAAGTACCCAGCGTCTATGGCCCGGATAGCCCTCCGGTGACTTTCCAGTGCAAAGGCATCCTGAGCCGCACGATCAACCCCGTATTCTTTGGCGACGCGCGACCCGTGCACGGCCATGTGCACATCGTAAAAAGGACACATGAGGCCGTCGTTTAACATAAGGTCAACGGCACGCCGGTCGCCCATGCGCCATCCATCGCGTACGTCCAACAGGGCATGCGGAGCGCGCGACATGTTCTCCATCCCGCCTGCCAGGATGAGCTCTGCATCCCCGGCGCGGATCATGGTCTCACCGAGAGTAATGGCGCGCATGCCCGAAGCGCACACTTTGTTGATCGTCTCTGCCGACGTATGCCAGGGAAGTCCGGCACTGCGCGCGGCCTGACGGGCAGGCACCTGACCGAGCCCGGCAGTGATCACCGTTCCCAAAATGACATGATCGATCGCCTCTTTGAGAGCCGATGCCTGGTCTTCTTCGGGAGCCGCCTGGCGGAGGACGGCCTGCAGTGACAAGCCGCCCAGCTCGACGGCAGAGCGCCTCTTAAGCACCCCCTGAAACTTTCCAAACGGCGTGCGTTTTCCCGCCACGATGGCAATATTCATTTTTCTTCACCTTCCCTCGTGGATCGCTTACAAGGCTTATCATCTCCGGATTTATGGGTAGATCGTGCGCTATCCCGGCGCTCAAACATTCGCTACGGTGATCTCACGGTTGATCGGTCGTTCAATGAGACCCAGCGCATAGGCCAAGATTTCCACAACGTCATAGGTCAGCGCTTCGCTTTCTTTCATTTTGACGCCATCTTCCATCATCGTCAAGCAGTACGGGCAGGCGCTGGCGATCACCTCTGCTCCAGTGGAGAGCGCCTGTTCAGTGCGTACGAGATTGACGCGGATGCCTTGTTTTTCTTCCATCCACATGAGTCCCCCGCCAGCCCCACAACACATCGCATTTTCCCGGCTGCGCCCGCTGATCTCGATTAGCCTAACCCCCGGAATGACGCGCAAGATCGCCCGAGGTGCGTCAAAAATATTATTGTAACGGCCGAGGTAACACGAATCGTGGTACGTGATCACGGTCTCTACAGGACGCGTCGGAGTGATCTTCCCTTCTTCCAGCAGTTTTTGCAAAAAGACGGTATGGTGCACGACTTCGCCCTCAAAACCGAATTCGGGATATTCGTTTTTAAACGTATTATACGCATGCGGATCAAAGGTCAAGATTTTCGTCACGCCATATTTTTTAAATGTGGCGATGTTTTCCTCGGCGAGCTGCTGGAATAAAAACTCGTTCCCCAGCCGGCGAGCGGTATCCCCCGTATTTTTTTCTTCGTTCCCCAGAATCGCAAAATTTACGCCTGCGGCATGAAGGATTTTGACGAGCGCCTCACTAATTTTCGTGCTGCGCTGATCGTAGGAACCCATCGAACCGACCCAAAGCAGCCATTCAAAGTTCGGGTTCTCTTTAACCGTCGGTACTTTTTCCGAGCCGATCTCGCCGCGCCACTTATCGCGTTCATTTTTACTGAGACCCCAGGGGTTCCCCTGCCGTTCGATGTTCTGAAACGTTCGCGACACTTCTGCCGGCATGTTACCTTCCGTGAGGACAAGATAACGGCGCAAATCGATAATTTTATCGACGTGTTCGTTCATCACCGGGCACTGATCTTCACAGTTCCGGCACGTCGTACAGGCCCATAGCTCTTCTTCCGTAATCACATCGCCGGCCAAGGTGAGCGCATCGAGGTGCTCTAGGGCCGCTTGCCCTTCGCGGGCGGTGCGGTTTCCGAGCGTGTCATGGAACAGCGCATCGGGCATCCAGGGAGTGCGGGACGTGATCGCTGCCCCTTTTAAGGTCAGATGATCGCGGAGCTTCGTAATGAGGTGCATCGGTGAGAGCGTTTTTCCAGTGGTAGACGCCGGACAGACGCTCGTACAGCGTCCGCACTCGACACACGCATACAGATCGAGCAGTTGTTTTTGGGTAAACTGTTCGATTTTCTGGACACCGTAGACTTCCTGTGTCTCATCGCTAAAGTCAATCGTTTGAAGCTTCCCCGGCGGATCAAGCCGTTTGAAAAAGACGTTCAATGGTGCAGCGATGAGATGGGCGTGTTTGCCCTGCGGGATGTAGACGAGAAAAACAAGGAGGTCTAAAAGATGAATCCACCAGACGATATAATACAGGACGGTCGCCGTCTGCGAAGACATCCCCCCGAACAGAGCGGCGAGCGCACTGGAGATCGGTCGGTACGGCGTCGCCTCCTGCCCAGTCGCGACCATCTCCAGCCCACCGGAGATCATCACCGTGACCAAAATAATGCCTAAAAAAATGTAGACAAGTCCGGCTTTGAGCGACTGTTCCAGGCGTTTGAGCCGTTCGATATAGCGCCGGTAAATACCAAAAAGAAGCGCCACGAGCACAATGGCGACGGTCACTTCTTCAATCCACAAAAACACGTCGTAAAACGGAACCGGCAGGTGCGTACCGGGTATGAGCCCTTTTAAAAATAAGTCGAGCGCACCAAATTGAATGATGATAAATCCGTAAAAATACGCAACGTGTATCGTCCCACTTTTTTTATCTTTGAGAAGCTTTTTTTGCCCGAAGACATTTATCCACACGTTTTTTAAACGTTCGTTCAGTGCTCGCGGCGCCTGAACCGATTGCCCCAACCGGATAAACATATAGCGACTTTTCACCAGATGTAAAAATACATAGACCGCATACCCAGTAACGACCAGAAATGCCAAAAAGTTCAGTCCGATCAGCCACGGTGACACGCAGAACCCCTCCTTATTCTTAAATGAATGAGCATTCGCTCAGTCGAGTTGTCCTTATTGTATCACAAACACGGCTTTGTGAAAATGTATTTATTACTAAAAAAACGGGTCGCTTCTGCGCCCGTTTTTTTGCAAGTAGATTTTCCTCGACCGAGGTCTGACCGATGGTACGATCTTTAAGCCGGCCGAATACCTCCCTATCGGGCAAAGCCGAGGAGCATCTCCCGCACGATTTTAGCGGCAAGGACCGATGTACGCCCGCTCGGATCATACGCCGGTAACACTTCAACGAGATCGGCACTGACGACCTTAACGCCGTGACTAGCAAGCCAATAAAGCGAGCGAAACAGCTCATGTGTTGTAATGCCGTCCGGTTCCGGGGTCCCCGTACCTGGTGCATAGGCAGGGTCGAGCACATCGATATCGAGCGTGAGGTAGACCGGACGCCCCTCAATCAAGTTTAAGACTTCCGGAAGCTTTCCGTACACTTCATACGGTGCGCCATAGAGACGCTCACCGTATAGGGCAAACTCTTCTTTTGTGCCAGAGCGAATACCGAGGGAAAACACGCGACCTTTTCCCAATAACGCTGTGGCGTGATAGATCACCGTCGCATGCGAAAGGCTTTCATCCTGATAGGACGTGCGCAGGTCGGTATGGGCATCGAGGTGCACAAGGACGAGATCGGGATAGACTTTATGCGCAGCCTGAATGAGCGGGAGACTTACCAAATGTTCTCCGCCTAAGGTCAAAAGAAACCGACCTGCGGAAAGGTGTGGATACGCCGCCGCATAAATTGTCTCCAAACTTTTAGGCACGTTCCCTAAGGGTAAGATCACATCGCCTTGATCGATAAGCGCGACATCTTCCAGATCGCGATCCAAGCGTGGACTGTACGTCTCCAAAACATAAGAAGCTTCGCGAATGGCGTGCGGCGCAAAACGACTACCAGGGCGAAAAGACACAGTCGTATCGAGCGGGGCGCCGAGGAGCACGGCGCGCGGAGAAGGGTAACTTTCCGGTGATTTGCTGGCAATGAACAAACCGCGCGTCTCAAATTGTAGTTCCATTTTCCAAAACACCTTCCACCAGCGCACTCACAAATCGCGGCAAAACAAAAGCTGCCTCCTGCAAGGCGGGGTGATAATAGCGCAATTCTTTTAAAAACGGCGCTCTATCGACCCGATGGGGTGCAATGGTGCGCGGATCGTAAACTTTAGAGCCGATGGTAAATGTCCAAAGCCCGCTCGGATACGTCGGGATATTGGCCGTATACAGAAAGGCACGCGGAAAGACCTGGGCGATATCTCGACTGACGCGGCGAATGAGGTCGCCTTTAAACCAGGGATTGTCCGTTTGCGCAACAAACAGCCCGTCTTCGCTCAAAGCGTCAAAGATCGCCTGATAAAAACCGCGCTCAAATAATTTTTCTGCCGGTCCGACCGGTTCTGTGGAATCGACGATAATCACGTCGTAGGAAACTCGTCTCGTCTCCGCGATGTCCGATAAATAACGAAACCCATCGAGGATATGCACCTCGGCGCGAGGATGCGTAAAGGCGCTCGAAAGTTGCGGCAGATACGCCTTACTCACTTCTACAACAGCGCTATCGATCTCCACCATAACCGCCCGCTCCACGACCGAATGGCGCAGCACTTCGCGGAGAACACCTCCATCCCCGCCACCTATAATGAGCACCCGGCGCGGATTGGGATGAGCAAACAGCGGAATATGGCTGATCATCTCATGGTAGACAAACTCATCCCGTACGGTTGTCATGACCATGCCATCGAGTACGAGCATCGGTCCAAACGTCTCTGTCTCTACCATGTCCAGTACCTGATACGGTGTCTGTTCATGATAAAGCGTCTTTTTGATTTTCGCCGTGATTCCAAATCCGGCCGTCTGTTCTTCGGTAAACCACAGGTGCACCCTCATCACCTCTTTCTCATACAAAAATCAGTTGGCAAGAGATTCTTGCTACCTGATTATACCGCTTCTTTCCCATCTTGCAAGAACGGGTGGACCCTTATCGAGGAAGACTTGTACGAACCATAACAACCTACGCCGCGCCGCTTGTTAAAACATCCGCTACGAGTAATGTGGACGCACGTTTTGGCGGTCGTACGTTTAAGGAGAGGGGAATTTTTCCATACTGAGAAGGAGGGGTGAGTATCATGCTGCGAACGGGTCGGCACATGTTCATCCGTAGTGTCCTTCGGCTTTTTTCGATCGCGCTGGCGTCCTTTTTAAGCATAACAATTTTTTTTGTGCTGATGATCGTTTTTTTATATATCAATACGGGACCGCTTCCCGACCTTCAGACGAGCCATCCCCCCGTCTTGTACGATCGCAACGGGCAATCGTTTACGACGGCGGACCAAGGACATCCGTCCCAGCTCAAAAACATCTCTCCGTACCTGATCCAGGCCACGATTGCCGTTGAAGATCGCCGTTTTTACGACCACCCGGGCTTTGATCCAAGGCGTATCCTCGCCTCTCTCTGGACAGATCTCAAGGCCCGGCGCTTTGTCGAAGGCGCCAGTACGATCACCCAGCAACTGGCCCGAAACCTGTATCTCTCGCATGAACGGACGCTTACGCGTAAAGTGCTGGAACTCGTCTATGCTTTAAAACTGGAAGCGACCTATTCCAAAGACGAACTTTTGGAACGTTATTTGAACACGATCTACTACGGCGCTGGTGCCTACGGCATCGAGCAAGCAGCCCAGCGTTATTTTAATAAACCCGCAAGCGATCTTAACTTAGCAGAAGCAGCACTCCTTGCCGGCATCCCCCAAAGTCCTTCTCGCATCAACCCTCTGGTCGATCTGGAAAAAGCGCGCGCCCGGCAAAAAGTCGTTCTGGAAGCGATGATAAATGCGGGGATGATTACCCGTGAAAAAGCTCAGGACGCTTTGAAATCCCCGCTTTCGATCGTGTCCCGCGCCCGTAAGAGCAGTTCATTGGCTCCTTATTTTCGCGATGCTGTATTAGAAGAAGTCCAATCGATCCTGCATCTTACCCCGGAAGAGCTTCAATCCGGTGGTTACCGCATTACCACCACCCTCGATCAGACGATGCAAAAAGCAGCAGAAGACGCTGTGAAACGTTTTCTGCCACCGGAAAGTGAACTGGAAGTCGCCCTCATAGCGATCGATCCCCAGGACGGGGGGGTACGCGCGCTCATCGGCGGACGCGATTACGAAAAAAGTCCTTTTAACCGTGCCCTCAAAGCCAGAAGGCAGCCGGGTTCAGCATTTAAACCGATCGTCTATCTCACGGCTTTAGAAGACGGTATGACACCGCTCACAGAGATCGAATCTAGACCGACCGTATTTACTTATGACGGGGGGAGAACGTACGAGCCCAAAAACTATCACGAACGGTATGCAGAGCGCTATATCACGATGTACGAAGCGATCCAGCGCTCCGACAACATTTATGCGGTAACGACGCTCATGCATGTCGGTGCGGAGCGCGTCGCGCGCCGCGCCCAGGCGCTCGGTATCCGCGAACCACTTGAAAAAGTTCCAGCGCTCGCCCTCGGCGCAAGCGGAGTGAGCCCGGCATCACTGGCGCAGGTGTACGCCACCTTGGCCGCGTACGGTGAAAAACATCCGCTGCACTTGGTCGAGCGTATCGAAGATGAAAACGGTCGAACACTGTACACCTTTTCCGAACGAGGGAAACGTGTTGCCGATCCTGCACATGTTTTCGTCCTCACACGACTCCTGCAGGGCGTGTTTGAACCGTCCCCTTCCCCCGGTGAACCGAACGGCACCGCCTTTGCCATCGCCAAAGACATCCATCGCCCGATCGCCGGAAAAACAGGGTCAACCCCGACAGATGGCTGGATGGCCGGCTATACACCAGATCTTGCAGCAGTCGTATGGGTCGGTTATGACGATATGCGACCAATCGATGAACGGGATACCTCTGAATCATCCCGGTCTAAACATATTTTTGCATCTTTTATTGAAAATGCTTTAAACGATAAACCCCCCAAGCTCTTTTCAATTCCTGATGGTGTAGAGATGGCTTATATCCCATTGGGAACAGATACAAAAAAAGGTGAAATACACTGTGGAGATGGAACGCTTTTGTTTTTTATAGAAGGAACTGCGCCGCACACCGCCTGCGCTCAAAACACGCCGCTCGTAAAAGCTAAAGAGCCGACCGTAGAAGCCACCCATGCATCGTGGTGGGATGTCTTAAGCCAGCTCTTTCGCTAAATCTGCGCCTTCAAATCATTTTCCCAATACCATCTAAACGATTAAATTGAACGTGACGGATCGTGCAAGACGAGCCAGGCTGCGCCAATCATCCCAGCGTCATTTCCGAGCTGTGCTCGTTCCAATGTCACATCTTTCAGTGCTGTATCCAGCGTATAACGCGGAAATGCTTCGCGTAGCGGTGCAAATAGAAGTTCACCGGCGTAAGCAAGCCCGCCTCCGATCAAAACTTTTTCGGGATTAAGCGTATTGACAAGCCCCCCCAGCGCAAAAGCGAGCCAATCCGCCACATAGACAAACATGTCGCGTGCCAGCACATCCCCGGCTTCCGCCGCAACGCTGATATCCATCGGCGTGAGCTCCCCGTTTTGTGCCAGGATTTGCTCAAGCGCGGACGCTTTCCCACTTTTTAACGCTTCCTTCGTATGACGAACGAGCGCCGTGGCCGATGCTTCTGTCTCCAGACAACCGATCCGGCCACAACCGCAGCGCACGCCGGATTTGTTCACCGGAATATGACCGATTTCACCGGCAACACCACCTGCACCGCGTACAAGACGCCCTTCGGCGAGCACCGCACCGCCGACGCCGGTTCCCAGCGTCAGCATCAGGGCGTGCTTTACCCCTTGCAGCGCTCCCACCCAACGTTCGCCTAAGAGTGCTGCGTTGGCATCATTTTCAATCACCCACCGCGCAGGATAAGCGTCTTGTAATGCGGTGAGGAGCGGGAAGGCCCGCCAGTTAAGATTAGGTGCGAGGCGGACGGTGCCTTTGTCTACCTCGACGAGCCCTGGCACACCGATTCCGATGCCCTCGATCGGGAGATCTTTCATCCCTAAACGCTGGATGCCTTCAACGATTTTCTGGATAATCGCTGGAGACCCTTCATCGACCGGTGTCGGCGTCTGATGCCGTTCGACAATCTCCCCTTTTTCACTGACCAAGCCAAATTTAATCGCCGTTCCACCTAAATCCACCCCAAGCGCATACCGCATGCTATAGCCTCCCCGAACAAACATCGACCGATGACGATCCTTACTTCCTAGAGTCGAACACCCACGACCAGCCTAGGCCCGCATGCCGTAATCTAAGCAAGCTCGGGATAACGGGCTAACAGTCGATCGCGCACGAGCGCAAACAGCGCATCCGGTGACAAAGATGCATCGACGATGACAAACCGTTTGGGCTCGCTTAAGGCCAACGTACGATACGCAGCACGTATTTGTTCGTGAAAATGAAACGCTTCACGATCAAAACGATTTTTCACCCGTTCTGGTAAAGCTTTTAAGCGGGATAGCGCGAGCTCTGGAGCCAGGTCAAGCAAAATTGTCGTCCCTGGCCAAAGATCGCCTACGGCCAGACGATTGATCGCCTCTACGGTCTCCAACCCGGCACCCCGTACCATACCCTGATACACCAGAGAGGAGTCTATGTAGCGATCGACGAGCACCCAAAACCCGTTCGCGAGGGCCGGTTGAATCGTTTCCACGACGTGCTGCCTGCGCGCCGCAGCATACATAAACGCTTCCGCCAGTGGGTCCAGGCCGTGCATGGCATCATCGAGAATGACCTGTCGCAACCGTTCGGCCAGCACGGAACCACCGGGTTCACGCGTATTTAAAACGTTATGGCCGCAATTTTTAAGCCATGCTGTGAGACGTGCGACCAGTTCACTCTTCCCCGATCCCTCAACCCCTTCAAATGCAATCAGCTTTTTTTGCATCTTTTCACCCCACTCTGGCTGCGCGTGAACACTCGCTCCATTCGAACCATCCAAGCATAGAAGTTGCGCCCCATTGACCTTTTTGCTTATTATAACATGAGAAGTCCATACTCGCTAACACGACTTGAAAATACGAAGTATATGATTGAGAGACGGAGAGACATGCCATGAACGATCACATCATACATACGCACCCGTCGTTTCCTTCCTGGATCGATATCAAGCGTGTTCCTTATCGGGACGAATGGGAACGCTTTTTTATCCATCGTCGTCCGGCGGAGCGCGTACGCCGTGACATCCTTCCGCTCTGGCAACATGTTCGGGCCAAGGCGCAAAGCGAAGGCTTTGCTTTCAAATGGACCTATCGCCTGCCGGAAAAGACGTATTGGTCGTATTTATCAACGTTTGCAGAACTCAGCGGGGATCTGAAACGGCTGATAGGAAACAACCCCGCACTTCTTTTATTATGTGATGAAGAAGGAACAGTGCTCGATCTGTACCCGTCAAACCATCCTCTTTTATATCCGCCGTTTGGCTTTAAATCGGCCCTGCATCTGTCCGATGCCGACTTTCCACCGACGGCGCTAAACCTTGCCCTCCGTCACCGGCACATGAGCTGGATGGTGGGCGCAGAACACCCGTACCCTTTATTTCATACGCTTACATCCCTGGCCTGGCCCTTACCGGTGCTGGGCGCCTCTGATAAACTTTATCTCGTCCTCCTTGAGATCGGTTTTCCGGCGCTCGACGCTCTCCTGCAACTCGGAGGGGAAGTGCACCAGTTTTTGCTCGAGCGAAAGCGTACCCCCGCGACGTTCTATGACCGACCCGCTGCGCCTCTTGCCAAACCGCCTGTGCCCTTTATCAACATGCCAAAACAGACTGATTCTGAAAAAAAGGAAACCGCAACAAGCGCGAAGACTATCCATGTCGATCAACAAACGGACAGTGAATTGTCCGAGGATATTGTCGAAATCGTCCATGAGCTACGTAACCCGCTCACCGCTTTACGAGGTTACCTGGCCTGGCAACGCGAACATCTCTCTACGGCATCCGATGATAAAAAAAGGAACCCAAACAGCGGTCCGACTCAAGAAGACGCGCTCATCATAACCATGCTCGAAGAGTTGAAAGCGGTCACGCACCTGCTCGATCGTCTCCTCTGGCGTTATCATACGGAAGCTCCGTGGCCGATCGTCACGTCTTTCAGCAAATTTATCGACGGTTGGTTTAAGGAAAGGCATGGAGCGTGGCACAGACGCGTCGTTCCCCGTATCATCCTCCCGGCACCGGCCGTATCTGCATCCGGAGACCTAGTCGATCTCGCCAAGTTTGACCCCAAACAAATCGGACTCGCTCTGGCGCTCATTATGTCACTTTACGATCCTTCTAAACTCCTGACTCCCGTCGTGTGGATCAGTGAGAAATACACCCATCTCTTGCTTAAATTTTTAACATGGTCATCGCTGCAAGATCGAAAAAAAGCGCAGGACTGGGAAAGCGCCCGGCGCATCGTTACAGTCAATCGCGGCAGGCTCAGGCGTTTTGAAAAGACCCAGCTCATCACCCTCACGCTGCCGCGACATCTCGGTTAATTGTGTTATTTTTTAAAGATGACGCTTTTCCTAAGCGGGTGGTACCGCACCGTGGCAAGGGGTTCTATTCTTCGATGAGCGTCGTCAATGCGTCAAACAACTCTTTTTCCCCTTCCAGACGGCTCCGCCCGCCCATGACGCATACATACGGCGCATCATCCAGCACCGCAAACGTCTTCGCCAGGGCGCGGATGCTGGCGGCGTCACTGCGAAGAATGGCGGCGCGTTCCTCATGCAGTCGTTCTTCGGTAAGACCGGTAAGCACCAACCAGTCGCCACGCTCACCTTTCATCGACGGGGTGAGCGGCTGATCGAGACGGGCGATCGTGCCGATCACATATTTGGTCATCTCTCGCTCATCGGCCTTAAAACTTTCAAGATACGCCCGCACGTCCCGGTACGTCTTAAGCGTCTCTTTGAGGTGCGGATCGCGGTAGGACGCAAAGACGAAATTGCCACTACGCTCAATCTGAAACATACTCCCGTATGCTCCGCCCTGAACGCGTACCCGGTTCCACAGATAATCATAAGAGAGAATCGTTCGTAACACCTGATACGTACCAAACGTTTCAGCATCGATCGCTCCGATATGCCCACCACTTGCCACATACTGCACTTTGGATGCGGCAAGCAGCGCTTCGCGCGGGGCACGCCGGATGAAAGGACGCCGTGCGTCATGCGGACGCCCGGTTGGAAAATCTCCGACCCAGCCCTCCCACAGGGTACGGAGCGCGTTTTCTTCCGCTTCTTCCCCCGTTAAGGAAACGATGAGATGATCCTGATAAAACAACTTACTGTAAAGTTGTTCCAGTCTTTCTCGGACGCGATCCGGTTCTTCTTTCAGTCCTCGTAAAAAATCTTTCAAAAAGAGGAAGTAGCCGATGCCGCGCAGATCATCCCGTACCGCATCAACCGGTGAGAAGGCAGCAAGGAGGCGCGCGGCTGTGACCTGATGCCCGCGATCATAAAGTCCCATTTCTTGCCGCGAACGCTGTTCGGAAAAGAGCGCAAAGAGGTGATCCGTATTATCAAAGCGGCTCGTTAAAGCAATTTCTTTGGCAAGTGCCATCGCCTCAGGCAGTTTTTCCGTAAGCGCCTTTAAGCGCAGGATGACATATAGATCATAGCGCTCTGTCTCTCCGACGGGCGCGACCGCTTCCAGTTGAAAACTGAGTCCCCCCGTTCGCATATTGATCTCGTCAATGAGGTCACTGTACGGGCGCGTCTTCGTATCAATTTTACCGAGCGCATAGAGAAGTGCGCTGGCGTAGGGGAGTTCCTCCTCGGTCAGATGGCCTACCGGAAAATATAGATTCACGTAGCTAATGTTGTTCGTCTTTATCGGATGATACAGGAATCGCGCCCTATCCAGTGTTTTATCTTCAGTAGGGATCCGCTCCCCGACCGGCGCAATATCTTCCCGCTCAAGAAGCGGCAGCGTGCTTAGTGCTTCTGGTGAATCGGGTGTTGTCTGTCTCTCGCGCAAAAGCTCTGTTTGCCGGGCGATCTCCTCTCGTTCTTGCGGTGAAAGTGAGGAGAGTACGTTCCTAAGTGCCTCGTCTTCTTCCCGCTCTTTTTCTTCGAGAAGTCCTGGTGCGGCCGTCAGCACGACACGGGCAGCATGTTTGTTATCGAGAAGGCGTTCTTTTAAAATCGATTCGAATAAGCCGTTTTCTAGTCCCGCTTTCAAATGCTTTAAAAGCGGTTCGAAACGGACATAGAGAAACGGATCTTCGCCGTGCATCCAGGTCGTGAGCGCATTTAAAGCGACAACGAGCCCTTTGGGATAGCCGCGCATATCGGCTTCGCGCAGTTCAAACTCTTTACGCGTGAGCGCTGCTTCTAGCAGGCGACGGGGAATCCCTTCCTCCTGATACCGTTTGAGTTCTTGAGTCACGAGCGCCTCAAAAGCCTCGAGATCTTCTTTGCGAGCACCTTTGGCGACAATCGAAAAAATGCCTTGGCGGAGCGACGTCTCGAGCGAGGCAAATACATCTTCGGCAAAACCCGCTTCTAAAATTTTTTGCTTGAGCGGCGCCGCAGGCGAATCGATGAGCACATATTGCAGGATCTCTAAGGCCAGCATCGTCACTGCTTCATCCGCCTCACCGACGACGTAGTTCAGGCTTAAATAATCTTTTTTATCAGCCCTCACCCCTTCCGGTAAGGCATACGGGTATGCAATCGTCTGAGGTGCGGAGAACGGTTTTTGCAGCGGCGTATCGGCATGGATCTCACGGGCACCAAAATGGGCTAGATAGTCCGCATCGATCTTCTTTAAAATGGACGGAAGATCGAGGTCACCGTATAAAAAGATATAGCTGTTGCTGGGATGATAATATGTCCGGTGGAAATCAACAAATGAGGCCTGATCTAAGGTCGGAATGACTTCCGGATCCCCGCCCGAGTCGTAACGATAGGGCGTATCGGGGAAAAGTGTCGTCTGTATGCGCTGAAAGAGGACGGCTTCCGGCGAAGAATAGGCACCCTTCATCTCATTGTAGACGACGCCGCGCAAACCGAGCGTATCGGCATCGGCGGACGGCAGTTCATAGTGCCATCCTTCTTGCATCAAAATGAGTGGGTCCTCGTAAAGACGCGGAAAAAAGACGGCATCGAGATACACATCCATCAAATTCATAAAATCTTTCTGGTTGCGGCTGGCGACCGGGTAGACCGTCTTATCCGGATACGTCATGGCGTTTAAAAACGTATTGAGCGACCCCTTGGCCAGTTCTACAAACGGTTCCTTCGTCGGATATTTACGCGAACCATTTAAAACGGAATGTTCTAAAATATGGGGCAACCCGTTTGAAGAACTGGGAGGCGTGCGAAAAGCGATGGAAAACACTTTGTTGTCATCATCATTTAGCACGGCGATGAGCCGAGCACCACTTGCTTCGTGAAAAAACGTGTAAGCATCGGCAGAGAGTTCTTCGATGTGCGTTTTTTCGAGGACTCTAAAGCCGTGAATGTATTCATCCAGCAACAAAGAACGTCGCCTCCTTCAATCATGGCGTGAACGCTTCCAACATAGTATACCACACCTTACCAGTTTCATGCTTCTTTCGTGCTGATCGATACATATCCTGGAAATTTTTTTACTGAACGTTTGACTATTGGTGTTCACCGGTCTCGATCTCTTCTCTCTCGGCTTGCGGACGAATCCGTTCTCTTAAACGCTCCGTTCGTTCGATGCGTTCTTTGATGGGTTCTGCGAGGCGTTTTTCATTGGATCGCGCCCCATCCTTTGCATCTTGTAAACGGCGAATCGTTCCTTCTAAATAGGCCCCTTCTTCCATCGACAAAGACGCGTATAGCAAGGTGCCGGTAAGACGCGCCGTGGCGCTGAGATGAACACGCCCCTCCACGCGCACCTCCCCTTGTATGTCCCCGGCCAGGCGCAGGCTGCCGGCGCGGAGCGTCCCCAGAATCTGACCGTGTTTGCCGATCACCACATCTTGTGTGGTGACGAGGTCGCCTTCTATTTTCCCGTCGATATAAAACGAGCCCTCTGCCGTGATGTTGCCTTTGACCCATACGCCCTGCTGAATCACGGAATAACCGCGAAAACTTTGTTCAGTCTTGATAGAGTGCTTCTTCCACACGAATCGTCCCTCCTAAGTAGGCTGCCGGATCAACCGACCGACCATCGACATGCACTTCATAGTGAAGATGGGAACCCGTACTGCGACCGGTGCTCCCCATGAGCCCGATACGCTCCCCTTTTTCCACGTTATCTCCGACTTTAACGTCTATTTTGGAAAGGTGAGAGTAAGTTGTCTTAAGGCCCGGCTTATGCTGGATCGCTATCTGCAATCCGTAGGAACCGTTGTAGCCAGCAAAAATAACTTCTCCTCGCGCCGCCGCCACCACTTTTGTCCCTCGGACGTTTGCAAAATCAATCCCTTCGTGCAAGTGTTTGGTATGCGTAAAAGGATCGATGCGATAACCGAAGACGCTGGTAATGCGACCGGAGGCCGGTTGAATCGAAGGCGTGCGTTCCAGATCATCGCGAATACGCTCTACCTTTTCTATAAATACCGGGAGTGCCGCTTCCTGCTCACTGGCTTTGGCCTCGAGCGCAAAAAGCTCGGATTTGAGCGCGGCAATACTGACCGTTTTGAGTGAGGAGGCATGCGCGGTCGAAGCGATCATCTTCGTTCGGTCGGTCGCCTTTTGTACGGTCGTCGTTACCTCCTGTACGCTACCTTGTGCGCTCCCTTTTGGTTCGAAAGCCGGCTTTTCAGCCCGGGGGTGCATTGCCGCATCAATCTTTTCTTGATGATCGCGGAGCTTATCCTCGAGATCGCTCAACCGTTTGGCAAGATCGGCGTATTCATTGCGAAGTGCTGCATTTTCCTGGCGCAGTCGTTCGCTTTCGCCGGAAAGCGCCTGAATGGTTGCTTTTTGCTGCTTAATTTCAGTTTGTGCCGCATGCAATTCTTTTTGATACGTCTCTTTTAAAGTATGTGCGCCGAACCATAGGATGAAGAAGATGAGCCAGAGCGCCATACCGAAAATAAGTACGCTTGCCATAAAGCCAAGGGAAAACCGCACTGCTCTCACCGTTCCAGGGTGTTCGGGGACGCATTGAATCGTCCACCGTCTGCTCAGCAGGCGCAAAAAACGCAAATAAACATCCCTCCTGACCGCGTCTTCGATGAAGACGACAGGACATCATACATTCCAGCAAAAAAAACGAACTTTATCATCTTTATACATTCTATCTACATTCTATATACATTCTACTAAAAGTAAATCGACTCCTGCCGGGGCAGTGAGTCGATTTTGCATGATCCGTGTCTTATGGTAGAAGCGGTCCTATTGCATAGCCATGGTATCGATCGATTCTTTGATTCATACGGTATCTACGATATTTTAAGAAACAGTATTCTAAAGCGCCTTCTCTTCTAGTACGAGCGTGTCCAGCGCCACTTCCATCATCGCAAAAAAGGTTTGTTCGCGTTCTTCGGGGGTCGTTTCTTCTTTCGTTAGCAGGTGGTCGCTCACGGTCAGCACGGCAAGCGCCTGCGCCCCGAATTTATGGGCAAGCGTATACAGGGCTGCAGCTTCCATCTCTACCGCAAGCACGCCGTAGCGGCGCAGGACGTCTACCGTTTTCGTCTCATCGGCATAAAACGTGTCGGTAGTGAAAATATTGCCGACATGGGGCGTAAGACCCCGTTTAAGCGCTGCCCGGTATGCTTTAGAAAGGAGGTGAAAATCTGCCGTAGGAGCGTAATCGATGGGCCCGAACCGGTGATGATTGACGGCTGAATCGGTCGCCGCTCCGATCGCCAAAATGAGATCGCGTACATGGACGTGCGGCTGCATCGAACCGCAAGTACCTACACGAATGAGCGCTTTTACACCATAAGACGAAAGCAATTCATGCACGTAAATAGAGATAGAAGGAACGCCCATCCCTGTTCCTTGAACCGAGACGCGAACCCCTTTATATGTCCCGGTAAACCCGTACATGTTGCGTATCGTATTATACATCGTTACATCTTCCAAATAACGTTCAGCAATCACCTTGGCCCTGAGAGGGTCGCCGGGAAGTAAGATTTTCTCGGCAATCTCGCCTGGTTTGGCAGCAATATGCAAACTCATACACAGACTCCTTTCGGTTTGTTCATACAGTTTATACATCGTTTATGCACGGTTTGTTGTTTCATATTTCATACATGATGTGTTGTTATACGCATGATGTGTTGTTATATGCATGATGTGTTGTTATATGCATGATGTGTTGTTACGTTTGTTTCTTATGTTGAGCATTGTCTTCTGTTTGATCGCAGTGCTCTATGCTACACCGCTAATGAAGGCTACCGCTAATGAAGGCTGTTCTTTTCTTGTTTTTTCACGTTTTTTAAGTAAGCCGTTATCATTTGTGCTGCCTCCGCTCCGCTTTTTAAAACGTCCGGAAGACCGACCCCGTCGTAAGCCGAGCCGGCCAGAAACAGGCCGGGGTAATTGCGCGCGAGCACGTCTCTCAGCTGCTTCGTTCGCTCCAGATGGCCGACCGCATACTGCGGCATGGCCCGTTCCCAGCGTGTGGGCAGCACACTTTGTGGTGCCGGCCATGTCCCGACCACGCCTTTGAGTTCCTCCTCCAAACGCTGGATTAGCGCCACATCAGCGATCTCTGTTGCCTCCTTGGCGTTTATGCCGCCTGCATATAGCCGGACGAGAAATTTTCCGTTCGGCGTCGTATGCGGCCACTTCCGACTCGTCCAAGTCGCCGCCCGCATGAGCGTCCCTTCACCCCGCGATACGACAAAACCGGATCCAGGGAGCGGCTTTGGTTCGGGTTCGTTGTCATAACAAAAAACGACATTGACCACGCTGGCATAGGTGGTGGCCTGAAAATAAGGCGTAAGAGCGGAATCGTTTAAAAGCGCATCGGCCGCAAACGCCGGAACGGCGAGGAGAACGCTGCGGGTCATGATGGAGTGACCTTCATCATCATAAATGATGTAATGATCGTTCTCCCGCATAAGACGACGTGCACCGCGCCCTGAAAATAAATCCACACCGCTAGATTCGAGCGTCTCGTAGAGCGCTTCGATCACGGTGGAAAGACCACCTTCCAAACTAAGAAAGGTCGAGCCGCGCAAGTGAGCGGGCAATGCTTGATCGGGCGATTCGCCTTGGGCGGGTGTAGCGCTTTTTACATGGCGGGATGCACGGCGGGATTGGAACATGGCGAGAAGTAAACTGCGGTAGCGTTTTTCCAAGTCCTTAAACTGTGGAAACGTCGCCATAATGCTTAAAGCATCCGTATCACCGGCATAAATACCGGCAAGGAGGGGCTCGGCAATACGCTCTTTCACTTCTCGCCCGAAACGCCGGCTTAAAAAGGCCCCGAGCGCTTCGTCCTGTTCCGAGCCGCGAGGAAGGATGAGGTCGCCGAGCGCGCGCATTTTCCCCGGCCAGCTTAAAAGCTGTGTCTTAACAAGCGGTATAAGGCGTGTTGGGATACCCGTCGACATGCCTTCTGGGATGGTGTGAAGCCGCCCTTGAAAGAGAATATAGGCCCCGCGCCCCTCAGGACCCGTCGGCACGAGTCGATCGATGAGCCCCAGTTTCCGGATCAGTTTGATCATCGCCGTTTTTCGGGCCAGAAATGAATCGGGGCCGCGCTCGATGATAATTCCGTCTTTGCGATGTGTCCACACTTTACCGCCAAAACGAGCGTCTTTTTCTAAAATCGCAAGACGGAGCGGTGACGTATGTGCCCCCTCTTCCTTAAGCGTTTCCATGAACGAGTAAGCGGCAGCAAGACCGGCGAGTCCCCCGCCGATGATGACGGCATCATAATGCACGGGACACACCTTCTTCTTGAAGCCAGGACCCAAGCACCTCTTCCAGCTTGCTGAGGAGCGTTTCTATAAAGCGCGGATCAGTCCCCAGCATACGCGTGCGCCGCACGGTAAGTCCCAGCTCTTCTCCGCGGGAGAGGGCTTCTTGATCGAGATCGTAGAGCACTTCCAGATGTTCACTTACAAATCCGACCGGCGCGACGAGGACGAGAGCATATCCCTCATCTTTAAGACTCGGGAGAACCTCTAAAATGTCCGGTCCGAGCCACGGCTCTCGCGTACTTCCGGCGCTTTGCCAGACGAACGACCAGTCTTCGATGCCCGCGGCTTCGGCAACGAGACGGCTCGTCATCATCAGTTCATCAACATACGGATCGTTCTCATTCAAAATTCGCTTCGGAAGGGAGTGCGCAGAAAATAGCACTTTTATTTTTTGACCGGGACGGTCCGCTTGAAGCGCCTTAACGCTATCCTCGACGCGCTCGGCAAGAGCCTGAATGAAAAGCGGATGATCGTGGTAAGAACGGACAAATACGGATTCCATTCCGTATTTGTCTGCTTCTTCACGGGCTCGGGTGAGATACGTTTCGACGCTCATCGTGCTGTAATGCGGGGCGAGCACGATGCCGGCGAGACGTTCGAGACCTTCTTCGTGAAAAGCACGTACCGTATCTTCGATGAACGGTTCGGCATGCTTGAGCCCCTCGCGCACATCAAAACGACCGGGATAACGCGCATGGAGCTTACCTCTTAACGCTTCGACCTGTTTGGCCGTATTGTCCCGGAGCGGAAATGTGCCGCCGATCGCCGCATAGCGCCGGGTGAGATCCGCAAGTTCTGCATCGCTGGGACGCCGGCCATGGCGAATATGCGTGTAGTAGCGCTCAATATCGTCCATCGACGCCGGCGTGCCGTACGACATTACGAGAATACCGATTTTTTTGATTGACGTATGATCGGTCATATGGCCCACCATCCTTTCCGACTTTGTTCAACTTTTCCAACGCCTTTTCCAACACCTTATGTTTCATGCGTGTTCCATCGCTTTTTGCATTGTTCTTTGCGATGTGCTTTACAACGCATTTTGAAAAGATTTTTTCATAGGGTTTGTCATGTTTTTTGCATGGGTCCTTTTGTTTATGCTTTCGTTGCCCTCTTGCCTTATTCGTTCACCTGAGTTGCCTAAAGCGCATATAATGTCGGCCTCTTCGAGGATGGCATTCTACTTATTCATTCACTTAAGTTGCCCTAAGCGCGCGTGACGTCGTCTGAACATACTCGGTGAGCGCGCGGAGAGAAGCGATATCGGCTTCGGGATAAACGCCGTGGCCGAGATTAAAAATATGTCCTTTTCCTTTTAAACCTTCTTCTAGGATCGAGCGCGCATACGCTTCACGCGCCGATCGAGGTGCCTCTAGCCAGAGCGGATCAAAGTTCCCTTGCAGAACAAACTTATTGTCCGTGCGGAATCGAGCGCGATCGAGCGGTACACGCCAGTCGACCCCGATGACTTCGACCGGAAGCGTTTTAAGCTCCGGCAAAAGCTCCCCGGAGGCTACCCCTGGAAAATAAATCTTCACCGCGCTTAGATCTTTTAACGCTACAAAAATGCGTTCTACATAAGGGAGGACGTAGTGCCGAAAATCGACCGGGCTGAGCTGCCCGACCCAGCTATCAAATAGCTGTACAGCCGATGCACCAGCTTCAATTTGCGCCCTCAGGTAACGCGCCGCCATGTCACTAAGCCGTTCCATCAAAAGGTTCCAGCTTTTCGGATGCCTAAGCATGAACTGTTTGGTGTGCCGGTACGTGCGGCTCGGCCCCCCTTCGATGAGGTAGCTGGCGAGCGTAAAGGGCGCCCCGGCAAATCCGATGAGCGGTACAGTCAGCGACTGTTTGAGAAGTGCAATCGTCTTTAGAACGCTCGCCAGCGGTTCCAGATCGAACGTGCTAAGTGCCAGAACATCGGCTTCACTGCGAATGGGATGATGGACGACCGGACCGACGCCCTTTTGTATGTCGAACTTGACCCCTAACCCGGCCAAGGGGTTCATAATGTCGGAATAAAGAATTGCCGCATCGACGCCCAGCTTTTCGACGGGTAGACGCGTCACATAAGCAGCAAGTTCGCTGTTTTGGTTGATCTCCAAAAGCGAGTATTTTTCCTTGATCGCGCGGTATTCGGGGTCACTGCGTCCGGCTTGCCGCATATACCAGACCGGGGTATACGGCACCGGCTCCCCGCGCGCAGCACGCAAAAATGTATCGTTTCTCAACAATGCTTTCACCTCTTGATGGATACACTGTCCTTATCTTACCACTAAGAGCTAAAAAAAACGACCCGAAACGTTCGGGCGAGTCAAGTAAAACGATGCGATCCAGTTTTTGTACACCTGCTGGCGTAAAAATCTTAATTTGCAGGCAGTCGTGTCATTCGGTGCTTACATATGGGCCGGGGCATGCTCTTGGGAAGTTTTTAGAGCTCGGATCATATCCTCGACCATGCGGGAAAGATCATACGATGTCTTAAAGCCCCACTCCGCGACCGCATCCGCAGGGTCGACAGCATCTGGCCAGCTATCGGCGATTCGCTGACGCAACGGATCGACCGCATAGTCCCAGGTGAAGTCGGGAAGATGGCGCTTAATTTCGCGCCCCAACATTTCCGGTGTAAAGCGCATCGCTGTTACATTATAGGCATTTCTGTGCTTAAGGCGATCACTTTCAGCCTCGATGAGTGCGATCATCGCAGATATTGCATCGGGCATATACATAAAATCCAACTGCGTCTCGGGCCCTACAAACGATGTGTAATGACCGCGCTTTACCGCTTCTCGAATCATTTCGACGGCATAATCGGTCGTTCCCCCACCGGGTGGCGTCCGGTACGAAATAATGCCTGGAAAACGCAGGCTGCGCGTGTCTACACCGAATTTATGATAATAATAATCAAATAGAAGCTCCATCGCTACCTTAGTCACACCGTACATCGTTTGAGGCCGCATGACGGTATACGAAGGGGTCATCGTCTTGGGCGTACCCATCCCAAAGACAGCAATCGAGCTTGGCGCAAAAATCTTCATACCATACGCTCGCGCTGCTTCTAATGCATGCATCGTACCGGTCATATTGATATCCCACGTCTGAAGCGGCTTCATCTCCCCGCGCGCCGATAAAATGGCGGCAAGGTGAATGATCGTATCGAATTGGTCTTTGGCCAGGACCTCTTCCCAATCGTTCGCCTCGGTGACATTTAATACGGCATAGGGACCGTCGATTGTTACTTCCTCCGGCGGACGGATATCGGTCGCCACCACCTTTTCGACCCCGTAACGCGCCCGAAGGGCCGGCACGAGTTCTGAGCCGATTTGACCGAGTGAGCCGGTCACTAAAATTTTTGTCATCGTGAACCTCCTTCCGCTTCCATTAGGCTATGAGGCCAAAACGGCGACCCACGCGCGCATACACGGCCAGAGCCTCATCGATCATCGCTTCTGTATGCGCCGCGGTAGGCATGTTTCTAACCCGTGCCGCCCCCCGCGACACGGTCGGATAAACGATCGCTTTCGCATACACGCCTTCTTCCAGAAGGGCGCGCGCAAACGCCTGGGTTGTTTTTTCTTCCCCGATGATGACCGGTGTAATCGGCGTCTCTGTCTTTCCTATATTAAAACCGAGTGAACGTAAACCTTCCTGAAAATAACGCGCGCGTGCCCATAGTGTTTCCACGAGATCATCCGCAGTTTGCAACTTTTTCACTGCAGCCAGAATAGCGGCTGTGTCAGCGGGTGTCGGTGCGGTTGAAAAGAGAAAGGGGCGGGCGCGTAGTTTCAGCCAGTCAATGAGCGCCTGTGATCCAGCCACGTACCCACCGATCACACCGATCGCCTTGGAGAGGGTTCCAATTTGAACATCGACCTCTTGACTTAATTCAAAATGTTTCACCGTGCCCCGACCTTTACCGAGTACTCCGGATCCGTGGGCGTCATCGACATACAGGATGAGGTCATATCGCTTTTTAATCGCAACGATTTCCGGCAAACGCGCGATATCACCGTCCATGGAAAAAACGCCATCAGTGATGACGACGATGCGCGCATCAGGGTTCTCGCGGCGCGCCACTTCTGCCTTTTCCCGAAGGTCGTCCATATCGCTATGCCGATAACGGATAACCCGGGCCCGGGACAGCCTGCAACCGTCGATGATGGAAGCGTGATTGAGTTCATCCGATAAAATGATATCGCCTTCATCGACGATCTGCGGTATCGTGGCGATATTGGCGTTGAACCCCGATTGAAATAAAATCGCCGCTTCCGTGCCTTTCAATGCCGCCAAAGCCTTTTCCAGTTCTACGTGCAAAAGAAGCGTTCCGTTGATCGTACGGACCGCGCCGCTTCCCACACCATACTGCCAAATCGCTTCGATCGCCTGACGTTTTAAATCCGGGTCAGTCGCTAGACCGAGGTAATTATTCGAAGAAAAATTAAGGACGTCACGCCCGTTGATGTGAACGATAGGCCCGTTCGGCGAGCCTAACACGTCGATCTCGTTACTCAGCCCTAGGTTTTTAAGCTCGTCCAGCGACGCGTTCAATGCTTCATCTAACCGCACCCGTCTTCCCTCCTCATACGATATGTCTTCCCATGACAAACAGTTTTGCTCCATTTACCGATGACCTGATTCTTAGTATTTTCCTTTTTTTATCAAATGGATAACGCTTTCTCCGCCTCGCTTTTATTATAATATGTTTTTAAATAGAGGACAATTCCTGGAAGGTATAAGGCAGCGCGTTGGGGGTATCCTAACGCTATACACGCTCGATCCTTGCTTTTTCCGATGAGCGTGATATAATGAGATGACCGTTCAAGACGTGTGCTTGGAATGGATCGACCAAATGAGTGGAGGCGTTTTGTTTTATGTCAACAACGGGTAGAGTGAAGTGGTTCAATGCAGAAAAAGGTTACGGTTTTATCGAAGTGGAAGGCGCAGGCGACGTGTTCGTCCACTTCAGCGCCATTCAAGGTGAAGGCTTCCGGACACTAGAAGAAGGCGAAAGAGTTCAATTCGACATCGTACAGGGAAATCGTGGTCCTCAGGCAGAAAACGTCGTCCGCCTGTAACAGCGAAGATATCAAGTACGAACATATACGGATTATCCTTGCCAGATACCCGCTCCCTATGGAGCGGGTTTTTATGTTTCTTTAGGGGAAGATCGCTTTGAACTCTACCCGTAGTGTTTTGTCACCTCTTTATGTGCATTTTGACATAAAGGTTTCACCCTATTTTCCTCATTTTTTCGATATACTGAAATAGATAGAGTTGCTTTCAAGCAAAGCACGATCGATCACGACTCATGAGGAGGTGTCCGTCCGTGACCCGTCCGTATCGCGATTTTTCACGTGTCCCGTTGCTCGTCTTTTGGGAAGTCACCCAAGCTTGTCTTCTCCAATGTACCCACTGCCGCGCGGATGCTCAGTTTCAAGCTGATCCGGAGGAGCTAACGGAAGAAGAAGGTTATGCACTCCTGCGGGATATCGCCGAACTCGATCAACCCCTGCTCATCTTAAGTGGCGGCGATCCGCTCATGCGCGCGGATATTTTTCGTCTCACTTCCTACGCCAAAGAACTAGGGCTTCCTGTGGCGCTTACCCCAAGTGCCACACCCAAGCTGACACCGGATAAGATTCGTCAAGCCTTAGAAAGCGGCGTAAAAAGTTTTGCCTTAAGCCTTGATGCCAGCAACGAAAAAGCACACGATCGTTTTCGCGGGACGCCCGGTTCCTACAAACGCACGCTGAATGCCCTGACGGCGATGCGAGCGCTTGGCGCACCAGTCCAGATCAACACAACCGTATCCCGTTATAACGTCGCGATGCTGGAAGAGATGGCAGATCTTTTAAGCGGTCTTGACATTCAAGTGTGGAGTTTATTTTTTCTCGTACCGACCGGTCGTGCCAGCCAAGATCTGATGCTTAGTGCCGAAGAAACGGAAGCTGTTTTTGCCAGACTGTATAGATTGGAAAAGAAGGTGCCGTTTATCATCAAAACGACGGAAGCGCCGCATTATCGTCGTTTTCAACTCATCTCCCGTACACGGGAGAAGGGTGAGGCGCTCTCGACTCTCCTTACGACGATCGAAAAAGGCATCCTACCTCAGGGTAGAATGCCTCGAACGCGCGATGGTAATGGTGTATTGTTCATTTCCCATCGCGGTGATATTTATCCCAGTGGTTTTCTACCGATTCGCGCAGGAAACGTCCGCCAGGATAAACTGGCTGACATCTATCGCCACCATCCGCTATTTCAGACGCTGCGTGATCCGGATCAGTTTTACGGCAAATGCAGCGTCTGTGAGTTTCGCAAACTATGCGGCGGTTCACGGGCACGCGCTTACGCCGTAACCGGTGACGTCCTCTCCGCCGAACCGACCTGTCTCTATCAACCGCGTGCTTTAAGCGGGGCCGTTTAAAGTCTCTCTCCTGCTTTTTTCTCTAAAAGCTCACGCATGGCGCGCTCCAGACGCTCTGCTTTTTCTTCTGCTTCTTTAACCGTTTCCGCAACGGCACCGGTATACAGTTTCACCTTCGGTTCTGTACCGCTGGGGCGCACGGCAACCCAGGAGCGATCGGCGAAGATCAGCTTTAATACATCTGAACGCGGGAGCGTAAGCGCATACCGCTCATGGATGTCGCCCGCTTCTGTAAGCCGGCGCCCTTCACCATTTACATAATCTTCCTGGACGATCACAGGAAGCGCGGCGAGTACGCGCGGAAGATCTTTGCGCAGTCCTTCCATCATCGCCTGCATCCGTTTTGCGCCTTCCAGTCCTTTAAGCTCAAAGGAATAAAGCCTCTCTGCGTGCGCCCCGTACGACCGATACAGCTCCTCCAAGATCTCAGCCAACGTTTTCCCCTGACGCTTGTAGTGATCCGCCATCGCTGCCGCCAAGACCGCAGCCTGCACACCATCTTTATCGCGTACAAAATCACCCGCTAAGTAGCCGTAGCTTTCTTCATATCCGAAGATAAAGCGGTGCGCGCCGGTCTGTTCAAATTCGCCGATTTTCTCACCGATGAACTTAAACCCGGTTAAAACGTCAAGACAGGTCACTCCGTAATCTTCGGCTATGCGACGCCCGAGTTCAGACGTGACGATCGTTTTGATGATGGCGTCTTTCGGTGACAGATCTCCCCGTGCCTTGCGCTCAGAGAGAATATAATAAACAAAAAGCGCACCGAGTTCGTTACCGTTTAAACGCATGTACGATCCGTCTCGTGTTCTTGCAAGCACACCGAGTCGATCCGTATCCGGATCGGTGGCCATCGCCAGATCCGCCCCTGTGCGTCGGGCAAGATCGAGGACTTTTTCTATCGCATCTGGCTCTTCCGGATTCGGGACGCGCACCGTCGGGAAGTTACCATCCGGTGCAAATTGCTCCGCTACGGTCACGACATCTGAAAAACCCGCTGCCTTCAATGCAGCTACAACCGGGCGCCCGCCTGCACCGTGAAGCGGGCTATAGGCAATTTTAACGCTGGAACGTATTGTTCGAGCAGAATCTCTCTCGTCCTCTGTCGTCCCCTGACCGGGAAGGATGGTCATGATCTTCTGAATGTATACATCCTCTATGTCTTGACCGATCCATTGGAGAAGCCCTTCGGCTTCAGCTTTTTTTAAATCGAGCGCAGCAATGATAAACGGATTATCCAGTTCCTCCATAAAACGCGCAAGGGTATCTGCAACATGCGGCGTTATCTGTCCACCATCCGGGCCATATACTTTATAGCCGTTATACTGTGGTGGATTGTGACTGGCTGTGATGACAATCCCTGCTTGCGCCCGAAGATGGCGCACAGCAAAGGAAAGTTCGGGTGTGGGCGTCACATCTTCAAAAAGATAGACTTTGATGCGCTCTTCGGCGAGCACCCCCGCTGCCTCTTCGGAAAAGATGCGCGACATCCGTCTCGAATCATAGGCGATCACCACGCCTTGCCTTTCCGCATCTTCCTTAGATGATTCTATCTCTTTTAAATAGCGCCCCAGTGCTTTCGTGGCTCGACGTACCATCCAGCGATTCATCCGGTTCGTTCCGGCACCGAGTTCGCCGCGCATTCCCCCCGTGCCAAAACTTAAATAACGGTAAAAGCGATCGAGCAATTCTTCGTCCCTTGCCGTATTTAACTCAGCAGCGAGCACCGCATCTATCTCTTGCAATGACTGTTGCCAAAGCTCTATGCGCGCTCTCACAACTTCCGGTAACTCGATTTTTTTAATATCCATGTCGATCTTCTCCTCCCCTCATTTATGATACGGCTCACCCCGCCCGATTTTATAGGCGCGGTACAGCTGCTCGAGCAGGATCAACCGGGCGAGACCATGGGTAAACGTAAGTGAAGAAAGCGACCAGCGTTTAGCATTTCGGGGCAACATATCATCAGCCAGTCCAAGGCTTCCCCCGATCAACCAGCTCACATGTGCAACTCCGGCGTTCATCCACTTTAAAAACGCCTCTCCCCACATCTCCGATGTGAGCGCCTCTCCCCGCGGATCGAGCGCAATGACGATGCCTTCTTTCGGTATGCGTCCAAGGAGTCTTTCCGTCTCCAGTCGCTTTATTTTTTCTTGTTCAGCCGTAGAGAGGTGTTCAGATGCTTTTTCTTCCCTTACTTCAATGATGTCAATACGTGTGTACACGCGCAGTCTTTTTAAGTATTCCTGAACCCCGGCATTGAGATAAGAAGCGCGTATTTTTCCGACCGCAACAAGCGTATGGCGCATGATGTTTTCATAACCTCATAACGGTGTGTTTAAACTTTAATGATAAACGATAAACGCGTCAGTGACCGCTCTCGTTTTGAGATTCATGAAAAGTTTAACGTTAGCATATCGATTGTTAAGTTGTCATATGATGAAGGTACAAACATTGTAGAGAGCACGTTTTACCCGATACAATTAAACGACGAGATAAAACGGCGGCTCATCGCAAAAATCACAGCGCGCAGGATTCGTCCAAGCCGTAAAGGAAACTTCATCCAAACGATAGACATCTGGTGGCTGTTCATATTCATCGACAAACGTATCGAGTGCAAGCTCGAGGTGTTCGATACAGCATACATACATTGCACCACGCCCCATATTTTATCTTACGGCATTTTTCCTAATTTGACCAGCCCCTCCCGTTCCTTGCCGTCGCGATAAAATGTGACATGTACGGTATCACCCGGTTTTTTGTGTGTGTAGAGATACTTGCGAAACGCTGCAGACGTCGGTACCGGTACGTCATCTAACTGAACGATAACATCCATTTCTCTTATGCCGCTCTGTTCTGCCGGACCGCCGCTGTCCAACCCGATGACGACAACGCCGGTATCAATGTGATCCGGCAAGAAAAACGTCCCGTCTTTGTGCTGAGACTCAAACGCGGTTAAATCTTTTGGGGTGATACCCATATACGCGCGTTCAATGCGTCCTTCGCGCAGGAGTGTTTTTAACACGGGATAAGCCGTATTGCTAGGGATGGCAAAGCCGATGCCTTCGACGCCGACTTCCGATATTTTGGCGCTGGCGATGCCGATCACCTCACCCGCCATGTTGATGAGGGCACCTCCACTGTTACCCGGGTTGATCGCTGCATCTGTTTGCAGCACATCGAGCTCCCAATCAACTTCCCCCCGTCCGCTGAGATCCTGCGCAATGGAACGATTGGTCGCGCTGATGACACCGGCTGTGACCGTACGCAAATAATCAAGGCCCAAGGGATTGCCGATGGCTATCGTCGCATCGCCGGGTTTTAAGTCGTCGGAATTACCAAACGTTAAGACCGTGTAGCGACGACCCTCCTTTTTGGGAATGCTTAAAACAGCGAGATCACTTAAACGGTCACTCCCCAAAATCTTTGTCCGCACGCGCTCGCCATCCGGTAGAAGTATTTCTACGGAGTGAGCTCCTTCAATCACATGGTGATTGGTGGCAATGTGGAGCGCCTCCCCGGTATCTTCAAAAATAATACCAGAACCACTGCCCTGGATGAAGGTTGTACCGGTGCGTGACCAAAAATCTTCGGCCTGCGACAGATTGATCACACCGACCACACCGTCCGCGACGCTCGCGACGATATCGCTCACGGATAGACCGGCGAGCGCCGGTGTCGGTGCTCTTACTTCCTGCACCCCCTCGCGAATCTCAGGTGCGGTCGCGTCCTGCGTGCTCGCGTTAGGCCCTTCTGGCCTATGCGTATCCTGTTCGGTGCCATTTAGTGCCCATCCCTTGCCGGTTATACCGAACTGAAAAAGAAGAATCATCAAACCTGCACCGAGAAGCGCGCCAAAAAGTGCCGTAAAAAAAGAACTGCTTCTTCTGGGCGTCACCTCACGTGTCCACCCGTCCCAGTTTTGTCCGCGTCGCACCATTGTTCCGCCTTTCTACGATCGATCGTGTATATTCTGATCATAGTGTAGCCGGATCAGGCGCCTTCTAATCCTCTGCGACGCACGCCTCACCCTTCGTGCATGGAACGTGCGCGTGACGCTCGTATAGACGGTGCGGCAAAATGCGGCTTTGCCCCCGATGAGGCGTTAAGTGAGAGAAGTGACGTGTATTTGACGTGCACGACGTGACACGATTTCTTCCAACACACGCGCTTCCGACGTCGTACCGCTAGGTTCGATGATGCGTCGATACCGGTTCGATCGTAAATAAAGAAGTCGGTTGTTTTGCCAAAGCCACATGCAGCCATGATCGAACGTCGCGGCCACGGTCTTCCATGATCGTCTGCTCAACGGCCAGTCGTGCCAGATCGGGAAAGTTATTCTCCTCGCTCAAGTGCGCCAGATGGATTCGCATCGTTTTATTCGTTATGAGTTCACTTAAAGCATAGGCCGCAGCTGTGTTGGAAAGATGACCTTCATCGCTTAAAATACGCTGCTTAAGATGCCACGGATAACGTCCAAGCCGCAGTATCGATTCATCGTGGTTGGCCTCGATGACGTACACATGGGCGTCATAGATGGTTTCTTTCATCTTGTCCGATATGTATCCCGTATCGGTTACAAAAGCGAGCGTCAGCGCTTGGCCCAATGGATCTTCCACAAAGCGAAACATCATCGGATCCTTCGCATCGTGTGAAACAGAAAACGTCTCGACTTGGAGCGAACCAAAACGATGACGCGTACCCGTCGGAAATTCTTGCCACATGCCTCTAAGACGTGTTTTGATCTTTTCGGGAAGCGACGCATACGTCTCGCGATTCATATAAACTGGAATCTCATACCGTTTGGTGAGGACATCGAGTCCTTGCACGTGATCCCTGTGCTCATGGCTGATAAAAATTCCCGTGAGCCGCTCCGGCGACGTATGATACGCTTTGAGCGCCTGTTCGATGCGTCTTGTGCTGACACCGACATCGATCAGAAATTCAGTTTCTCCACTCTTTATAAAAAAAGCATTTCCTGAGGACCCACTTGAAATAAATGCATATTCCATCCGTTTACAACGCTCCTCTTCCACGACGTATGTTTTTTGTACTGTGTTCTATATTGATGCGCTATATGTGCAAAGATCGACCTGCACTCATGGATCGTCTCGCAATACTGTGCCGATGAAGCCGTTCACATCGTAGACGGACGTTTCGGTCAGGATCCGCCAGACGGGTACGAGGAAGGGATCGGCAGCTTCCGGTTGCACGAGGCGATAGCCGGGTACAACTGTTTCTATGCGCGTGCCCGCTCCAATGATTTTTTGATCGACGAGCGATTGAACGGCCACATAGGGGGAGATAAGCGGCCGCGCGTCGCCGCCATCGACAAACGAAGCATAGGACTGGCGATAGGCGCGGATGAAGTCTCCCTCAGTCCATATCTCCAGCGTCAAATCAAATACGGGATAACCATCTTGCGTTTCATAAAAAAACAGGCGATCTTCCTCTTTTTTGACAAATGTGTATGATGAAAAATACGGGATGGTCTGGTTTGCTTTCTCTTTGTCTTCCAGTAACGAGAAAGGGGGGCGAGCTTTTGCGCTCCACTGCCCTTCATGCTGCCAAATAGCACCAGATATTCCACCTTCTATATCCTCACCATTACCCGACTTCTTAACGGCTGGCATCTGGATGGACCAGTAACGCATTTCAGGAAGAGCTCCGCGCCATTCTGGAAGATTTACATCGAGCCGCTCCAGTCGATTTTTAAGCATATCGCTTTCCATCCATTGCCCATCGAGATCATTGGTATCACTTTTCATTTCTTGCCAGAAGCTCCAGCCGAGTAAGAGATCGAGCAATAAAAAGGCAACGATCAGGATCGTTTTGATCCCTTCCCAGTTCATGCGTATCGCTCCTCTGCGTCAACAAAGACGTTTTAAGGTGCCGCTTCATCGACCGTCTCACCGGGGAAAAAGAAGTTCTCCCCATCCGCTAGCGCTACAGCATATCCCGGCACAAGCCGGATGACCCCTGCCGTTTTCGTTAAAGCGGTACGATAGGAGATGGTCACTCGCACGACCGTAGGATTTTCCATCCGCGAACGAAGGGTTTCTTGTAGCTCATCTAGGGTCATGAGCTGCACGCGACCGTCCCCATCACGACTGATGCGTCGCCATAACGTACGTTCATAGGCGATCACATCCTCGCCTTTGAGTTCAACTTGAAGTGTGTAATAAGGTAGCGCCTCTCCATCGGCATAAAGCGGATAACCATCAACCACACTCTGAAACACCACCTGTTCCCCTTGTTCCCGGATCGTACGCGCAATAAGTCGCTCATCCCCGTTCCAGCCTGCATGGCGATTGACAAAGGCTACCGCGCGCGTCAAGGTATCGACTGCCTCGCCTATCTCACGTCCCTGTGGAAGGGGGGGTGAAAAATAGCGCATAAGCCGAGCGTCACCTCTCACTTTCAGCGATCGAACCCCATCGCTAAAAATATGTGCACCGTCGCGCTCTTTAACCTGACGCATCGTAGATAAATCGAGAAAGAGGGCTTCTGCCGCATCATCTGTTGAGATCGGAACAAAACGATCCACATAGACCGGAAGCTCAGGCGGTTTTTCGGGTAAAAGTTCATTCGACCAAGCGCGATCATCCATGAATTGTTTGTTTTCCATGTTCATGTCTTCTTCAGGTCGACTATTTTCTGAATCTACAGTATCCGGTAGCGGCGGATGATCTGAAACCGCAGCCGAAGAAAGAGAAGAAAATGGTGTGAGCGCAATCCATCTGGAGAGCGGCGGAACGAGTTTGAGCCAAAGCGCGCGACGCTCATCGCCTGCCCATCCTTCCCAGTGCCGGCCGTCCTCAAACGTTATGTGTACGAGAATGCCTTTTTCTAAATCGCCTTCGACCTTTATAAGTTCTATCTGTTCGAGCATGCCGCGTAGATCCTCTTGTTTCGTATCCGCTTGTTCCATCATGTAGGACAGATCGACGCCCTTTGAAAAAAACACGACATACCGTTCTTGTACCGTATCCTCTGAGATACGCTCGCTCATCTCTCGCATGTTCGCGATTATCCCACGCAACGTCCCGGCCAGCTGCTCGCGCCAAAATGGTTCAAGATACGCCGGATCGAGTATGGCCATGTAGCCATCTTTGTTTTTGACGATGATTTTTTCTGGGATGATGAGATCCGTCAGCTGAAGCGTTTTCCCAAACGTAATAGGAGTTTTATAACGCGTCGATTCACCATCATTTAAAGGCGGGGGAACAACCCATAAGAACGCACTTAAAACAACGCTTATAGCGATGAGCATAACGAGTAGTGCGGATTTGATTCGCATTAACATGCTTCATCTTCCTTTTTGGCGGGAAGTTCAAACCAGACAGTCGTTCCTGTCTCACCATCCGATGTGAGTCCAATCGAGCCATTGAGACGGATCATTATTTCCCGGGCAATAGAAAGCCCTAGCCCGCTCCCTCCGTGGGCTCGGGAACGCGCCTTATCCACACGGTAAAAGCGTTCAAACACTTTTTTCTGTTCATCTGGAGGAATACCGATGCCGCTATCTTGAACGCTGACTCTCACATTATCGCCGCGTCGCTCGACCGACATGGTTACGACCCCGCCGGGAGGAGTGTACTTTAAGGCGTTCGATACGATATTGTCGAGCACCCTCTCCAGCAGATCCATATCACCACAAACATCATACGCTTCATTTTCTGCCCGTTCGACTGTAAGGCGGATCCCTTTCTGGAAAAACGCCACACGAAACCGCTCCAGTGCTCGATCAAATAGATTCAGGATGGAGACCGGCTGACGTCTAG
>PEBX01000081.1 GCA_003050645.1 Candidatus Carbonibacillus altaicus
ACGAGCAGACGCTTTCATCGGAAGACGTAAGGCTGATTCTAAAATGGCCACCTTGGAGACGATACGTCGTGCTTTTTCTGGATCTTTTTCTTCAGGTAGGAGAAAGACGCCGATGCGTCCGCTGCTGAGATCTCTTTTGATCAGCGGTACCAATGCCGGCTCACCCGTATCGCGATAAACGCCTAATATCGTGGAAGCATCGTGTAAGATCGCCTGCCGCTGACCGAGATGCGAAAGCGTCACCAGAGCCGTTAGATCGCGCGGATGAATGACGATGCCGACAGCCCTTTCTCGTATAATCTCTTGATTATCCTTAAGTCCGACGTTCATTATATAAATGCCTTCGACGAGAACATCCGCACCGTCTACCAGTACCTCTCCGAACGTCACATCGGCAAGATCATCCACGTGATAGGCGTATAGCATACGCCGGGTCATGAAAAGGAGGACGCCTCCGGATGAAGCACCGAAAAGCGTGCCGGGAAGCGTACCCCACATACGCTCCGCGCCAATCGTCACCAAAGAGACGAGTAGCGCAATGAAGATGACGATGTAATTCCGACTCTCGAAGATCATGGCGATATTTTCAATATACGCACTGCCGCGCGGGACGAGCTCATTTTGATCGAGATGGCTCAGCGTCTCCCGTTCCATATTGCGCACATCGCGAAACTGCTGTGCCGCCAAGGTAAGGAAGGTGACAGCTGTGTAATTTTTTTCAAGCAGCGCCGGAACGGCGAGGGCCCCCAGCGCCGCTGCAATAAAACCGAGGGATAAATGGATGACTTTACCGTGATGATACGTCGGATACTGTCGAAAATCCGTACGCAGCATCAGGATACGGCTTAAAAAACCGAAGAAAATGCCCAACACTACCGCCCACGTATAAATCCCCATTGTCGCCCAACCTCACCTCCACGCTGCTTATTCTGCCTATAAAAGCTTTTAAGTGCCTCGAACCAGTCGACCACTTCTTCACGGATGAGCGCCGCACTTAAACTTGCACTGACCGTCACGAGCGCTGCCCATGGGGAAAGCGACGTATGCATCGTTAAGTTTGTAAGCTTTAAGAGGTCATGCTTGAAGTGGTCGCTAAGCTCATGTCTCGAGACGCTTTCCATCCCATCATAGACGATCTCATAGAGTACGGGAAAAGTACGATCTAAGAGCGTAGAGACGACATATAGCGCATAGGCACCCAACATCCCCGGTAAAAATCGCAATGTTTGAGGGAGACCGCGCTCATACACAGCTGTTAATCCTGCTCCATACAAAAAGCCGAGGATCATCCAAGGCATATAAGGCCAGGGTAAAAAATAAAAGATCGGATCAATGTTAAGCTCCAGCAAAATGCCAAGCGCGACTACGGTGAACAGAATCCAGCGTGAAGTGGAACGAGATGTTTCCCAAAAATGCATGGTTTGATTGTGCGCCCTTCCCTGATCTGTTTTTAACCCTTCGGACATGGGCGCTTTTAACCATCCTCCCCCGTAGGCAAATGCCCATAAAAGGATCCAGATCCAGATGTTCGTCGTCTCCGGCATGGTATCCCCCTTTACCGAATAGATCCTTATGCCGACGCCAGGGTGGCACCAGCAGAAGGAAGAAGCTACGCATTCTATTTCAGGATAGTCCCTATCTACACTGCGGCACCAGCAGATGATGAAACGCCGCAACCTAATTTCAGGATAGGATCTGATAAATCCAGTATGGACAAAGGGGAGCCCTTATAGTCAAAAAAGTTAAGGTCGTCATGAAGTTGTTGTTAAGTCGCCATTCAATCGAACATCAAAAAACCCTGCGATCCGGAGGTGCAAGATCACAGGGTTTTTTCGTTTTTTTTAATTTCTCATTTTAATTTTTTCTGCCATTCATCGCCGACCAGTTCACCAATCGTAACGCCCATACCGCTTTCTTCAGATGGGGCTTCGTAGGTTTCGGATGGTGCGTCATGCGTTTTAACTTCCCCGGGTTGTTCGACTTCGCGCATGCTTAAGCTGATACGTTTTTCTTCCGGAAGCACGTCGAGCACTTTCACCAGCACTCGGTCCCCTTCGGAGACGACTTCACTCGGTGTGCCCACACGACGTCGAGCGAGTTGAGAGATGTGCACAAGGCCTTCTACACCGGGCATCAGTTCGACAAACGCGCCGAAGTTAGCAAGACGCCGAACGATGCCTTCCCGAACATCGCCGACATGAATTTCTTCGACTACCCGATCCCAAGGACTGGGACCCGCTTCTTTGAGACTCAAGCTCACGCGTTCATTGTCGGGATCGACGCGCAATATTTTGACCTCGACTTCATCGCCGATCTTCACAACATCACCGGGATGCTCGACATGATCCCAAGATAGTTCGGAGATATGAATGAGTCCATCGACCCCGCCCAGATCGACAAACGCGCCAAAATCGGCCAGTCTCGCCACGCGCCCGCGCACAATCTGACCGGGCTGAAGCGAATGCAGAAGTTCTGCTTTCTTCGCTTCATTTTTTTCCTCCAAAACAGCACGGTGAGAGAGGATGACCCGATTTTGTTCACGATCGAGCTCGATAATCTTGACGCGCAGCGTCTTCCCTTTATAATCGCTAAAGTCTTCTACAAAACTCGTGGAAGCTTGAGATGCCGGGATAAAACCGCGCAAGCCCACATCGGCCACAAGGCCGCCCTTTACGACATCAAAAATGACCGTGTCAAACGATTCTCCTCGCTCAAACAAATCTTGCAGGCGATCCCAGGCTTCTTCGGCATCGACGGCTCTTTTCGAGACGACGATTTCTTCTTTTTCGTCGTTCACTTTCTTAACCTTTACCCGCACCTCGTCGCCTACATGGAGTACATCGGAAATCTTATCGATATGAAGCGCTGAAACCTCACTGATCGGTAAGATCGCTTCGTATTTATAAGCGACATCGATAAGGGCCTGTTTGTCTTCAATTTTGACCACTTTACCGCGCAAAACATCACCGATCTCCGGCGTGCTCACGCTGTTTTCCTGCCCAGACGCATGCACCATGTCTTCTTCCGCCATCGACTTTTGTTCATCCATCATTGACGCTTTTCCTCCTTAACGCCCGCAGGCTTCGCACTCTTAAAAATTAGATCCTTCGTATATTATACCTCGCCCAAACCGCCGGGATCAGGACGGTGGGTGCGAGGAAGATACCTTAAGACGATTCATGCGCTCGCGTGCCATTTGAACGATGGTCTCCGTGACGGTCTCGATGTCCAGACCCGTCGTATCAAGGACGACAGCACCATCTGCGATTTTTAATGGGCCGCTCGCACGGGAGTAATCGAGGTCGTCGCGCTTTTGAAGTTCGTCTTTGACTCGCTCGGCATCGACATCCAGCCCTTTTTGCTCCAGTTCCAAAAGCCGACGCCTATGTCTTTCTTCCAAAGAAGCCGTCAGGTAGATTTTGAGCATCGCATCTGGCATGACCACGGTCCCGATATCCCGCCCGTCCATCACCACATCCATCTGTTCGGCAAGTGTTTTTAACTGTTTCACAACCGCTTCACGAACACGTGGATGTCGTGCTAGCAGTGAGACACGTTCACCGATTTCCGGAGCACGAATGGCTTCGCCAACGGATGTCCCGTCCATATACAGCTCAAGCGAACCGTCTTCGCGCGCTTGAAAGGTAAGATCCGTTCCGGCGACGAGCGCGTTTAATGCGTGTTCGTCGTCTAAGGGGATGTTCGCGCGATACGCTTTAAGCGTTAGTGCCCGGTAGATGGCACCGGTATCGATATACTGAAAGCCGAGGGCGCGCGCCACACGTCTGGCAATTGTGCTCTTTCCAGCGCCAGCCGGTCCGTCAATCGCAATTCCCCGCACCAAACAAACCCACCACCTTCACGACATAAAAGGAAAAAGCAGGGCAGGTCCTGCTTTTTACGAGGAAATATATAAGTTTCCCCTCTATATGCGCAAAAGCGATCGTCCCGGCCCTTATCCAGTTCCATCTACTAGAAACAGTATACCATAGCCTTTTTCTTCTTTCAATGTGGGAAAAAACCCTTTTCCTTAAGTTCAATCTGCCGTTCAAAAGCAAATCGTACGAGCATCGCTTCTTCTGCGTCACCCAGGTCTAAAAAACGTACGGAGACATGGACCGTGTCGGGGTTCGAAGAATGGTTAAGGCGAACGATTTCACCTCGCACGGCCAGTTGTTTGACACCGCCCTTTCGAAACGGTAAGGCCATATAGAACGTATACCGATCGCCGATATGAAAATGAAAACGGTGCTCCGCCTCAAAAGCCAAACCACCAGCGGATACATCGAGCGTTTTAAACGGACCGAGGGGATTTTGGTTTTGATCGGTTACAGCCAGCGGTAAAGCAATCGGTACGCGCACGTAAGAACGCCTTTGCGTTTTCTCCACTGTCTCGGGATCCGGTCGAGAGAGCACAATCAACGGGAGCGCACCACCTCGCCGACCTTTCACCTGGGTAGGGAAGCGGTAAGCGACGCCGCCTGCATCGACATACACCGCATGCAGGGATAGCTCGTACGGCCAGTAGTGATATAATTGACCGCTTTTAACATCGACGGGGATATCGATATAGAGATAGCGGTCATCTGCATCTTGCACGCGCGTTCGGTAACGTTTGATGTTTTCCTGATTTTCTTTCTCGACTTCCAGCGTCAAAACCTGCCCGATTTTCAAATCCAAGCCCCCACACCGCCCTTTGTCCTATCCACATTATTTTTTATTATAGCATAGGCCGAAGGGTTGTGGCACTTTTTTCCTGTTCTTTTGCATAATCGAGCATCTCTACTTTTTCTTCCATCCCGGTTGCCGCATTTAAGTAAATGCGATACGGTAGATCATATAGCGTACCGGTAAATTCATAGGTCAGTACTTCTTCATTTTGATCGTTAATGATAAGCGCCAGGCGTGTCTTTTCTACCTTAAACTGGGGGGAGAGTTTACTCCGCGCCTCAGCCTCCCCTAAAACAGGACGGCCGAGTTTGCGTTCGCGATGAAACAACAGAAAATCCGTCTGGTTAACACCGATGACTTCCCCTTTATCCAGAGCCACGCTGACGAGGAGATGATCGGGATAGAGAAGAATGCCCTGCTGAACGGGCACAAACGTATAGACGGCGCTCGCCCCGTGGCGCTCCGTTTTAACATTTTCAAGCGGCGGATAGTTCCGGCTCTTTAGGGCGCGTAGTGCGCGTACATAACCCTGTTCTACACTGTAACGAGCTTTGTCCAGCGGTCGCGCGTTCAACCACCACAAAATCCGACCGTCGGAACGTGCGATCTCTACTGTGTAGCGTGCCCCATCCTGATCATCGGAAAAAGACCTATCAATCGTCACATCGTATAGATGCATGCCCTCGTCTTCGATCGGAACCACATCGATACGTTCTGCCTGTTTGACCCCGACGGCACGTAAAGCAATTTCTTTTGCTTTCGCCTCATCGATCGTCGGCTCACCCAGTGACCGAAGGCGCATGATGCGGAGCGCCTCGCTCGTCTGCGGCAGATTGCCATAATCAATCTCCGCGTACCCTTCTATACGTTTGGAAACTTCCTGAATGCCGTCGATAATCCCTTGATCGGCCTGTATTTCTGACTGCGCCAGGGCTTGCTCGACATCCATCCAGCGTAGTTTCTGGGTGTAGATGTCTTCCTGCATCTTCCGGAGCGTATCGCGCACTTCTCCGCTTGCCCGGTAGAGCTCCCGAAACGTTTTTCTCTCTACTTCCGTCGGTGGATTCGCGTGTAGATCGCGCCGCAACATCTGGTAAGAAAAATCACCGATACGAGAGAGAAACTGCTCCGTTTCTGTAAGCGACATGAGAGACAGGGGGAGTTGCCCAGCAGCATTCTGTGCGTTATAACTGAGGCGCGAGATGGTGGCCATGGTCGGTGCGACCTGTCCCGCCCCGTTTAAAGCAAGGCTTTTCCCGATTTCCCGGTGAAGCTGATCGACATTGTAGACAAGATCTGCAAACGCGCGCTGATACTGGTTCTCAGCGCGGATCAAAAGCGCGTTTTTCTCCTGCGTCTCGCGGTACCCCCAGTAAACGCCGACCGCTAAAAGAAAGATCACGAGACCATACCCGATCAGGTGACGGAAGCGCATACACATCCCTCCTTCTTTGAACGTTAGTGTACGCAAAAGAACCGTGCCTATGCTTTCCCCATTAAAAAACCGCCTCCGCTTAGGAGACGGTCTTTTGCGCTGTGGCTCGTTATGTTATCTGCTGATGAGCTCGGCAGATGGTTCGAGCGTCGTGATCGTGAAATCATCTTGATTGCCGCACACACACTGTACGAATCCTGTCTCGATGTGACCATCACGCAGTCTGCGTCCTCTTAAGATATACACCTCACCACAACGGTTGCATGTTATTTTTACTTTTTCTCGACGCACTATGATCCCCCTCTCTCTGTTCTTCAGCGTATCCTTCTCGACAACCTTTCATACAACTTGTCTGTTCGAATGCCTGTTTGTCCAAAAAAGATCAGTCAAAAAGAGGCTCAAAGACCGTGCGAACGATCCGCCTTGAGCCTCCCGTTTTATTACAAACGTAACAAGCACCGCGCTCTGCGTCAAGCGACTGTTTTACACCCATCCTCGATACCGCACTGCTTCGGCCATCTTACGCACGCCGACCATGTAGGCCGCAAGGCGCATATTCACACCGCGTGTTTCGGCCATGCGAACAACGTTATGGAAAGCTTTAACCAGCGTTTGCTCGAGCTTTTGCATGACTTCTTCTTCTGTCCAGTAATACCCCTGATTGTTTTGTACCCATTCGAAGTAAGAAACGGTGACACCGCCTGCACTCGCCAGGACATCCGGGACGATGAGAACACCGCGCTCCGTTAAAATTTGCGTTGCCTCCCAGGTCGTCGGACCGTTGGCCGCCTCAACGAGGATTTTCGCCTTAATGTTTGGCGCATTGTGGGCAGTGATCTGATTTTCTACGGCAGCAGGGATAAGAATATCGGTATCAAGTTCTAACAGTTCTTGATTGGTGATCGTGTTTTTAAAAAGCCGCGTGACCATACCGAATGAATCACGTTTTTCCAGTAAACTGTCGATATCAAGACCGTTTTCATCATACAATCCACCGTAGACATCGGAGATGCCAATGACTTTCGCTCCGGCATCGTGCATAAATTTGGCGAGATAACTTCCAGCATTACCAAAACCTTGAATGACGACACGGGCACCTTCAACAGGAATACCCACTTTACGGGCTGCTTCCCTGAGCACGATGGTCACACCACGGGCCGTCGCCGTCTCCCGCACCTGCGATCCACCCAGAACAAGCGGCTTACCGGTAATAAAACCGGGTGAGTCATGTTCACGTATACGGCTATATTCATCCAGCATCCAGGCCATGATTTGAGAATTAGTCGCCACATCTGGTGCCGGAATATCCTTATTCGGTCCAACAATCTGGCTGATCGCCCGCACGTAACCACGGCTTAACCGTTCAAGCTCGCGAAACGATAGCTCAGCAGGATTGACGACGATACCACCTTTGGCACCGCCGTAAGGGAGATCAACAATTCCCGCCTTCAAGCTCATCCAAATTGATAGCGCTTTCACTTCGTCCTCAGTAACATCCGGGTGAAAACGAATGCCACCTTTTGTCGGACCTACCGCATCGTTATGCTGGGCACGATAACCGGTAAAGACGCGCACCGAACCATCATCCATACGCACCGGTATACGCACCGTGATCATGCGGAGCGGTTCTTTAAAAAGCTCATACATCGCTTCCGAATACCCCAGCTTTTCCAGGGCCTCGCGAATAATGGCCTGCGTAGATGTGAGCACATTGAGATTTTCCTTGTGCTCTAGCCTCTCCTCCGACGGTGCCCCCGACGGGCTCGTTTGCATTTTCTTGTCACCTCTATAAAGATGATATCGGTTCAACACTTGAGGTTTGAAACCATCTTCAAGTATACACTACTTGTCTTTAGAAGAAAAGAGACCTGCGGGGCAACCGAGACAGGCAAATACCGCTTACCTTTTTTAATAAAGGTAGCGGTATCGTTAGGTTAACGCTGGAAAATCCTAAGCAGTTCTGATATCGCCGATTCTTTAAAAATTGCTTTTCCGTATTCTTGAAGCACGGCACGCGTCATTGGTACAATTTCACCGTATTCGGAAAGGAGCGCCACGAGCCATTGGAATTGTTCGGGAGAAAGCTTAAGCGGTTCAAAGTGTAAGATATAATGGCCTTTATAGTAATACAGCTCGCCCGCATCTTTAACATACGGATAGACTCTCTCAGCAACTTTCATCACATCTTCAAAATCTCGAATGGCACAGGCGATGTCTTCACGTTCATCAAGGGTCAGTTCCATCTCAATGGTCTCATCCCCCAGATCGGTCGTCATCTCTTCGCCTTCATCACCTTTAGTCACGACGATAACCATACCTTGTGAGGGAAGTGCAAATACCTCCACAGCCACAGGACCGTTCACTTCAAAGCCGACCTCATAATACGCCTGTTCCATCATATCATTAAACAGTTCGTGTACCTTCGGTATATCTTTCCATAGATCTTCTTTATCAATATTACGTTCAGACAGATCGTCAAACGTAAGGAAAAAGCGAACTTTATCTGAAGTGAGCCGTTCAATACGCATGAAGGATCCCCCTTTCCATCCTAAAGAGAAGATCTGTCCCTTTTAAGATTTAAGGACACCCTCCTCCCTCACTCTCTTTCGTTTATCCCAACACGTCAAGCAATCCTTTCCCGTTGGCCAAAAGTTCTGCCCAATATCCGTATGTTTAATGTTATACGAATCCAATTTCATTATACCAGTAAAGTACATCCACTTTCAACATGAAGAAGGGTGGTTTTACATGACAATTGTTTCATGTGTTTGATTTCAATAAAAACGGGGCTATCCCGCAGGATAACCCCGGTGCATTCAAGACACCTTCCCAACCCGAATCAGACTAGGCATCTTTTCAGGCCTGATCGGAATAAAAGCGTGATGCTCATAAGGAAGCGCGCTTAAAACAAACGGATTTAAGCCTCGTTAACCTGTTCCGTTTCCAGCGCTTGTTGACTTTGTTGCAAGTTCACGTTGCGTGCCGGTGCAAAGGTAGAAATGGCATGCTTGTAAACGAGTTGTTGCCGACCTTCTGTTTCGATCACGATCGTAAAGTTATCAAAACCGCGGATAAAGCCGCGCAGTTGAAAACCGTTGACGAGATACACGGTGATCGGAATATTTTCCTTGCGCACCTGATTTAAAAAGGCGTCTTGAATGTTAATCGACTGTTTCATTGTATATAGGTCCCTCCTCGTGACAACTTAACTGAATGTATTCGACGTCGTCTTTAAAAATCCTGCTACATCTTCTGAGATCTTTTGCAACGTGCGGTCCGTCTTTGTTTCGTCCATCTCGTACCATTTGACATCGCTCAGCGATCGAAACCAGGTAAACTGACGCTTGGCGTAATGCCGGGTACGCTTTTTGATAAGCTGGACCGCTTCTTCCAGCCCGCGCTCCCCGCGCACGACCGGCACGAGCTCTTTGTATCCCAGCGCCTGCATCGACTGTGCTTGCGGCGGTACACCCTCCTGAAGAAGCGACCGCACTTCATCCAAAAGTCCCATGCGCATCATCGCCTCGACACGCGCATCGATGCGTTTGTAAAGCTCCTCGCGGTTCATGGTAAGCCCGATCATCATGAGCTTAAAGGGGCTTTTTTTGCGCTCACGCACCGGAAGGCGCGGTGCATGCGCCTGAAAGTGATAATCGGGATAATAAACGAGCGCACTCACGTAAAGTCCGCTACCGCCGACGACTATTGGCAGTTTGTTGCGCGCATACAGATCTGCAATGACCCGCAGCGCATCGTCTTGATACTGTTTGACCGTGTACGGTTCACGTGGGTGAACGAGATCGATCAGATGGTGTGGAATGCGTTTTTGAATCTCCGTTTCGACTTTCGCTGTACCGATATCCATGCCGCGGTATATCTGCATGGCGTCGGCCGAGACGATCTCGCCCTGAAAGCGCTCTGCAAGAGAGAGGGACAAGGCAGTTTTCCCGACAGCGGTCGGTCCGACGATGACGATGAGCGGTCCAGAAAGCGTCACGATACGTCTCTCACCCCGTATGTAAAGGAAGCTTTCCGAGCATAGACCCGAAACCCATAACGCCCAAAAAGGGGGCTTCCCGGTCGTTCCTTTATCATAACGTTTCGCCGCGCTACACGCAAGGCCTGCTCGATCGCTTCTTCCTGCAAAGGAGTGGGCTCTCCGAGCGCGCGCAACATGTCCACCGTACCGTGCGCTTTTTTAACTGTCCGGTCAAACATCGGATCGAAATACAC
>PEBX01000082.1 GCA_003050645.1 Candidatus Carbonibacillus altaicus
ATAAATTTTGTTGCATGTACTGTTACAATGAACCGCCCCGAATGCGCCTCGTCGATGATGATGGCAAAATGGCGCCCGCGGCGCTCGCCGCTGATTTCGTCGAGGATGAACGGGAACTTCTGCAGCGTCGTGATGAGGATTCATAGAATATTGAAGATGGATTGAAGTTTAAAGAAGGATTTGTTTGGTATATTGTGACCTTATTGTGACGCAAAAGAAAGCCCATTTTCATCCTCGTGGTGCCGCTTGCGGCATGGGTGTCTTATGAGACGACAGGAAAGATGTCAAACGGGAGACAGCCGGTCCGGAGGTGACCAAAGTCGCCCTTTCATGCTATCATGAAGCAAATCCTGAATCGTCCGATGTACAAGACATCTTGGCAATACTTTCCATCCCACCTTACTTTCCGTCCTACCTTGCACACCACGGAAGGCACCGACAGATCATTTTCCGAAGCCGGCACATCACAGCCCCGATGGAGGTACATCCATGCCACCTGAGGAACCGTCTCTTCACTACCCGCATGACAAAGGCTACAAATTCCTGCTTTCCAGCAAGCAAGCCTTTCTTGACCTGTTACGTTCCTTCGTTCCGCAGGACTGGGTGCGCCAGATCGATGAAGCGCACCTGTTTCGCCCGGATAAATCCTACATTCTCCAAGATTTCAAGGACAAAGAGGCGGATCTTGTCTATCTTTTCAAACGCGCTGAAGAGGATGATCAGCCGGAAGTTATCTTCTACATCCTGATGGAACTGCAGTCCACCGTCGATTACCAAATGCCTTACCGCCTGCTCCTCTACTAGGCGGAAGAACTTGTGATCACCATAAAAGAAAAAGGAGTGAGCGACATGCAGACGAATATTGAACGGATCCTAGATGAAGCCCTGCATCAAAAACTGCAAGAAGGCATCGCGCAAGGACTTGAGAAAGGGATTGAGAAAGGGATTGAGAAAGGAATTGCCATTGGAAAGGAAGCTGTTGTCAAAAAGTTGCTGCTCAAGGGCATGGATATTCCTTTTATTGCGGATGCAACTGACTTGACGGAAGAAGATATTGAACGGATCAAGCAGGAACTGCCGAAGCAATAACTGGGATCGGCAAGTTGTTTCAGGGACCACGCTCTCCATAACTCCAATCCATAAACAAATCTCAACCCAAAGGGTGCATGTGCGATGCACCCTTTTACTTTGGGTGCAGCGGACAGCGGATCCTTCCTTTCTGCTTTTCGTTGCTTAGTTCCCATGATCCCAAAAACCGCCTGGTCGAAATGTTCGAGAGTCTTGACAAGCGGACCACAGGTTACAGAGGACATCCAATTCGCTTCTGCATCGTTGCTTTTGATCGAACGATTTCAATCAGCGGTATGGGAAGTTCTAGTTCTCACGGAAGAGAAGTTTCAAGAGCTTTTCGAACAGTTTTTGTCGAGTCTGCCCAATTATACCAAGGGTTTACTCGGTATTTCTGTCTGCGAAAGTTGAGACAACTCTTTAAAAAATATGGATTGATATCATAGCATTAAAGAAGTATAATATGGTTATAATGTTGCTACAAGGAGCTGATCCCATGCAGATTAAACCGTCCGCAAGCATCCGGCAGAATTACAATGAAATTGCGGCTTTGTGCAAATCTACCGGAGAACCTGTTTTTCTTACCAAAAACGGAGAAGGAGATCTTGTCGTCATGGATATAGAGGCGTTTACCCGCCGTGAAAAAATGCTGAAGTTGCGGGAAGAACTATTAGCCGTCGAGGAAGATCGATTGGCAGGACGTGCCGGAGTTACGCCGGATGAACTGGACAACGATCTGGAAAGCATCATTGATGAGGTGGAGCATGGAAAAGAAACCTCAATATAGGGTGATTGTTTCCGACCGTGCCCGTCAGATGCTGACGGGCCATGTTCGTTTTCTGGCGCAGAAAAGTCCCACCGCCGCCCGCAAGGTAAAAAACGACCTGATGGATGCTATCCGTTCCCTGCACCAAATGCCGGAGCGTTTTTCATTTCTGGAGGCAGAATTTATCCCACCGAATAAATATCACAAGATGTTCGTTGAGAAATGGTATTTGATTTTGTATCAGATCAAGGATCAGATAGTGTACGTTGATTATATTGTTGATTGCAGACAGGATTATCGTTGGCTGGTGCGGTAGATTTTGAGTTTGAGGAGGTGACCTCCTCCCACCCTTAAAAGGGTGGGCTTTCCCGGCGGTTTCTCGTAAAACTTTCCTTGCCCGCCGACGTTTCCTCGCGGGCCCAATTCAGCGAAGCCGTCCGCCTGTTCCTGATGGACTGCCGGTTCCGAAATCTTTCTCCGATGATCTCCGATGATCATCGAAGGATATTATACGTATTAATGGACCCTGCAACGCGATCCCGACCAATGGGGGTTCTCCCTGAATATCCCCGGTTGTAGGCAGACACCCGCTGCAGTTCGCTTCTCCAGTTTAATAGCTTCCAGAATGTCAGGTGAAAAATGGCGAACGCCAGATTGTAGAGAGCACAAAACAGAAACCAGATCAATGATCATCGCCTCTTATTTATTCCCACATTCTCAAGATACTCCCTGTGCCTGAACCCCCAATCGCACATGGTTTGCAACACCTCTCCCAACGTTTTCCCATGTTCGGAAAGCGAATACTCCACCCGCGGGGGAACTTCCGGATAGACCGTCCGCGTGACCAGTCCATCCCGCTCCAGTTCCCGGAGTTGGCTGGTCAACACGCCCTGTTTCACTCACGATGAACGCCTTGATGCCGGCTCCCCCCATCCCCGCCTACAGCGCAACCAAAGCGGCGGTCACCAATCTGACCAAAAGTCTGGCGGAGGAATTGGGTCCAAAAGGGATTCGCGTCAATGCCGTCGCGCCGGGACCCACGAGGACGGCCATGTGGGAAGGGGTGCCCGCCGATTGGCATGAACTGGCGGCAAGCTTCGGCATCACCCTCGGACGATTTGCGGAACCGCAGGAAGTGGCCCATCTCGTCGTCTTCCTGGCCTCCGACCAAGCGTCGATGATCACGGGCGCCAATTACGTCATCGACGGCGGACTGGTCAAAACGATCCATGTTCTGTTTTTCCTGTGCGCGGCACAGCTGACGATCCTCCTGGACACGTCGATCGTTCATGTCGCGCTTCCTGCCATCCAGGCGGACAACCACATTCCGATCCATCAGCTTCAATGGGTCGCTGCGGCATATGCCCAGTCGTTCGGCGGATTTCTCCTCCTTGGGGGACGAATGGGGGACCTCTTTGGGCGGCGACGCATGTTGATGGCCGACATGGCCCTGTTTACTGCGGCCTCGGCGGTCGGAGGTCTCGCTTCCGGAATCGGTCTTTTGATCGCCGCCCGGGCGTTGCAAGGGCTGGGTGCGGCGATTATCGCGCCCGCCGTCCTGTCCCTTGTGGCCATGGTCTTTCCAGAAGGAGAGGAGCGAAACCGAGCATTGGGTGTCCTGGGCACCGTATCCGCCGCAGGGTTTACCGTCGGTCTGATTTTGGGCGGCACCTTGACCGGGGCGCTCGGGTGGCGATGGGTATTTTACGTGAACATCCCGATCGGGATCCTGGTGTTCGCCCTGGCGCCCCGTCTGCTTCCGGAAAGCGAACGCCTTCGGCAGACCGTCGACGTCCCCGGTTCGGTTGTGGGGACGGCAGGCATCACGCTGCTGGTCTACGCCTGCACGACGGCCGGAACATCCGGGCTGTTTTCCCTTCGAACATGGAGTTTTTTCCTGCTGGCTCTCTTCCTTCTGTTGGCTTTTCTTTTCATCGAATCGCGGACCGGAAATCCCTTGATCCCTTTGGAAATCTTCCGGAACCGAACGTTTGCCGGCGCTTTGATGGCCGGGGGCGTCTTCGGTTCGGTCATGGGTCCGACGATTTTCATGCTGACGCTTTATTTGCAAAACGTGCTGGGTTTCGGTCCGTTGGCCACCGGATTTGCTTTTCTTCCGCAAGAAATCACGGTTCTCGTTTCCGCCAATCTCATCGGCAGGTACGTATCGAGGGTCGGGGTGAAGACGGTTTTGGCCGGAGGGATGCTCGGTCTCGGAGCAGGGGTGCTGATGTTGGCCCGGATTTCGACAGAAGGAAGCTACTGGAATGCGGTTCTCCCCGGCATGATGCTCATCGGTTTTGGCGTCTCGTGCGTCATTGTGGCGGGAGCTGTTGCAGCTACCGCAGGAATAGCCCCGCAGGAACAGGGGTTGGCCTCCGGCTTATGGAATACTGCACCGCAGATCGGCGCGGCGCTGGGATTGGCCGTGCTGGTTACGGTGGCTAACGCCTTTTCGGATGGCGCACTCCGGCATGAGCCGGGCCTTTCAACCTCGGTTCCTGTAGCAGGGGTAACCGGATTCAAAGCGGCTTTTATCGCCTCCATCGCTTTTGTGGCCGTCGGATTATGGAGCGTACTGGCCTGGATACGCCAAAAGGAACGCTTCCGGAGAACCGGACCACGTTGATGGAGAAAAGCTGAACCGGAATAAAGAAAGACAAGCTCCGAAAGAAGCATAATTCCTTTGCAACCTTGCGTCTTGCCCGCCCGGATCGAAAAGGAGTGGCCAACGCTTCTTTTTTTACCGCATTTGATTTGGGAATCGGGCTCCGGTCGATCTTCCTCGGCTGGGTTTCCCAATATGCGGGATATCCGGCGCTGTTCACGGTCAGTGCCGCTTCAGTAGCGGTTTCCATGTTCATTTTTACCGTGTTCGCAAGACGGTTGTTACAATACCGCGTAACGGAACAGTAAACATTCCGTTCCTTGGAAGAGCGATTCGAAATTCAGGTCATCATCCGCCGCACGTTCATCCCTTCTGCCCCGTCAGTCTTTCTTTCGAATCGGTCCACTCTCCGTTTAGCCGTTTCTGAAATGTGGCGCGCCAGCTCCCGGATAACGACTCGACGGCCAAAATCCGCCTGATCCCTTCCACATTATGTCTGTCATGGTGCATGATTTGATTGGCAAAAGAGATCGTAACGCCGCATGGATGCCGACGCAACAAGATCAGCGCATCCCCTTTGCCGACATAGCCTTCCTGCAGAACTCGAAAGTAGTAGCCCGTATATCCCGTATCCTGAAACTTTAACGGAAGATCCGGAAGTCCATACTTCACAGACAGCTTAAAGCACGGTTGACGAGGTTGGCTGACTTGCACGATCGCTTCACCGATTCGGTAGACATCCCCTATGCATACGTTTTGCTCCATCAACCCTTCCGTTGTCAGGTTTTCCCCGAACGCCCCATATTCCATCGGGCGATTCAGTTCCCTCTCCCAATAGGCATAGTATTCATAGGGATATACGCAAACCGCTTTCTCCTCACCCCCGTGATGAATCAAATCCGCTTGCGCATCCCCCTCGAAATTGACCTTCGAAAGAAAGACCCGTCCTGAAACGGGGCGCTTCATTATTCCGGTGAGCACTTCCTTGTCGTGATAAGCGAGTGGACTTGGGGTTCCTACATTCAGCGATACAATCGCGGCTTTTCCCATCGCCATCAACTCCTTCGGTAATTCCGTTTTCGCAAAACCAGACACCGCTCCGGCATACCGTTGGCCATCAGAGGGCGGCGCCCATGATAACTCCGGCATGATATCTTTTCTGGCGGACCGTTTCTCTTCTATTCCGATGAAAACGGCGTATGCTCGGGGCACTCTTTTAATGAGCTCTCCGTGGGATTCCTGGGAGCACCCCCGCAACCGGGAGTTCTGCCTTGCGGCACCAAGCGATCCCCGTGTGTCCCACGGTTGAGTCTGCCTAAGCGGACAAAAGACGCAACCCTTCATGGAGAATGTTTCTCGCGGCGTTGACGTCCCGATCATGCGTTTCGCCGCCCGCCGGGCAACGCCCACTGCCGGACAGACAGGTCCTTCGTCCCGCTGTTTCGGTGTCCGCAGCGGGAACAAATCTGGCTGGACGGAAAAACCGGGGACACGATCGCCACCCGCCCTTCGCTTTATATTGCCGCTTTATATTGCCGGTGACTTGCCGCTCCCGCCTGAAAATCATGCGCCGCGAGCGGCAATCCGAGACGCCGCAAACAGCGTGGAAGTTTGGCCTTGTCCCACAGAAGGAACGGCAATTTGTGGTCATGAATGACTGGTGTATGTCTATGACATCTCAGCCGAGGAAAAGAATTTCCGAGCGAAAGTATGGATCACCGAACTTTGGCAATCCAGGAACGATTACAAATACAAACGTCGCCAGAGATCATGCGCTTCCAGGTTCGTCGTAGGTCAGCGCGAACACCGTATCGGTTAGCCAGCGGCGGAACCCTTCGTTGTCACTGAACTGCTTGAAGAGTTCAGCGTCATCCTTGAGCAGCGCGATCATGACACGACCGAGCGCCTTGTCGTGCTCAATGCGTGCGTTCTGTTTGTCGGAATATTTGCGTGCGTTCTGGTAGGCGGTGTCGGCCGCCACACGCGCCGGAATCTCCTCGGTGATGAGTCTTCGCACCCGATCAGCGTCGGTCCAGGGGATGTTGCCGAACTGATCGTTAAAAGTTTTGATGATGTTCGACAGACGGTCAAGCTCCGGTTCGAGCTTATGTCCGCCGCCCCCTGCGGGCAGCGGTTCGATCTGGGCATCCGCATCGGCAAGGGCGATCCTCATGGTCGCCTGTTTCTCGACTCGATAGCTGTCCATGTCGATCGCCTCGAGGATGCCCTTTGAAAGGTCCTCCTCTTTCGGCGCCGGCAATTTGGGCACCAGGAAGCTCAGGAAAATCGATAGCTTCTCCCACGCGGCGTTGGTGAAGGGGAGGATCGACGACAGAAAATGATACGTTCGCAAAAACGCCTTGGCCTTGCCTTTGAAGTCGACCTGACCGTCCTCGTCGAGGTACTCCACGTAGGCGGTCACACAGGCGTCAAGGATCGGATCGAGACGGTCGCGGTCGGCACCGTCCAGATACAGCCGTACCAGTTCATCCACCTCATCAGGCGCGTACACCTGGTACCCGTCCAAGTCGGCCTTGAGGTCATGCAACTTGTTCGGGTCGGTCTCGTCGGCGAGGATGGTCGTCCGGTAGTAGGGCTCGAAGGCCATTTGGATCGCCTCCGGGTCGTTTACAAAATCGAGAACAAAGGTATCGTGCTTCTGAGGGTGGGCGCGGTTGAGACGCGAAAGTGTCTGCACGGCCTTGACCCCGGAGAGCACCTTGTCCACGTACATCGTATGCAAGAGCGGCTCGTCATAGCCGGTCTGAAACTTGTCAGCGACAATCAAAAACCGATACGGATCCTCCCGGATCTTGTCGGCGATCTGATTCGAGGGAAAGCCGTTCAGGCTGGCCTCGGTGACCGGTTGCCCGCCGTACGCGTGCTCCCCCGAGAAGGCCACAATCGCCCGATAGGGGCTTTTGCGCTCGGCAAGGTACGCCTGAAAAGCATGGAAGTACTGGATGGCCCGCTCGATACTGCCGGTCACCACCATGGCCCGCGCCCGGCCGCCGATCTTGCCCTTGGCCATCACTTGCTCGTGAAAATGGTCCACCATGATCTCGGCCTTGAGACGGATGGCGTGCTCGTGCCCCTCGACGAAGCGGCGCAGCTTCTTCTGCGCCTTTTTGACGTCGAATTCCGGATCGTCTTCAATCTTCTTGATGAGCTTATAGTAGCTTTTGACCGGCGTATAGTGGGCCAATACATCCAGGATAAACCCTTCCTGAATGGCCTGTTTCATGGTGTAGCTATGAAACGGCCGGTATTTGACCGTGCCGTCGGGCTGCGGGTCGGGTTCGCCGAACATCTCGAGCGTCTTATGTTTCGGGGTGGCGGTGAAGGCGAAGTAGCTGGCGTTCGGCAAAAGCTTCCGGGCCTCCATGATCCGGTTAATCCGGTCCTCGAAGGTTTCCTCTTCGTCCTCCGCGCCGGCTTCCGACAGAGCCATGCTCATCTTGGCCGAGGTACGGCCCCCTTGCCCCGAATGCGCCTCGTCGATGATGATGGCAAAATGGCGCCCGCGGTGCTCGCCGCCGATTTCGTCGAGGATAAACGAGAACTTCTGCAGCGTCGTGATGATGATCTTTTTGCCGCTCTCGATGAAGCGCCGCAGGTCGCCGGAATGATCGGCGTGCCCCACCGTCGCGCTCACCTGGGCAAACTGCTTGACCGTGTCCCGGATCTGCTGGTCCAGGATGCGCCGGTCGGTCACCACGATCGTGGAATCGAAAATAGGCCTTCCGTCCCTCGCAAGACCGATCAACTGGTGGGCCAGCCAGGCGATGGAGTTGGACTTGCCGCTGCCGGCTGAGTGCTGGATGAGATACCGCCGCCCTGCGCCATGTTTCCGGGCATCTGCGAGCAACTTGCGCACCACGTCGAGCTGATGATAACGGGGGAAAATCTGCTTGCGCGACTTCCTCCCACTTTTTGCGTCTTTCTCCTCGACGAGTTGCGCGTAGTTTTCGAGGATATCGGTCAGGCTCTCCCGGGTGAGGACCTCCCGCCAGAGATAATCGGTCTTGATCCCGTAGGGATTGGGCGGATTGCCCGCGCCGTCGTTGTAGCCTTTGTTGAAAGGCAGAAACCACGACGCCTTGCCCTGAAGGTGCGTGCAGAACCACACCTCGTTGTCGTCCACCGCAAAATGCGCCACGCAGCGGCCCAGCTCAAATAGTTTCTCGCGCGGGTTGCGGTCGCGCCTGTACTGTTCGATGGCGTCATGCATCGTCTGCTTGGTCAGGCGGTTTTTGAGCTCGAAGGTGAAAACCGGCAGGCCGTTGATCAAGAGCACAAGGTCCAGCGCCCGCTGCGTCTCGTCGCGGCTGTAGCGGAGCTGGCGCGTGACGGTGAAGCGGTTCTGGTCGTAGAGCGCCCGCGCCTCCTCGTTACCGGGGGAAGGCGTTCCGTAGAAGAGCTCAATGCGGTAAGGCCCGTGCTGGATGCCGCCTCTCAGCACGTCCACCACCCCGCGCTTGCTCACCTCGCCCTGAAGGCGCGCCAGAAACTTCCGCCGGGTGGGGCTGTCGTGATCGAGATCGAGCGCTTCGGCAACCTCAGGCTGGGTCAAGCGCAGGAAGGCCGTGAGCTGAACCAGATCGACGCAGTACTCCCGGTCGTAGTCAGCCGGGTCGCCAGGGAGCCAACCCACGCCGCCGTAGGGCGCTGGAGGCTCGGCAATGACCGCCGGGGTCCCGGCAGGCCGGGGCGCACAGTCAGACCCGGTCAGGGCCCGGCAGATCAACGTTTCAAGCCCGGCTTCGCTGGTGTCGGTGGGTTTCATATTTCAACCTCCTCTGCAAAAACAGTTTCTGCCGAGGTCTCCTCGTCTGCTGTTTCAGCTTCGGCCATCTCCTCCGTGTCCACCCACTCGGACTCCTCCTCGGGCGGCTCCTCTGGCAGCTGCGCTGCGACCTCGCGCACATCCACTTTGCCGGTGACCACATCGGAGACCAGCCGCTCGCGGTATTCGCGCAGGAACTCTATCGCGTGGCGGGTGGCGGCAATGGCAGCGTCGATCTTAGCCGTCTGGGTGTCGAGGTACTCCACGATGGCGGTTTGTTCGGGGAGGGGGGGAATAAAGACATAGAATGACCCAAGTCGCCCCTCGGCAATTGCCGGGTAAGCCGTGCCAACAGACTCGGCAGTTACACGATCGGTGAAAGTATTGCTCTGCACCAAGTAGCTCACGTATTTCGGCTGTGTGCTGGGGCCTGGTGTCAAAACAGCAAAGCCAGTCGAGCACACTAGAGCCTCTGAGAATCCGTCCACATAATAGACCGCCTTCAGGTAAGTTCGCACGGTTGAGATAATGGTATCGCCCATTTGGAGAACTCGTCTGGCACGGGAGGGGGCATTACTAAATCGCAGTCGTTGTGGCTCTCTGGTTAGAAAGCCGGTGCCCACCATACCTATGTCAATGTAGCGGAATTCATAGTCCGCAGGAGTAGTGTCTGGCAGGACACTCGCATTTAACCGTACCCAGCGTTTGAGCGGCTTGAGTTCCCAATGCTCCGGCACCTCACCCAGCCACTCCAGGCCGGAGTCTTTGTACGCCGGATAGGGTTGGCCCGTGCGGACGTTGATCTGGCCCGTAACGGCCTGGTGAATGAGGGCCTGCTTGTATTCCTCCAGAAGCTTGATCCGCCGCTGCCGTGCCCGGATCACCCGCCGGATCCTCCGGTCCGCCCAATCCAGAAACCGCACGATGGCGGTTTGTTCAT
>PEBX01000008.1 GCA_003050645.1 Candidatus Carbonibacillus altaicus
CAGGTGGCACGCTCCATGCCTGCGCGCGTGCTTTAAAGGACGGAGGACACGAGACAATTTACGGTTTAACCGTCTTTCGTGCTTAGATCACCCTGAGAAGGGGTTCCTTCTTGAAAAAGTGTTCTATCATGAACCATTGTTCTTCATACTTGCTTAATCGTGTTTGAAGCTGGGGACGGAGTGCCAAGGTCGCTTGTTTGATATTGATGACCCGCCACATTACCATCGTATGTACGCGCTTTCTTGTGATGGAATGGAGCGTCGTCAGGCAAACAATGTGCGGTCGTGGGGAGGTCTATTGTTTCTGTATTCTGGTTAAATCCAAAACCAAACGATTTTTATGACTATTCCTATGATCTTCGTGTTATTTCGAATATTAGCGCCGATCCCCGATCGATGGTATGTGGTCGTCGATATTGATGAGAGGTTTATACAGTTTCTGCATGATGAACGTTCAATAAGAATGGTGCAGGATGAATGTAAGCATCTTGAATCACATGAGCAACAAAGCAGGAGATGTATTGTGTATTGTATAATGGTTTTTTGTTTTATAAAATTAAAGATGATCCAAACTTTAAGGAGGGGAAAAGAATGGCCAAAAAAGTTCTATTGCTTGCCGGAGATGCGGTTGAGACACTGGAAATCTATTATCCGTATTTTCGTCTTTTGGAAGCGGGTCACGAAGCAGTGATCGCTGCACCGAGCAAAAAGAAATTGCATACGGTGATCCATGATTTTGAAAGCTGGGATACGTATACGGAAAAGCCCGGTTACCTAATGGATGCGCATGTTGCTTTTAGTGACGTTGTTCCTGAAGACTATGACGGTCTCATTTTACCAGGCGGGCGGGCACCTGAATACATTCGCCTCGATCCAAATGTGCAAAAAATTGTGCGTCATTTTTTTGAAGCTGATAAACCGGTTGGAGTGATTTGTCATGCGGTATTAATTTTAGTTGCGGCAAAAATACCGCTCACCGGGCGCAAAATGACGGCTTATACTGCTTGTCGTATCGACGTTGAAAGTTTGGGTGCAACGTACGTGGAAGAAGGATTGCATGTAGACGGAAAACTTGTCTCAGGTCATGCCTGGCCCGATTTACCCGGGTTTATGCGGGAGTTCTTAAAGTTCCTTGAAGTGTAACATATGATAGGTGTTCATCTTTCGTTTTTAGGGAAGAAATTGACAAATAATATAAAGATGGTTATTAGGCTCTAGGGACCTGAATATTAAACGTTATTCTATCTATTCCCTCTCTTTCCTTAACGCTTTTTTTTCTCCTTCGGTTCCCTCCTCTTTTCCCTCCTGTCTTTTTTCTCACTGCTCTCTCGAAAATCTGATGTCACTTTCATCCTTGGTGGTGCTCCCGACATAAGAATCTTAAAAAATAAAAACTATTGTTAACTTGAAACTTAAAAACAAAAAACGAAGTGAGGCTGAAGGTGATGAAAAAACTGATCAATCGCGTCGAAGACGTAGTTAGCGAGTCGATCGAGGGGCTCGTTTTGGCAAATCCCGATTTAGTGCGTTACGAGCGGGAGCCGTTCTTTGTTTATCGCGCATCATCGCAGACGAAGGAGAAGGTTGCTCTCGTTTCCGGTGGGGGATCGGGGCATGAGCCGCTCCATGGTGGATACGTCGGGTATGGTATGCTCGACGCAGCATGTCCGGGTGAGATTTTCACCAGTCCCGTTCCGGATCAAATCGTCAGTGCAGTAAAAAAAGTCGATCACGGGGCGGGCGTGTTGCTGATCGTTAAAAATTATACCGGTGACGTGATGAACTTTGAAATGGCCCACGAAATTCTGGAAATGGAAGGGATCAAGGTTGAGCGGGTCATCGTAAGCGATGATGTAGCCGTTGAAGATTCTTTATACACAACGGGTCGGCGAGGTGTAGGCGGAACAGTACTTTTAGAAAAAATTGTGGGTGCTGCAGCAGAAGAAGGTTGGGATCTCGAGCGTGTAAAAGATTTAGCGGAGCGCGTCGCGGGACGTGTGCGGTCGATGGGGCTCGCTTTATCTTCTTGCACTGTTCCGGCGAAAGGATCTCCGACATTTGCGTTAGGACATGATGAGATCGAGCTCGGGATCGGTATTCACGGGGAACCGGGAAGAAAACGCATCCCCAAGCAACCTGCGGATACTTTAACCGAGATGCTCACGCAACCGATTATAGATGATCTCGCGCTCACATCCGGTGATTCTGTGATCGCCCTTGTAAACGGTATGGGGGGGACGCCGCTCATGGAACTGTATATTGTCTATCGTAAGCTTGAACAACTTTTGCGCGAACGCGGGATCGCTATTCAAAGAAACCTTGTCGGGAACTATATTACGAGTCTGGAAATGCAAGGTGTCTCGATTACTTTACTGAAAGCGGATGAAGAGATATTGGCGTTTTGGGACTTACCGGTTCACACGTCGGCCTTACGCTGGGGGATGTAGGACAAATTTTATGGTGAAGTTGTAAAGAAGAAAGGGGTACACTATGATCGATACTGCCCGCTTGAAGGCATGGCTAAGACGCTATGCTGAACTCATTCACGTGCACAAAGATGAACTCACTGCTTTAGATGCAACGATCGGCGATGCGGACCACGGAACGAATATGGATCGAGGCATGCAAGCCGTGCTACACATTCTTGGAGATGAGGAAGATGCGAATGAAAATATCAGACCTGCCGAGTTGCTGAAACAAGTAGCGATGGTGCTCATCTCTAAAGTCGGTGGTGCGTCTGGCCCGCTTTACGGCACAGCTTTTTTACGGATGGCACAAGCGGTTGGTGAAAAAGAACAGCTGAATGAAGAGGATATCGCGCAGATGTTTGCAGCGGGACTCAACGGCATGAAGGAGCGTGGCAAAGCCGATCTAGGCGATAAAACGATGGTCGATGCGTATGCGCGCGCCGTTTCAGCGCTATCCTCCTCGCTTGCCGAGGGATTTCCACTAAAGGAGAGTTTGGCGCAGGCGATTAGTGCTGCAAAAGAGGGTTCGGATCAAACGATTCCCCTGATTGCTCGAAAAGGTCGGGCCAGTTACCTCGGTGAGCGCTCACGTGGACATCGCGATCCGGGTTCGCTCAGCACAGTTTACTTATTTGAAGCAGCATTAGTTTTTGCCGGAGAAGGTGAGATAAACCATGCTTGAACAGGGGATGGACACGCCTTTCCTTCGACCGGTAGGTTTGGTGCTCGTCTCGCACAGCCAGGCCATTGCCAGAGGGACACGCGAATTGGCCGAACAAATGGCAGGCGGCATGGTACCGATTCGAGATGCCGGAGGGACCTTAGAGGGTGCGATCGGTACCGACACAATGCGGGTGATTGCAGTTATTCAAGATGTTCTTAAGTTGGCAGAGGTAGCCATTGTATTGATGGATCTCGGAAGCGCCTATCTCAGCACGGAGACAGCGTTAGAAATGTTGGATAAGTCCTTCAGATCAAGGGTCCGATTGAGTACGGCGCCTTTTGTAGAAGGTGCCATCATTGCTGCGGTGACTGCATCAACCGGTGCATCGGTGGAGGAGGTTTTGAAAGAAGCTGATGCGGCACGATTTTTACCTAAACAGTAAGTTAATTAAGAATATCTTTGAAACAATTATTATAAGGGATTACAGACGAAATATGACTCGCCTTGTGTTTAAGCTGAGCATACCCATTAACCAGGCTGGCCGATTTCTTGGCACCGAATTCAACATTTGTCCGCTCAAGCTTTTTCTCGGTACGTACGGGATTTGCGCTTACAGGGTTCTTACGCTTAATGTATACGAATGACGATGACTTTCAGTTTTTCATGTGTTTCATTCAGCAATGAAAAAAACGGAAGGGGAGTCTTTGTCTTTCAAAGAGCAGGTCGCATCGAACTAAAGCTTCCCTTTATTGGTTTAAGCTTGTCTTGGTTTCAATCTTCTACAAAGTCCTCTCACTCTTGCCAGTTCTTAGAAACCTTATTCCTTTTTTAGAAAGGTTTTTCACTCTGTATTTGGGTAAGAATCTGATAGGGAAATTAAATGATGATAAGTATATTATAAAAAAGGAAGATATTTTTTTAATTAAGAAACATCTACTATGACCGTGGAGAATAAAGGGATTGCTCCTTGAACTTCTCATCATGAGATGTGACTGCAAGAGAAACTCTACCATTAAACGTTCGTGTAGGTGGTGGGAGTATGTCACTAAGTTTGATTTAATACAGAAGTTATTCAATTATTTAAGGAGGATCAGTAGATGGCTCTTATTCGCAATTACTTTTTTTCAGAAACCCTACAGATAAATACGTCAATGACTATTATTTTTCCCCAATTACAACAGGTAAATCTAAAAATGAACCAGTTGATAGAAAAGCATGGCTTTCCGACTCTGTATTTATTACATGGATTATTTGACGATGACATCACCTGGATACGAAGGACTTCTATTGAAAGATATGTTGATTCTTTAGGATTAGCTGTGGTTATGCCCCAGGTAGGACGGAGTTATTATACAGATATGGTTTATGGTCCGAAGTACTGGACCTTTTTAAGTGAAGAAGTACCCAAAATTACTCGGACTTTTTTTCGTTTATCAGATAAACGTGAATATAATTTTGTGGCAGGTGTTTCTATGGGCGGTTATGGTGCCTTAAAATGGGCTCTTAGTAGACCGAAACAATTTATGGCTGTTGCCAGTCTATCAGGTAGAATCGACATAGCCAAATTATCTGAGGATCCACTTAGGGTGAGAGATTACAAATTAATATTCGATAATCAAACTGTCGAAGATACAGAAAATGATCTTTTTTGGTTACTGAAGAATTTTAATCAAAATAAATCACCAAAACCAAAAGTGTATATAAGTTGTGGAATAGAAGATGACTTGTATGGGGAAAACTTGATGTTTTGTGATGCTTTGCAGGATGCTGCATTTGATTGTACGTTTGATGAGGGACTAGGGGGGCACGAGTGGAGTTATTGGGACCAAAAAATACAAGATGTTCTTGATTGGTTAGTTTATCATTTCTTGATTCCGTGACCGAGGTATAAAAACTTGTGCGTTGTACTGTCGATTGTCGCTAAAATCGTTCTCCTGGCCATTTAAAGTGAAGACTTTGTTGATGCTTCTCGTCCTGCTGACAGAAGGCGGGCTCTACGTCCATTCGAACGGCACCCCGCTCGGACCTCGACTCGCAATACGCTCGGCTGAAGTCTTTCGTCGTTGAACTGGGCACGGATGACGTCGCCATCAGCACCGGCGGTACCGGCGGACACGCCGCGCCACCCGATCTCCTACGAGCTGTGGATCGGATTCGCGCGAAAGTCGTTATGCCGATCCACAGTCTGCACTTCGTACGGCTCGTTGTCCGAGCGCTCAAGGCTTTCAAGCCGGAGCCCGACCGACCGTATGTATGTCCTGAAACGGACGGTTAAGACGGTCAAGACCGTCGATTGTTCGCCGAGCGTTTGAGTCGTCCATCGGAACGGCCGGCTCGTCGCTCCGCTCTTTGTCTGGGTTTCAATTACAACGGATTTGAGCATCGTTTCCTGTGTAATATCTTCACGGCATCTGGTCGAAAAGCGATCTTGATTAAATAAGGTGTTTTCGTTCATTTGCCGTTTCCCAATTTTGCACAGCGGATAAGATAAACAAAGACGAAAGCTAGCAACGCATCGCCCATCGGACGTCGCTTTCGGAAACGGACCATAAGGCGGACGGCAATGAACTTCCGAATGAAGACCTCGTCTTGATCGAAGTATCCGGTTCGGTCTGTGACGGGCTGACAGGCCAGAGCGTAAGTGAAGGCGAATCAAACGCAATAAAATGACACTCCCCCACCGGTTGGTGGAGGGAATCTACAACAAACCTTTAATCCTTTTGCAAAATTCTTTGTTATCCTCTATTTGAGACCAATATAGTTTTAATTCTTGATTCATGAGCGTCAGGCTTTGGTACTTGATGTTGAGGTCGCTGTGCAAGCGAAATGTTGGAATAATCTCGCGATAAAGCGAGAAACGCGACGGCCGATACATTCCGGGCACTTCATCCTCCGTTGATTCCGCGACAGATTTAAGGCTTGGAATCGAATACGTTTCACGGCGAATTTTCATTTGCGCTTGTCTGGACAGTAAAAAATCAACAAGCAATTGGGCGGCAGCTTTATGCTTTGAATGTTGGTTGATGGCCAAACCGATGATGAGCAATAACGTCGCCGGCTTTTTGTAATAAGGCAAAGCGGACAGATCGAAAGGGAACTGAGCCGCCTGCAAATGGTTGAGGTTAAAATAAGTGGTCATAATCATGGACACTTTTTCCTCAAGGAATAAGGCCTCTGCATCAACTTCGTTGTCCGACAAATAAGTCGGAAAGATCTCATTGCGCTGAATCAACGTTCTGCATAATTCCAGGCCTTCCATTAACGGAGAATCACAGATTGTCGAACTGTTGTCCGTTGTCCCGAGCTGATCTCCGCTTTGCAACAAAAAGATGGGCCAGCGGTTGACGGAAAGCGGATGGAAATAGAAGCCGTACCTTTGCGGGTCGCGCTTTGCCAATTCAAGGGCGACATGCACCAGCTTGTTCCAAGTCCAACTGCTGTCAGGTTCAGGCAGATCGAGTTCACGAAAATGCTTCACATTGTAACAGAGGACGACGGGAGACAAGATGAAGGGCTGAACATAAAGTGCATCATCGATGATGAAAGGGTCAGAAGCAAACGAATACACATCCGCGGAAACATGCAACGGTTCAAAGACATGCTCGGCATTCTGCTCAACGAATTCGCGAAAATGACCGTAATTGATCGTAAACACATCGATGACACCCGTATCGATTAAGTTTTTCGCATATTGATAGTAATGCTCGGGATTCAAAGGGATGGGTTGAACGAGGACGTGCGGATATAATCGATGAAATTCCTCTAGGAGCTGTATGATTTGGGCTTCATAAACCAATGAGGAATAATATCCAAATTTGATGATCGTCTTTTCATCGCTCAGATTGACGACCATATTCCCTTTTCGCGGTTGCTTGACGATCAAGCCCTCCTGAACCAAAGACTCGAGACCTTTTCGCACCGAGTTTTTGCTCAAATGGTATTGTTCAGCGAGCGCCGATTCTGACGGCAAGTATTCTCCGATTTTCCACTTCCCGCCAATGATGTCTAGACGCAGCGTATTGATCATCGCATTGAGGCGAGCATGGAATGTGGCGCGGTTCGGTTTTTTTTTCATTCTTCTACCTCAGCATGAATCTAAAACGAAAGCAAGGGAATAATGGAATCCCAATACACCACTATCTTACCTTAGACTGTACGCACGCGCAACACCTTCGACAAACGGAGTGAGTCTAGCCATCGAGAACGTCTTATTTGCTCCATTCGGCGGATGCCGCCTTGAACGCTTCCCGCTTGATCTTTGGTTCTCCTGTAGACCGACTCCGTCTTCAAACAAGGAACTCCTCAAGACGCTCCGATGACCCTTTTCCTCTTGACGTACAGGAGCCAAACACCTGAATGTTCGCTCGCCGCCGTGCCCACACCCCCCTCGAGTACCATCACTAGTAAGCAGCTCTTTAAGTTCGTCTCCAACAGGGAGGAGCGCTTGTGTTTGAGCCGGATGTACCCACCTTCATCCTCCTCCTATCAACGTTACGGGCTCTTCCTCCTCCCTACATGCGTGGCATAATGTACATCACACTCGATCATTTCACTGGCAGGAGTCGGACAGCACGCGACGAAGAAGACGCACGACAGGCCGGCTGAACGTTCCTTAGCCTTTAATCGAGCTGGAAAAAGCCGTCTCCGCAAAATAGCGCTGTAATGAAATAAACACGATCATGATCGGAATGAGCGCAATGATGCTCCCTGCAGCGATATACCGCATATTGGATACAAATACGCCTTGCAATTTGTAGAGCCCCAACGTCAAAGGATACATGTTCGAGTCATCGAGCAAAAGAAGCGGCCATAAGAAATTGTTCCATGAAGCAATAAAGCTTAAAATCGCCAACGTGGCCATCATTGGTCTGACCATCGGAAGCATGATTTTCCACCATATTTGCCAAACATTTGCGCCGTCGATGAACGCAGATTCTTCGATTTCCCGAGGGATGGACAAAAAAGCTTGCCTCATCAAGAAGATCCCGAACGTGCTGACAGCATTCGGCAGAATGACACCGGCATACGTTCCGATCAGCCCGAGTTTGTTTAAAATCAAATAGATCGGGATCATCGTCACTTCGACCGGAATGATCATAGTGGCGATAACCAGCACGAAAATGAAACGCCTTCCTTTAAATTCCATACGTGCCAAAGGAAATGCGGCAAGGCTCGAAAAGAACACCGGGAACAAAACGCCAAAAAAAGTGAGAATCAGACTGTTTCTTAAATATAGAGGAATAGGCAATGTTTTCCATACTGCTTTATAGTTTTCAAAAGTAAGGTGCTCTGGAATAAACTTAGGGGGAAAAGAGAAAATCGCTTCATCCGCGCCTTTCAACGACGTTGACAGCGTCCATAAAAAAGGGACAATCATCACCAAGGACAGCAAAATCAAAAGAGCATAAGAAACGACCTTGGTGCCGTATCTTCGATAAAGTGTCTTAGCGCGCCGATGGTTCACCGTTCCAAACATCGTTCTCCTCCGCCTGTGCATTATGATGTTTCACGATCCAAAAAACGTCGATTCAAGATCGTCAGCGCCAAAATGATGACGAACAAAACGGTTGCGATGGCGCTGGCATAACCCATATCTAAGCTGCGAAACGCCTTTTCAAAGATGAGATATACCACCGTTTGAGTTGCCCCAAGCGGGCCGCCCTCCGTCATCACCAGCATGAGCGTAAACTCTTTAAACGCCGCCATCGTGGACACAACGGCAACAAAAAAAATGACCGGTCTTAACATCGGAAACGTGATGTGCCATTGCTTCCGCAAAAAGCCTGCACCATCAAGTTCAGCCGATTCATATAACTCATTGGGGATAGCTTGAAGACCGCCCAAATAGATAAGCATGTAATATCCGATGCCTTGCCAAATGGTAATCATCGCAAGACTGGGCATCGCGGTCGATTTTTTCGTCAACCAACTCACGGGTTCAAGGTTCAGCAAGCTGAGCGCATAATTGATCACGCCGTCGGATCTCAACATCCAGCCCCACATGATCGCGGTCACGACCACGGACACCAAAAACGGGAAATATATCGTCAATCGGAAAAACTTGATGCCCACCAACTTTTGGTTCACAAGAACCGCAACAAAAATGGGTATGATCACCAAGGCGGGCGTCACGAGAAACCAATAATAGAGCGTATTTTTTAGCGCATTCCAAAACTCAGCGTCATTAGCCAAGCGGATATAGTTGGCCAACCCGACCCACTCCATCGGTTGAATAACGTTATACTCCATGAAGCTCAAAAGGATGACCCAAATCGCCGGGATAAAATTAAACACAAGAAGCAATACGAGCGCCGGCAATAAAAAAAACCAAGCATGATAAGATTTGTACATGACCATCCCCCTAAAAGCACGCAGTGTGCGAAGCACAACACCTCTGAGTCTGCCGACAGGCAGACTCAGAGGTTGACGAGACTCCTCAATATTGCTTCCATATCATCATTTGTTGAGTAACAGCGTAACAATTTCGGCAGCCTCATCGAGCGCTTGTTGCGGGTCTTTGTTCTCAAGGAGAACCTTCCGGAACGCCTCATTGATTGTCTTATAGATATCGGTCACATTTTCGACGGGCAAAATCAAGTCCTCCGCGTATTGCAGCTGTTGCGAAGCGATGTATCCACCCTTTTCTTGAACATCCGTAGCATTCTTGCGCTGCGTAAAAAATTCATCCTCGGCCGCCGCCATAACGGTGGGCATCACCGGCGCCAATTTGCTGAAGGCAAGCTGGTTTTCCGCATTGGTGATAAATTTGGCGAATTCCACGGCAACGTCTTTGTTTTTACTGCTTTCGGCAACGGCAATGTTCATGATCGGGCTATGGATTTTACGGGTTTTTCCTAAGATCGCCGGAGCGACGTCAGACTTCTCATAGACGTTGGGAGCCAAGTCTTTGATTTGTCTGAAATGCTGCGGCCCTGCCCGCCAAAAAGCAACTTTTTCTTGCGCATACCATTCAGGAACCTTGACCTGCTTCAACAATACTTCTTCGGGAATTAATCCATCGTCAAAATATTTTTTGTATTTTTTTACAAACTCAACGCCTTCCGGGCCGTTGAACGCCGCGGTCTTATAATCATCTGAGATGAGCGGCACGCCCTCCATGAGCATGACAAAATGAATATCATCCACCGTCAACCCATACGCGCCTGTCTTCTCCTTAATGACTTGCGACATTGCCCAAGCTTCATCAAATGTTTTTGGCGGCCCGTCCAACCCCGCTTTTTTGAGCAAATCCGTGTTATACAGAAGCACGCCGGTCGAAACATACCAGGGAATCGCATAGGATGTTCCCTTGAGCCCTCCGGATTTCCATATGTTGGGATAAAAATCGGCTTTCACGTCGGCCGCCGCTTCGTCCATATTGACGAGGGCGCCCAATGCGGCCAGCTTCTTTAAGAAATCGGTATTCAGGTTAATCACGTCGGCCAATTTTCCTCCGGATGCAGAAATCAAAATTTTTTGCTCTGCTTGGTCATACGGAATGTCTTGCCAGTTGACTTTCACGCCGGGGTATTTTGCTTCAAATGCCGCGATGACATTATGAATGTAATCATCAAACGCAGGGCTTAGCGACAAGGTCCAAAACGTAATGTCGCCCGCCAGCTTTTTTTCATTTTCTTTTTGTTGTTGGACCACATCCTCCTGCCCCTGCTCCTGTGGGGCATTTGTCGCGTTTTGCCCGCAAGCGGACAGGAGGAGCAAAAAAGCGAGCAATCCTGTCAACCAAGTCTTTTTGTGCATTGTCTTCATTTTCCGACCCATCTTCAAGCCTCCTTTTTAAGCCTCCTTGCATTGGCATCGCGCAAAACATCATCCATCGATCTGCCGATCTCTTCCCTTTCGCAATCACCCCCCTTTTGTCTGTCGCTTATGATCCGCGGATCAGAAAAACGACAGCAACGGTTTTGCGGGAACCACCTCATCTATTGGTCCTGCGGGCATATCGCGCTCCAGCGTTTTTCGTTTCAGTATTCGATGATGACCCCCAGCGCCGTGCCGCGTTCATCACGGATCAATGAGCGATAAAATTGCGGCGCTTCTTCAACCGGAGCGCGGTGCGTGAAAAGCGGCGCGAGGTGAACTCTATTGGTTGCCAATAATCGTATAAATTCATACATATTTCTATGCTCTGTCCATCGAACGTATCCGATGGGATAGGCGTGGCCGTCTCGCTCGTACCGCTCATCGTAGCGCCCGGGACCGCCGGCACGGGAAATCAAGACCCGTGCTTCTTTTTCATACATCAGTTCCCGAGAAAACGCCACGTTCATGTCGCCGACAATGAGAACGCTACCGCGATCGCGCACCCATTTGAACGCCTGATTCAACAACGCTTCATCGCCGCCCTGGGTGCTTAGGATGACCGCATCGACCCCTTCGCCGTCCGTCAGCTCGTCGATCATCTGCGCGAGTTCTTCTTTTGCGTGCGATGCTCGTCCGATCCCCATGTCTTGAAGCACCCGACAACGATCGCGCAAAATATCGTGCGCCAAGACATTGAACGCGGCGGCATGCGCGACTTGAGCAATGATTTGGCCCAAAATGCCTAAACCGACGATCACCACATGTTCCCCGAAATGCAAATCCGCCTGTCTTAGGGCATGAATGGCGATGGCCCCCAAACCGACGAATGCGGCCTCCCTTAAATCAACCTGAGCTGGTATCGGGACGACCAACTGTTTGGGTACGAGCAAATATTCGGCGTGACGAACGTAAGGACTCCCATAACAGGCGACCCTATCGCCGACGCCGACATGCTTCACCCCGGCTCCGACGGCGACAACTTCGCCCGCCGCGCTGTAGCCAAGATAAACGGGCTCCGCTTTATGCCGGCTTTGTCCAAGCAGCATCAACTCCGTTCCGGTGCTGACGGCAGAGTAATGCGTCTTGACGAGTACGCTGTTGTCCCGGAGTTCGGGTACGGCCAGTTCAAGAACATCTGCTTCGCCTGCGTGTGCGACCACAGCTTTCATGAATCGTCTTCGCTCCTAACGTTTTCAAGTCAAATACAATCGATCTGGTTTATATCTGGTTTGTATCTTGGCTCAATTCTAAGGATAATCCACGTGCAAGTCAAGCGTATATAATGCATTTATTTTTTTAACAGCTTTCGAATCCATGATATCGAACATATCGAACCTTTCATCTTGTCTTGACAAGCTAGAACGGCGCATGTAAACTATAATCCAGTTGTGAACCAGATATCGCTTCGTCGTTGATTCCTGTCGGTCGATATCCGGTCAGTCGAAAGAAGGGAGCATACGAAAGAATGGCCGTCGGCACTGTACACGCACGATATGGACCTGTCGAAGATTTGGGCGAGGTGGTGACAAGTGTTATCATTCATAACGCGGTTTTTGGTACAAACGATCAAAAGGAAAACGAATTGTATTTCGTGACCAACGGGTACCCTGCCGTGTTTTATGCGCTCAACCTAGCGACGATGCAAGTCGTTGACCGTCATGAGCTCCCCGGTTTGGATGCCGTATGGGCGATGGCCGTCGGTTCCGACAAACAGGTGTATTTTCATGGGACGCAAGACTGCATTTTATATCGATATTCCCCGAATCAACGACAAGTGCGACCGCTCGGGAAAAACCCCACGGGAGATGCGTGGGTTTGGGATCTTAAAGCGAGCCAGGACGGATATATTTACGGGGCCACATGGCCAAACGCCAAAGTGTTCGCGTACGATGTGCAACGCGGTCGATTCGAGGATTTCGGGCGAATGGCCGATCAACCATATGCCCGCAGCATATGCGTCACGGAGGAGAGGTTATATGTTGGCATCGGGATGAGCGCATGTTTGTACAGCGTTCATCGAAATAACCGAAGCAAACAGGAAATCGCTATCCCCCACCGTGGGCAAGACGGTTATGTGGTGTCAAACATTTATGTTTATCAACAAAACATTTTTGTTCAGATGAATCGTTCGCTTTATTTTGTCATCGACAGCGTATCCGGACGGATCCTTCAATCGTTTCCTGCAGAACATTCAATCTCCCCACCGTCTCCCGATCAACCGGATCTAGTGTATTTTAAACACGGAACCTTATTGTACGTCTATGACCTAAGCCGTCATGACATCCGCAGCCTGTCAAGCGACGTTCGCTTGCCCAAAGCGCCCCTTGTCGGCGCGTTCTGGATCCGCCCGCCGCAAACATTATCCGCCACGTGTTCCGCCCGATCGGAATGGGTTTTGTTTGGGCTTACCCAAAACGGAGAGTGGTTCATTTACGATCCGCTGAGTTCCATGTGCGAAGTGGCACAGGTCAATGTGCATCCGCGCGGCTTGGTTATTCAGGCTCTGGAAAGCGGCGCGAACGGTTATTTGTATCTTGGCGGATACCATGGCGGCCTGAGCATCTATGCGCCTTCCGCCGAAAAGGTGGTAGGGCGCGTGCCGACGTTCCCACAAACCGAAGGCATCGGCCGCCTGGACGAACATATGTATATGGGCACTTATCGAAACGCGAACATTTATCGGCTCGATCCGAGCAAGGGCCTGGGCAAGGACAATCCGGCGTGGATGTTTGCCGTCGGGGCGCGGCAGGACAGGCCGTTTGCTTTCGCTTCGGGCGACGGTAAGGTGTTTATCGGGACCGTACCGGAATACGGCTTGTTGGGAGGCGCCTTGACCGTCTACGATCCGGATGCCGACCGACGGACGACTTACCCCGACATCATCAAAGACCAAAGCATCATCAGCCTCGTTTACCGTCAAGGCAAAGTATACGGGGCGACATCGATCTACGGGGGCCTCGGAAGTCTCCCGCGGGCAGATGCCGCAAAAGTGTTCATCTGGGACGCGTCGACGGAGACGCTCCTGGCCGAGACGGTCCCCGACCTCCCCGACATCGACATGCCCCCGAAAGCTATCGGCGAATTGCGTTTCGGGCCGGACGGCAAACTGTGGGGAGCGACATACCGAACGATCTTCGTCATGGATCCAAAGACTTTGTAAGTGGAACGGGCCAAAACGATTTATCCCGACCGCAAAGAACCGTCGCATCAATGGCGTCCCATTTGCTTGCGTTGGGGACCGGACGGTTTGCTCTATACCACGTTGGGTTACTGGTTGACGGTCATCGACCCCAAAACGCTAAACAGCCAGGCGTTTGATGAAACGTCGTTGATCGCCATCGGCGCAGACGGCCACATCTATTACGCAAAAGGGGCAAGACTTTTTCGGATGAAATGCAAAGGAGCGTGAGCCGAAAAATGGATCTTGAGCAGCATTATGATGTCGTCGTCGTGGGCGGCGGACCTGCCGGCATCAACGCGGCGATCGCGGCCGGGAGAAAACGGATGAAGACGCTTTTGATCGAGCGATACGGCTTTCTTGGCGGTATGTCGACCGCCGCGCTCGTCTATCCCTGGATGACCTTCCACACGAAAGCCGGAAAGCAGGTGATTAAAGGCATCGCGCAAGAAATCGTCGATCGCCTGAAAGCAATCGGCGGTTCGCCCGGCCACGTCCGCGACACACTCGGCTTTGTGTATTCCGTGACGCCCTATCACCCTGAAAAATATATGGTCCTAGCCATGGATATGTTGCAGGAAGCCCATGTCGATGTTCTTCTTCACAGTTTGGTCGTTGAGGTCCATATTGAAAACCGATGCATCCGATCCGTGACGGCAACGGGGAAATCAGGCAAAATTCGTATCATGGGCAAAATGTTTGTCGATGCGACGGGCGACGGCGATATCAGTTATTTGGCCGGTGTGCCCATGTCCAAAGGTAGGGAGGAAGACCAAAAAACTCAGCCGATGACGATGATGTTTCGCATGCGCGGGGTCGATTTGGCCAAAGTCAAACGATATATGCTCGAAAATCCGTCGCATTTTTATCCGAACACATTGTGGGATGAGCTGAAAGACGGTTCCGTGCCGTTGTCAGCCGTCCAAGGGTTTTACCCGCAATGGGAAAAGTCCAAACTGCCCATTCAGCGCGATCAGGTGCTGTTTTTCACAGGTCCGGCGGAAGATGAAGTGTTGGTCAACTGCACCCGCGTCCAAGGGTACGACGGAACGAATGTCCGCGACTTGTCGCAGGCGGAATATGAAGGCCGGAAACAGGTCTTGATGGTGAGCGATTTTCTGATCAAGCATATCCCCGGTTTCGAACGCGCTTCCGTATCGAATGTCGGCACCCAAATAGGCGTCCGAGAAACGCGGCGCATCGTCGGTCACTATGTGCTGACGAAAGAAGACGTCGTCCAAGGGCGAAAATTTGCCGATGCGATTGCGCAGAGCGGATATCCGATCGACATTCACGATCCCACCCAACGAGGGGTTTCATTTGCGTTCATTGAGGGAGACGGGGCGTTCGACATCCCTTACCGTTGCCTTGTGCCCCAAAAGGTAGACAACTTATTGGCCGCCGGACGATGCATTTCGACGACACATGAAGCCTTTGCAACGACGCGTTTGACCGCGAGCGCCATGGCCACGGGCCAAGCCGCCGGTACGGCGGCGAGCTTGGCCGTCAGGCAAAACATTCGGCCATTGGAGGTAAACGTCAAAGCACTTCAAGCGGAATTGATCGCAGACGGGATGGTATTGGCCGGGTAACGCGTCGCGAGGTCACGTCGTCGCCGTCGCAGGTGCAAGGCACCTGCGTTTTTTTTTTTTTTGATCGAAGCGTTCGCATGTTGCCCATGAGCACATACGATACGGTGAGGTGATGCGCGCATGGAAGAAAAAATCGCCCCGATCGATGCCAATATGGTGTGCGTGACGCCGGAGCGCGCCGACGCGTTGCTTGCGGAGGTCGGGCTTCCCGGCACGGCGCGCCGCTACCCGCACGAGCTTTCGGGAGGCATGCGCCAACGCGCCGCACTCGTCCGTATGCTCATGACCGGCCCGGATATCCTCCTCACTCCTCTTTCGTTGAGTCCGGAACCTTGTTCGACGATGACGGCAACGACAACGTAGCCTTTGGCCCGCAATATTCCTCCAGGTTCCTCCAGGCGCTGCTTCTGGAGCTCCAAGTTCCCCGCTCTGGCCTGCTGGGCCGAAGCAACGCGAGCAATATGACGGCCCTGCGGCCGAAAGTCGTGTAAATACAGCATATTTGCCTTCTTTTTATCTGTATTGTTTTCATTGGCGCAGGAGAAGGGGTGAATGTGAATGCTCAGTATTTCAACCGCTTTTCGCAGCGGATAGTACTCCTCTATGAGTTAGTCCGACGAAATAAGTTTTAGTGAAACCTTTACAGTATTAAATTCATACTTTTTTTAAATTATAGTTATATTTAAGCTGAGATGGCCCGAAATTATTGGTCATTTTTTCTTCTTATACATTTGGGCAGATCTCCCATTTATAGACTATAGCCTGTTTGGGATATTTCGTAGAGTGTAGCTTACGCAAGTTGCAAGTTGTAATTTAAAGCCAGCAACACACATTCACCTTCAACCTTGGTTTCGCCTCGCAGGTGAAATTGGCGAAATCCTTGAACTTCTTTCATTTCGCTCTATGCCGCTTCCACAATGGGGTGGCCTTACGCTGGCGATAGATAGCTGATAGCTATGCCCTTATCGCTTTGCACTTTCGCTCGCATGGCTTCGCGAACCGGGTCAGTTTCGGCTTGGGTAATCGTGCACTTTTCCAGGTCTTCGTCAAAGTCGTGCATAGAGGATAGCCTGCACAAGGCTTAACAAGCATTTTCTTTCATGCGCACTAAACAGACATTGTAGTCGATTAAAAATGAGCAGGTTCAAACAAATCGTTCATTGATCGGTCTTATTCCAACGCATGATTTGATGCAACATCTCATAAGCCCAATAACTGGAGGGCTCTTTTGGGTTTCCTGCTGCATGAACGGAGTGCTTGAGCCATGTTATTCACATTGTGCAACCGAAACAAGCTAATCGCTAAATTACGAAGTGTAGCCATCGCACGCGGTCCTTGGCCCGTATGTGGTGGCATGCCAGAACTCCTCTTCAGATCGAACAGTATAGTTAACTACAGCTTACCAGTCTGAAGAAGAAAAGACTATTGGTGTTTGAAAATTCCTTATGTGGCCTACATCCTGCTAGACTTTGACAATATCCTGTGGAATAATGGTGTATATTGACAAAAAATTGATATATAATGTTGACAAGCACCTTCTGTTAGTTTAGAATGATGTTACATAATAGTATATATATTCCCTTTCATGCGTCATTTAGCCTAAAGGGGGGTGCATGGGCTGATCGGCAATCGAAGATGGCCATCGTTCCGTTTTGGCGTATTGTATGACAGTCTGGACGTACGCAAGGAGGCTAAGGTAGGTGGCATATTTTCAACCAGGAAAACCGGATTTCAACTACATGAGTCACTTGATCTTGGTCGGCGGCAATCGCCTTGATTCTTGGACTCAAAAGGAGTTCCATCCCTACGTGGCACACTTGAATGAACACGGGAAGCCCGATGATTGGATGTTTGATACCTTTATTTTCTGGCATTACAAGTCGCCGAAAGGAGGTTTTCTCTACGCGGATGTCAACATTGGAACGACGATGAGTGGAGAAGGGGACTTTTATGCAGTCCCGGCTCCGAATCCGGGAACCAAGGAAGATTGGGAAGCGATCTTGGATTGGTATTTCGAGCCCGGTTTGTTCGTTGAAGCGCTAGATCAAGCTATTGCTGAAACTGCCACATTGCTTGGTGCTCCAGATTCTCGTCGAAATCTGGTGGTGACCATCCCGTATCCTGGCCCTTCGCAGACCCAATTTGGCGTCCTCAATGGAAAACGGTTAAATTTTTCTACAACCGGTCAAAATTTGGATCGAGCAACACGAGATCGATTACAGGCTACTCAATGGTTTGTCGATGAAACGTTACGTCGTTTTGAAAACGCTTCACCCGTTTATTTGCATTTGTTGGGCTTTTATTGGACGTTTGAAACCGTCCATAAAAGCTGGGATGTGGATGATCATTGGCTGCTCAAGGAGTTGCGTCGCTATATCAACGCCAAGGATAAAAAGCTGCTCTGGATTCCCTTCTATAGCTCTTATAACATTCACTTGCTCGATGATTATCGAAGCTATTATTTCGATGCTGCCTTTCTGCAACCAAATTATATGTTCTATAAACATATTGAGGATGTAAAAGACGCCGCGTTGGCTGCCCGTCAGCGCAATGCGGGGATAGAGATGGAGTATTACTCGACGTTAGATGAACCTATTCAGGTGCAAAACGAGCGCTTACGCAGGTTTGATCGTTATCTGGAAGGAGGGATCGAATTCGGATATATGAAAGAATCAGCCATAGCCTGGTTTGATGGTGGGAAGGGAATTTATCATCTTTATCACCATCCGAATCCTGCTGAGAGAGGTTATTATGACAAAATCTATCGATTCATAAATCAAAACCTAATTATTATTTAATAAGAAATAGAAACAATTATTTATTTTGAAATTAAATTAATAAAAAATAAACATAAGACTTGGTAATTCCGTTATGATAAAGTGAAGAAACCTTCATTACAGAAGGAATTACCGACGGCTCATTCCCCACACAGAAGCGTATCTTTTCACATCATATGTCGTAAGATCAAGGCAGATCGCATGACTCATCAGCTTATCATGCCCACCACCTCATATAAAGCCTACAAAAGGGTATAACGGTTACCACATAATGGAACCCGTGGTTTTGTTGCATTTAATATTTCAATTTAAGGAGGAAAATAAAATGTTCCTTAAAAATTTGATACATTACTTGACTTTTTTTCGTTGACCACGGTTCTTGTCGCATCTGGATTTCCGCTGTCCGCCGGGATGGCATATGAAAATGACGACGAGAGTAAAATCACGAATATTGCTCTAGGGAAAAATTATACGATCAAAACGCCATATTCCGCTGATACGTATTTTGGTAATATTGAATCTTATTATCCTGATGATACCGGTAACAAGTTAACCGATGGTGTGTACGGAGGCACCGACTTCTTAAACAATGCGTTTATCGGTCGACTGTGGCAGGGAAGTCGCACGATCATTCTCGATTTGGAGCAAATCTCTACGATTCATGAGATCTCGTTAAATACACTTCAGGATATAGCGGTTGGCATTTATTTCCCCGGTAGCATTGCTTTCTCGATTTCGCACAATGGAAAGGCGTGGGAAAACCTGGCGATTGTGAAAACAGCTGTGCCTACCACGGAGCCGGGGCCACTGACGCAGAAGTTCACCGTAACCGATATCAACAAAGAGGCACGCTATGTGCAATTGAACGTATCGGTAGAAACGTGGTTGTTCATGGATGAGCTTGAAGTGTGGGGAACCGCGGACACCTCTGGCGATCATGTTCGGCCGTCACCGAATGGACCGAAAGGCGATAGAGGCTACCCGATCAAGGGTTCGAAGCAGGTTGGAGGCATCAACAACATGGTATTGATTTATACTGGAGAATGGCAGTATCAGCCTGCAGACTGGATTTCTTTTAACAAGGAAGACTTCAAGCCGTACGTGTCTTATGTGGACGAAAATATGGTGCGACAGGACTACATGTTTGACGGGTTCCTGTTCTTACCTTATGGCCCGTTGCTGGATGGGGCGAATTACGGAACAGTCGGCAAACCGACGAATAAATCACATTTCGAGCACTTCCTTGATCGGCTGTTCCGAGACGATTATGAACTTGGCGCATTGAACGAAGCCGTTAAGGAGGCCAAGGCGGTGCTTCCAAATCGCAACTATAAGGCTAAGGTTGTTATTGCCATTCCATACCCGCGCACGGATCAGAGTGACTTTGGCGATGTCGACGGTGACGGGATCAGTGAGAATCTGAATGTAATGCAAATCGGTGAAGAGGCTGCGTTGCAGAACCGCATGAAAGTCGTGAAATGGTACGTTGACGAAGTGTACCGCAGATGGAACGAAGCGGCCTATGACGAACTGGAACTAGTAGGTTTCTACTGGTACAACGAGTATGTTGCCCTTCAGTTGAGTAATCGCGAAGAGGAACTTCTGCAGTGGACCGGCGATTATGTGCGTTCCAAAGGTGTGAAATTTCAATGGATTCCTTACTATTTCGCCCGCGGCTGGAACGATTGGAAGCGGATCGGTTTTGATTCCGCTCTGATGCAACCGAACTTTATGTTCCATGAAGGCAGCACTCCTGAACGGCTGAATGCCATCGCAGAGGCAGCTAGAGAAAACGGTATGGGCATCGAAATCGAAATGAACGACAGTGTGCTGATCAACCAGTATTTTCGCGACAAATATTACGCTTATCTGGACAAAGGTAAGGAGTTCCACTATATGGTTCAGTCGTATAGCGGATTCTATCAACAGGTGAAAACGCTGTTGAAGGCTGCCAAATCATCGGACCCCGCTGCCAGGGAAGTGTACGATCAGACATATAAGTATCTGAAAGGAACATATAAACCAAAAAGGTAATATTCTTATCCGTCATTGATAAGAAATTAGGCGATTAACCTTCTTCACGACGGTTTTATCCTATTTACCACACAAGCCACACCATCTCCTGATGTACCAGTCGTCTTTGGATCTGAATTGGTGAATCATGATATGAGGAATCTCCGAAGTCTCACCAAGCACCGCTATCCGTTTCTGCTCGTCGATGCGCTGGCGCTAAGAATTCGTTGAGACGGACGCATCCACTAGCGAGGGGATATGATCGTCGTCAGTGTGATTGACGAAGGGCATCGAAAGATCCTTAGCTTGATGCTGGGCGTCAGCGAAACCGAATCGAGTTGGCGTGATTTTTTCGCCTGGCTGAAGCATCATGGTTTGAGCGGCGCGCTGTGCAGGTTCTAAAGTTTACTCATAGAAATCGTCGAAGCAAGGATGTCGGTGGTGAAATACCTCAACATGGACGAATATGCGTCATGGGAAAAGATTCAACAAGTAACAGCCAAATTGGAAGCACCTCAGCCATGTGCAGCAACGGTTTAAGGGTTCGCTGCTCAATTTACGAAGGGGCCAAAACACACATATAATCGGATTTGATGTAGCCGTGAGCGTTTATAGTGAATACAAACATCAATAAAATGTTTAATGTTGACAAACTACGTCTTTCAGACTAAAATGACATTTAACGTTCCTTGCATTATGCGTCTTCTGCCGCCAAACGCATGTATCGTCGTCGGCGAGGTGCGGTTATATGACCAAGATTTGCTTCGTCACAGCGAAAGGCACATGGGGAAAGTACGTGGCAAATACATTTTGATTATTTTTTCAAGATCCGATGAGGTCTCTCAATCCGACGATCAAAATGTGGCATCAGATCATGGAGGTGCTCCTTTGGCACGGCAAGGCATCGCATCGTGAAGTGAAAGAGTGGTCGATCCAGATGCTCCAAGATGTCGGCATTTCCTCGCCCAAACAACGTTGCTACAGTATCCATTCGAGTTTAGCGGCGGCATGCGGCAACGCACGTTGATCGCGACGGCTTTGATCAGTGAACCAGACCTGTCGATCTCCGACGAACCGGCAACTTCTTTGGATGTGACTGTGCAGGCGCAAATTATTCAGTTGATCAAAACGATGCAGACCCAAAAAGACATGTCGGTCATATTGATCACGCACAACTTGCCGTCGCCACGATGATGGCCGACGAGATCGCTGTCATGTATGCGGGGAAAATTGCCGAACGTGTGCGAACAGCTGAGTTATTGGACCATGTCGCACATCCGTATGCGCTCGGCTTGTTCAAATCGACGCCGACGTTGAAAATAAAACAACGGCTTTACTCCATTCCCGGACAATCTCCGGACTTAAAACGCCATAAAGTGCAGGGCAGCCCGTTTGCTTTACGGTGTACGAAAAAACCGAAGGTGTGTGAAGCGTAAGATCCGCCATTTATTCACCTTTTCAAGACTCATTCTGTTCATTATTGGTTGTACGCGTGACGGAGGAATGCGCACGATGGTGTCATATGTCCTTGAAGTCAACGAGCTCAAAAAGCATTTCCACGTAGGCAAACGTGTGTTCAATGCGATCGCCGTCATCTCTTTCCGGCTCAAGAAAGGAAGTTCCTTAGGTATCGTCGTGGAGAGCGGGAGCGGCAAGTCAGCGCTCGCCCGTTTAATCTTGGGGTTGATCGAGCCGACTGCGGAGAAGGTGACATTAATCGGCCGAGCGAACGCGATCCGATCAAAAGATGATTATCTTCGATGAACCGGTCTCGAGTCTTGACGTTCCAATTCAAGCATGAATATTAAACTTGTTGCTCGACCTCAAAACGAACCGCAATCTCACCTACTTCTTCATTGCTCACGATCTAGCGGTAGTAGAATACGTAAGCGATTTGATTGCCACAGGGCTGTTTCTTTCACCCGCGCTGTCCGCATCAAATGGATATCTGTCGTGCAGTCAAACCGGCCCTTAAGGAGGTGAAGACCAATCATCTCGTCGCTTGCCATCTCTACCAGAGGTAGGGGACCACACGGGCCTTAGACAAAACCGTCTGTCATCGGCGCGGGATCAAAGCCTTTTTTTCTTTAATGCAGCAACAATGCAGCAACCAAAGGAGGTACATCGGACATGGGCAAAACAAACACGCTCGGCATCGGGGTCATCGGCGCAGGCACGATCTCGGAGCACCATCTTAAGGCGTACGCGAGCCATCCCGAGGCGCGCATCTTCGCTATCGCCGATCTCAATCGGGAACGGGCGGAACAGCGTGCCAAACAATTCGGCGCAGAGCGCGTCTACGTCGATTACCGAGAGCTGTTGGCCGATCCGCACGTCGACGCGGTGAGCGTCTGCACCTGGAACAACACACATGCGGAGATCGCGCTAGCGGCACTGCAGGCAGGCAAGCACGTGCTCGTCGAAAAACCGATGACCAAGACGGTGGAAGAAGCCGAAGCGCTCGTTCGAGCGGCACGGGATAGCGACAAGGTCGTCCAGGTCGGGTTCGTCCGCCGCTATGGTTCTACGACGGAGATCGTCAAATCGTTTGTCGATGCCGGCGATCTGGGCGAGATCTATTATGCCAAATCGTCGATCATCCGGCGTTTAGGCAATCCCGGGGGATGGTTTGCCGATCGCGAGCGATCCGGGGGCGGGCCGTTGTATGACATCGGCGTCCATGTGATCGATCTGGCCTGGTACTTGATGGGCAAGCCCAAACCGATCGCGGTGACCGGCAGCGTCTATCACAAGCTCGGCAACCGCGCCCATATTCGTCACCTTTCGTTCTATAAGGCCGCGGATTATCGCGCCGACGTGAACACCGTCGAAGATCTCGCCCTGGCACTGATCAAATTTGACAACGGCGCGAGCCTGTACGTCGATGTGAGTTATACGCTGCACGCGAAAAAAGACGAGCTCACGCTCGTCCTCTACGGTGACAAGGGCGGCGTGGAAGTCGAACCGGAACTGATGATCGTGACTGAACGGCACAACACAATCGTCAACTTGCTGCCGCAAGTCGATTTTACCACGTTCGATTTCGCCTTCGGCTTTCGGAGCGAAATTCACTGGTTCATCGACAGCGTCCTCGGGCGCAAACAGACCCTCAGCCCGCCGGAAGATGGGCTTGAGGTGATGAAAATGCTTTCTGCCGTCTACCGTTCGGCGGAAGAAGGACGCGAATTGAGACTTCAAGATCGGGAGGCCTGACGGATGAAAGCGGGGCTTAGCATTTGGAGCGTGCATCGTTATCTCCTCGATGGGCATTGGACCCAAGACGATTTTTTCGCTTATGCCCGCGAGCTCGGCGTCGAAACCGTAGAATTGCTGACATTTTTTTGGGAACGTGGCGGACTTACCGTTCGTGAGACGGAAAAAGGCTTAAACCGGCACGGTCTTAAGGCCGGATGCGTGAGCGCGAGCAACGATTTTGCGACCGAGGACACGTCGCGTTGGCACAAAGGGCTTGAGGATATCGCTTGGGCCATTGAGGCGGCGGCAGATCTCGGCGCACCGGTCGTGCGTATTTTTGCCGGCGATCTCCACGAGGGGGTGACCTTTGCCTCAGCGCAAAACCGGATCATCGAAGGTTTAAAGCAGGCCGCTGAACTCGCGGAAAAACGGAAGATCGCCCTTGGGATCGAAAATCACGGGCGTTTGGCCGGACGCGCCGAACAGGTCAAGGCGCTGATCGCGGCCGTCGGTTCTTCATGGGTCGGAAGCACGTTCGATATGGGCAATTTCATCTTGGTTGGCGAAGATCCGCTCGTCGCGTATGCGCATCTTGCGCCCCACGTCGTACACGTCCACGCGAAAGATTTTGCTCCGTTCGATGCGTCCGAGGAAGCGACGGTGAAGCATCACATTTACCGGGGCTTGGACGGGAAATCCTATGTCGGCGTGCTTCCCGGCGACGGGCTCGTGTCGCTTGCTGCGCTCGTCGGTGCGATGAAGCGAGACGGCTATCACGGCGGGATAATGGTCGAGTATGAAGGAGACGAGCCGACATCGGGAACCCAAGCGGCTTTCGGACGCATCCAAGACGCGATCGACAGAAGGAGGGCGCCGCGTTGAGGCTCATCGTCAAGCACGGTACCAGCGTCAAACTGGATACGGGCAGGCTGACCGCGGACATACGCGATTCGGCTTACGCCAAATATGTTGTCGTACGGACGAAGTATTCGGCGATCAGCTTGGGCACGGAACTTGGTCTCATCACCAACCCGGAGATTCCCGATGGCACGCCGCTCGGCTATTCTCTGTCCGGGCATGTATTGGAAGTCGGGCGTGACGTCAAGCGTTTGACGGTAGGGGATCCGGTGGCGTGCTACGGTGCACCATACGTTCGTCATGCCGAGTATGTCACGGTTCCGGAATTGCTCTGCGTTACTGTTCCGGAGACGCTGCTTAAGCCTGCGGCCTTCGTCGGACTCGGCGCGATTGCCGTTCATAGTCTGCGAAAAGCGGAACTGCAATTTGGGGAATGGCTGTGGAATATCGGATTGGGACCTCTTGGAAACTTGATTTCACAATTGGCCATTGCGGCCAATTATCGCGTGATGGCGACCGATCGCGATCTTAAACGTGTCGAGCGGGCGCGATCGTGCGGCATCACGGACGCCTATGTCCACGAACGTGATCGCCTCGGCACCTATGCGGACCGGTTGACCGGAGGGGCGTTGTTTGATGCGGTCATTGTTAACGTCACTGCACGCGATCCGGCTGTGTTAAACGAAGCGCTTCTCGGGCTTAGAATGGGCGGGAAGATCGTCCTTGTCGGAAATGTTCCGGTGGCACTTGATCGCGAACTGTTCTTTGCCAAAGAAGCGTCTCTGAGCATCGTTCGCGCGGGCGGTCCGGGCAGGTATGACGCGTCTTATGAACGAGCGGGGCTGGACTATCCGTACGTTTACGTGCGCTGGACGGAAGGACGAAACATGGCAGAGTTTATCCGTAATGTGCGCGAAGGCCGCGTGCTTATGGACCGGCTGATCACGCACGAGTTCGCTTTTCACGACGCTCCGACGGTTTACCGCGACTTGTTGACGGGTCAAAGCGATGTGCTGGGCGCCGTGTTCCGATATGATACGTAAAAAGAGTTTAACGATGATAGGGTGTGATCGCGATGTCCGTGCTGGATCAAATTAAGGGCGGTTTGATCGTCTCATGTCAAGCCCAAGAAGGGGACCCTCTGTATGGTGCACACATCATGGCAAGGATGGCCAAGGCTGCTGAAATCGGAGGGGCTGTCGGGATTCGCGCCAATGGAGCGGCTGACATCCAGGCGATCAAACAGACGGTGTTGCTCCCTTTGATCGGCATCGAAAAACGACATTATCCGGGGTTCGCTCCTTACATCACGCCAACGATCGAAGAAGTGAAGCGGGTCATCGATGCTGGCGCGGACATCGTCGCCATCGACGCGACCAAGCGCATCAAGCCCGGTCACTTGACGACGGAAGCGTTTGTCCGTCAAATTCGCTCGCACTTTCCGCAGGCCCTGCTCATGGCGGATGTTTCCACGCTAGAAGAAGGCGTTCAAGCCGCAGAGCTCGGTTTTGACTTGATCGCGACCACGTTGGCGGGGTACACCACGCATGAAACGCAGCCGGACCAGCCGAACTTTCATTTGATCGCTCAGCTGTCTCGCGCCGTGTCGGTTCCCGTGATCGCGGAAGGAAAAATTTGGACGCCTGAGGAAGCGTTCAAAGCGCTCACTCTTGGGGCATTTGCGGTAGTCGTCGGAACGGCGATCACCCGTCCGCAGGAAATCACGCGTCGCTTTACGTCCTATATTCAATCCCATCGGGGTGCGGTCGATGTCACAGGAAAATAATGTCGTCTTAAAGATTCGGAGTGTTTATCGCGCGCTGACCAAATCCGAGCGCAAAGTCGCGGATACCGTGCTCGAAGCGCCGGACGATATGGTCTATTTGTCGCTCAGCGATCTTGCGGCGAAAAGCGGTGTTGCCGAGACGACGGGCGTCCGTTTTTGTCAGCGCATCGGGTTTTATCGCACTGGACGCCAAGTACAAATTCATGCGACTCGGAATGAACGTGGACGCCAATTTGGATATCCACATCCAGGCGATTTCAGCGGCCAATTTGCAGCCCGGAGACGTCGCCGTCGGCATTTCCTATTCTGGGAGCAACAAGGATACGGTCGCGACATGTAGCATCGCTAAGCAGGCGGGCGCGACCGTAGTGAGCATCACGAATTATGCTAAGTCACCGATCACATCGGTTTCGGACATCGTGCTGCTCACCTCGGCGAAGGAGACACCGCTTAGAAGCGGCGCGTTGACGTCGAAGATCGCGCAGCTGCACGTCCTCGACATCTTGTATACGGCGGTCGCAATTCAATTAAAAGAGCGTTCGCTCGCCTCGCTGAACCGAACGGCCCATGCGGTCCTGGACAAGCTGTATTGAAGGTCGCGGCATGCTTTGACGAGTCGGACGGAAGGAACGGGATGCAGGCGATGAATGTGGTGATCGGAGTCGATATCGGTGGGACGAAGCTTTCGGCCGCGCGCATCGATGCGCACGGGCAGGTCCTTCTTAGCACTGTCGTGCCGACGGATGCCCGAGGCGGCCAGGCGCATATTTTGGGGCGGTTATATGAGGCCATCGATGCCGTGATCGATAGCGATGTGCAGGCGATCGGCATCGGCACCGCGGGCAAAATCGACGTCGTAAGCGGGCAAGTCGTCTACGCGAGCGACAATCTCCCGGGATGGACGGGTACCCAGTTGAAGGCGCTCGTCTCGACGCGATACGGTCTTCCGGTCGCTATAGACAACGATGTGAACGCTGCCCTCCTCGGAGAGCGGTGGTTGGGGGCGGCCCGCAGGTTCGCGTCGGTCGTGATGCTTGCTCTCGGGACCGGCGTCGGCGGCGCGGTCTTGATGCGCGGCGCGCTCGTCAGGGGGCATACGTGGAGCGCCGGCGAAATCGGGCACATGATCTTCCAGGCGCACGGTCGACCATGCAATTGCGGTCTTCGCGGCTGTCTCGAACAATACGTTTCGGGGACAGCCCTCGCCGTACGTTACAACGAGCGTGTCGGCGCAAACGACACCGCAAACGACGCTCGCGATGTGTTTGCGCGCCTGACGGACGGCGATCCCTTCGCCATTGAGGTCGTCGACGCGTTCGCCGCGGACCTTGCGTTGGCCATCCGAAGTTTGCAGCATATTCTCGACCCCGAAGCGTTTATCATCGGCGGCGGGGTCACAAATGCGCGGGCTCTCTGGTGGCATCGGCTCGAAGCGGCGCTGGAGGCGTTTTCTGACGCACGGCCGGCGGTGTATGCGGCTGAACTGGGAAACGAGGCCACGCTTTATGGCGCGGCCAAGCTCGCTTTGGAACTCAATATACGACACGATGAGGTGAACGAGGGTGGAGATCGAAACCTTACGACGTGAAATAGACGAACGCATGACTCGCCCGTCGAAAGCGGCTGTCGAAGCGCTGGGCGCGCTTGAGGGGGATCTCGTGATCATAGGCGTTGCCGGGAAAATGGGCCCGAGCCTTGCGCTGATGGCTAGGCGGGCCGTCGACGCCGCGGGGGTGAACAAGCGGATCATCGGCATCTCCCGTTTTTCCGATCGGTCAGTTCGTGACGCGCTCGAACAAGCTGGCGTGACGACGATCCAAGCGGATCTCCTCAATGAGGCTGAGGTTGCCCGTCTTCCCGAGGCGGGCGAGGTGATCTTCATGGCCGGCCAAAAATTTGGGACGACGGGACAGGCGCATACGACCTGGGCGATCAACGCGCTCGCGCCGGCGGCAGTGGCCGAACGATACAAACGCGCACGCATCGTCGTTTTCTCTTCCGGCAATATCTATCCCCTCACGTCGGTCGTGCGCGGTGGGGCGACGGAGGAAGACGAGGCCTCTCCCATCGGCGAATATGCGCAGTCCGTCCTGGCGCGGGAACGCATTTTTGAATATTTTTCGCGCAAAAACGAGACGCCGATGGTGCTGTATCGTCTGAATTACGCCGTCGACGTCCGCTACGGGGTACTCGTCGACATCGCCCGCGCGGTTTACGCAGGGGAGCCGATCGACCTTACGATGGGCAACGTGAATGTCATCTGGCAAGGGGACGCCAACGACCGCGCGTTGCGCGCGATTGCCCACGCTTCGGTCCCTCCGCGCATCCTGAACATAACCGGCCCGGAGACGCTTTCCGTCCGCTGGATCGCCGAACAGTTCGGCAAACGTTTGGACAAACGGCCGGAATTCCGCGGCGAGGAGGCGGAGGAAGCGCTGCTTAGTAATGCCGCCGCGTCGCATCGCCTGTTCGGTTATCCGTCCGTGACGGCGCTTGAAATGATCGATTGGATCGCCGATTGGATCGCGCTCGGGGGCGAACTGTGGGACAAACCGACGCATTTTCAAGAGAGAAAGGGGAGGTACTAGCCGTGTACCCGACGCTTTCGCCGGAAAAACGTGCGCGCCTTTTGGACGGCCTTGTCATCCCTGCCCATCCCTTGCTTTTGACCGAAGGGCGCGCGCTCGACGAACGACGCCAGCGGGCGCTTGCACGGTACTACTTGGCCGCCGGCGCCGGCGGGCTTGCCGTCGGCGTCCATACGACCCAATTCGCGCTGCACGATGATCCGGAGATGTACGCGCGTGTCCTTACGATCGCCAAAGAAGTCGTCGCGCGCGAGCGCCCGGAGGCGCTGTTGATCGCCGGCGTATCCGGGTCGCTCGCGCAGGCGGTTCGCGAAGCGGAGCTGGCGCGGCGTCTAGGCTATGATCTCGCCCTCGTCATCCCAAACGGTGTCCCAAACTGCGATCCGGAGCGCCACCTCATGCGGCTGAAGGCCGTCGGCGAGGTGATCCCGCTCTTTGGCTTTTACCTCCAACCGGCCGTCGGCGGCTGTTCGTTCGGGTTTGATTACTGGCGCGAAGTGGCCGCCATCCCGAATGTGTATGCGATCAAAGTCGCAGCGTTCAACCGTTATTTCACGCTTGATGTGGTCCGCGCCGTCGGGTTGTCCGAGCGCTATCGGGAGATCGCTCTTTATACGGGCAACGATGACAATATCATCGTTGATTTGTTGACGCCTTACCCGGTCAAGCGGGAGACGGAGACGGTCGTGCTGCATTTCGTCGGCGGCCTGCTCGGGCAATGGGCGGTCTGGACGAAAACGGCGGTCCGGATGCTTGACAAGATCAAAAAGGCGCGCTCAAGCGGTCAGATACCGCTCGGGTGGCTCAAGAGAAATGCCGAACTGACCGAGATCAACGGCGCGCTGTTTGACGTGCACCATGCGTTTCGCGGCAGCATCGCCGGCATCCATGAAGCGCTCCGGCGGGACGGTTTGGCGGACGGGCTATGGTTTTTGGATCCGGAGGAAGGCCTGTCTCCCGGGCAGGCGGAGGCCATCGAGCGGATCTATCTCACGTATCCCGAGTGGCGGGACGACGCGTTCATCCGCGATCATCTGAAGCGGTGGCTGGACGACTGAAAGGCCTTGCGGAAGCGGAAATCATGCGGAACAAATGTCGAAGGGGAGGTTGAACGGTGTGATTGGGGTACTCCTGGTCGGGGCAGGCATCATGGGGCGCGTCCATGCCTCATATTACCGGAAGGATCAGCGGACGACGATCGTCGGCGTGGTCGACGTGGAAGAAGAGCGCGGCCGGGCGCTTTCGGACGAGTTTTCCGTGCCGTATTACAACGATCTCACAAGCGCCTTGCGCGACGGGGCCAAAGCGGACGTGGTCGACATCTGCGTGCCGACGGTCTATCATTACGACCTCATCCTGCAGGCGCTCGAATCCGGCAAGCATGTCATCGTGGAGAAGCCGCTCACGCGCACGCTCAAAGAAGCGGAAGAAGTGATCGCGAGGGCCAAACGGCTCGATCGGAAGCTCTTGGTCGGTCATGTCGTTCGCTTTTTTCCTGAGTACCGAAAAGCGCGCGATTTGATCGCCCAAGGGGCGATCGGCGAAGTCAAGGTGGCCCATGTGAGCCGCGTGGGCCCGTTTCCGAAGGCTTGGCGCAACTGGTATGCCGATTACATGATCAGCGGCGGCGTCGTGCTCGACTTGATGATCCATGACATCGATTTCTTGCTCTGGACATTCGGGGACGTGGTGCGCATTTATGCCAAAGGTCTGTACGGCCGGGAGTACGCTCAGCTCGACTATGCGCTGGTGACGTTCCGCTTTCAAAACGGCGTCATCGCGCATCTCGAAGGTTCTTGGGCGCACGAGACGTTTCGCACGCGCTTTGATATCAGCGGTACCGATGGAGTGATCGCCTACGACAGTACGCGCGATACGTCGCTCGTCTGGGAACGTCGTCCCGCATCGGCTGCGGCGCAGGCCGGCGTTGTCGTACCGGAAAGTCCGCTCATGGCGACGCCTTACGAACGCGAGCTGAAGTCATTCATCGACAGCCTGAGCGATTCCACGGCCGTCCCCGCGATCCGTCCCGAGGACGCCTACGAAGCACTTCGTCTGTCGATCTTGACGCTCGAGGCGCTCCGGAGCGGCGATGTCGTGGAAGTTTAAAGCAGCCTCATGAGGAGAGGATAGGAGGATCATCATGGAGCGAGTGAGAGTCGGTTTTGCGACGTTTGCCCACGTTCACGCGCCCGCGTATGCGCGCGCGCTGAAGGAAGACCTTTTCACAGTCGCCGATCTCGTCGGCATCTATGACGATGACTCAGCGCGCGGCCGCAAGGCGGCGGAGACGTTCGGCGGCGCGTTTTACACCGACTACGCGGCACTCCTTGCCGATGTCGATGTGGTCATCGTCACCGCGGAAAACGCCCGCCATACCCCTTTTGTCCTTTCGGCGGCGGAGCGGAAAAAACATATCCTTGTGGAAAAACCGATCGCCACGACCGTCGCCGATGCCGAAGCGATGATCGCGGCGGCGAAGCGGCATGGCGTCGTCCTCTTTACGGCTTTTCCGGTGCGTTATAGTCCGGCGATCCGGCGGCTTAAGGCGTTCATCGAAGCGGGAGAAATCGGCCGCGTGCTCGCCATCAAGTCGACCAATCGAGGGCAAAATCCGGGCGGGTGGTTTAACGATCCGCGCCTTTCCGGCGGCGGCGCGGTGATGGATCATACCGTCCACCTTGTCGATGTGATGCGCTGGATCTTAAAGGCCGAAGTCAAAGACGTCTATGCCGAAATCGGCTATACCGTGATCGAAGGACAGAAGGTCGATGATCGCGGCATTTTGACCGTCGAATGGACAAACGGCGTGTTTGCCAGCATCGACTGCAGCTGGTCGCGTAATGCGAAGTATCCGACGTGGGGGGATGTCACCCTGGAGGTCATCGGCACCGACGGCGTTGTTTGGGTCGACGCGTTTCATCAAAAGTTGAACGTGTTTACGAACGCGGACGGCTACCGCTATCACGATTTCGGCGATGACATCAACGTCGCTTTGCTCGATGATTTTTTGCGTCACGTGCGTACCGGAGAAGGGGATGTGTATATTTCGGGCGAAGACGGGTTGGCGGCGCTTCGCGTCGCGCTTTGGGCTTATGAAGCGGAGCGGAAGGGCCGCAAGGTGGCTGTTGGCGAGAGGTGATCCATCTAATGTCGAACCAGGCGGATCATATGCCAGAAGAGATTGCCGATGTCGCCGTCATAGGCGGCAGCTTGGGAGGGGTGGCCGCTGCGTATGCCGCCGCGAAGTTCGGCATGCGCGTGGTGCTTGTCGAGGAGACGCGCTGGATCGGCGGGCAGCTCACCAGCCAGGCCGTGCCGCCTGATGAACACCGCTGGATCGAGTCGTATGGCGCGACGCGGACGTATCTTGCGTTGCGCGAACGCATCCGCGCCTATTATCGGCGCAATTACCCGCTCCGCGAAGAAGCCGCCCGGTCGAAGACGCTCAATCCCGGAAACGCTTGGGTGAGCCGTCTGTCCCATGAGCCGTGCGTGGCCTTGGCGGTGCTTGAGGAACTGCTCGCAGCTTACGTTTCGGCGGGGCGGATCAGGTTGTTGACCGAACACCGGCTGGTCGCCGCCATGGCCTCCGGCGACGAAGTGCGCGCGGTGACCGTCGAAGATGTGCGAAGCAAGACGCAAAAGCGCGTCAAAGCGGCGTTTTTTCTCGATGCCACAGAGCTCGGCGAACTCATCGCTTTAAGCGGCACCGAACATCGTCTCGGCGCAGAGTCGCGGCACGAGACGGGTGAGCCGCACGCCCCGGATGCGCCTGATCGTCTCGATCTCCAGCCCATCACCTGGGTGGCTGCGGTCGAGTGGCATCCCGATGCCGATGCGGTCATCGAGCGACCGGCGGATTACGACTTTTGGCGTCGCTTCATCCCGCCGTATCAGTCTTTTCCGTTATTCAGCTGGGAAGGCGTGCAGGCCGCGGACGGCACGGTGCGCCGTTTTCGTATGCGCAGCGACCCGGCGAGTGGGGCGCTCGGGCTCTTCGAGTACCGTCGGGTGGTCGATCGGACGCAGTTTGTGGACGGTTTCTACAGCGGCGACGTGACGCTCATCAACTGGCCGCAAAACGATTATCCCTTAGGAGCAATCGTCGGCGTCGACGAAGAGGAACGACGGCGACACTGCTTAGGCGCTCGCATGCTGACGCTCTCATTGATCTACTGGTTGCAGACGGAAGCGCCGCGCGACGAAGGCGGGAGGGGCTACCCGGAACTGCGCTTGCGCGGTGATGTCGTCGGCAGTGACGACGGGCTCGCGCTGTACCCGTATATCCGCGAATCGCGGCGAATCGAGGCGATGGTCTTGATCCGCGAACCGGATGTGCTCACAGGGACCGTGTACCCTGATTCGATCGGCATCGGCCATTACGCGCTCGACCTTCATCCGACGATCCGAACGCATACGTCGCTTTATGTTCAGACGAAGCCGTTTGAGATTCCGCTCGGCAGCTTGATCCCCAAGCGGATGAAAAACATGCTGCCGGCCAACAGCAAGTTGATCGGCACGACGCATCTTGCGAACGGCTGCTACCGGTTGCATCCGGTGGAATGGAATGTCGGCGAAGTCTCCGGTTATCTTGCCGCGTATGCCCATACGCTGCGATGCGCACCGGTTGAGGTCTGGCGTGACAAGAAGAAGTTGCAAGCGTTTCAAGATGCGCTCATGCAGGAAGGGGTTTGGCTCCACTGGGAGGATGCGCGGGTCGCGGCGGCAAACGGCGAAGGGTAGTCCATGAGAGGATGAAATTTTATGTGAGCGCGGATCTGGAGGGGATTGCCGGCATCGTTCATCCTGAGCAGTTTACGCCGGAAGGCGTTTTCTACCCTGAGGCACGGCGCCTTCTGACCGAGGAAATCAACGTCGTCGTCGAAGCGCTTAAGCCCAAAGCGACATACTGCCTCGGCGCGACGGGCATTGCCGACCGCTTTCCCGGTCTTGACGAAGATCTCATTCGTCTGTTGGCGCGCGCTTTGTGAAGAGAGGAGGGAGCGGGGTGCCGATCGAGTTCGATCCGAAGCAGCAAGTCTTTCACCTTTATACGGACGGCATGAGCTATGTCATCGGCTTGATCAAAGACATTTATCTCGCCCATTACTACTGGGGCGCCCGCATTTTGACCGTTCACGCCGCGTCAAAATGGCGCTTCGGCCCGCGTCCGAACACGCCGACGCCGGAATACCCCGATCTTACGCTGCACCTCGACACGCTGCCGCAAGAATATCCGACGCATGGGCGCGGCGATTACCGTCCTCCCGCCCTGGGTCTGACGGTTCTGGACGACGGCGTGTCGGCTCTCAAGCTCGCCTACCGCGGACACTGCATCGAGCGCGGCAAGCGTCCGCTGAGCGGATTGCCGGCTGCGTTCGTCACGGATGAAGCGCAGGCCACGACGCTTACGGTGGAGCTAGGGGATGAGGCCGTCGGGCTTTCGGTCGAGTTGTCGTATGCATTGTTCGAGCGGTTCAATCTCGTCGCCCGCTCCGCGAAGATCGTCAACGCGGGAACGCGTCGCCTCGCCGTGGAGACGGCGATGAGCGCGAGCGTCGATTTGCCCCACGATGCGTACGATATCCTGCACCTTTGGGGCGCGCCGCTTCGGGAGCGCATGGTCGAGCGACAGCCGCTTGCGCCGGGAACGTTTCGCTTCGGCAGCACGCGGGGCGCAAGCAGCCATTACCACAATTCCTTTTTTGCTTTGCTTCGCCGCGATGCGACGGAGGATACCGGTGATGTTTACGGTTTTTCGCTCGTCTACAGCGGCAATTTTCTGGCCCAAACACATGTCGATCACGACCTGAGCGTGCGCGCGATGATCGGCATTCACCCGTTTCAATTTCGTTGGATCCTTGAACCGGGTGAGGCATTTCAGACCCCGGAAGCGCTGCTTGCCTATAGCGGCGAAGGGCTGGGCGGCCTGAGCCACATGCTGCATCGGTTCATCCGCCAGCATGTGATGCGGCGCCCGTTTGGCGTGACGGAGCGGCCGATCCTTCTCAATTCATGGGAAGCGATGTACTTTTCGATTTCGGAAGACCGCCTGCTTGCGCTCGCTGAGCGCGCGGCGGAAGCGGGCATGGAACTTTTCGTCATCGATGACGGCTGGTTCGGCGAGCGCAATGACGATACGCGCGCGCTCGGCGATTGGACGGTGAATCTAGAGAAGTTTCCGAGCGGCTTCGCCGCGCTTGCCGAGGCCCTCCGGAGCAAAGGATTGAAGCTGGGGCTGTGGATCGAACCGGAGATGATTTCTCCGGAGAGCGCGCTCTACCGGGAACATCCCGATTGGGTGCTCCGCACGCCGTATCGCGAACCGGTGCGGTCACGGCATCAGTGGGTACTCGATTTGTCCCGGGAGGAGGTCGTCGCGCACCTGATGGGGGTGATCGACGCGCTTCTTGCGAGCGCGCCGATCGCCTATGTGAAATGGGATTTTAACCGTTACCTGACCGATGTCTGGTCTCGGGCACTTTCCGCAGAACGGCAACAGGAAGTCGCTCATCGCTATATGTTGGGGCTCTATCGCTTGCTTGCCCACGTCACCGAGCGCCATCCGCACGTCTTGATCGAAGGTTGTGCGGGCGGCGGCGGACGGTTTGATCTCGGCATGCTCCAGTTCATGCCGCAAATGTGGACGAGCGACAACAGCGATGCGGCTTCGCGCATTTTCATTCAATACGGGACGAGTATCTGTTATCCTGCGATCGCCATGGGTGCCCATGTGTCGAGCGTGCCCAACCACCAGATCGGTCGCGTGACGCCGCTTGGATTTCGTGCACACGTGGCGATGTCCGGCAATTTGGGTTACGAACTCGATCTGACTGCGCTCGATGCGAGCGAACGCGCTGCGATCCGCGAACAAGTCCGCCTGTATCAAGAAATTCGGCCGCTCGTTCAGTTCGGAGACTTTTATCGGCTGGTTGATCCTTTTGTCACGCGTGACCGCGCGTCGTGGATGTTCGTCGACGAAGCGCGTCGGGAAGCAGTCGTCTTTTATTTCCAAATCCTTGCCGAACCGAATTCGCCCGTCCGCCGTTTAAAGCTTAAAGGTCTCGATCCGCAGGCGTTGTACGAAGCGCCGGAGCTTGGGTTTGTGATGAGCGGTGCAGAATGGATGCACGCGGGCTTCGCTCTCCCCACGCTCGCAAGCGACCATCAAAGCCTGCTTATCCGCCTCAAACAGGTTCCCTGAATACACCGTCATCTGGGCTGCCGTCACTTAGGCTGATTGAATGTCGGAAGCGAAATCGGAGGGATCGTTCATGATGGAGAACGTTGCGCTCGCAAGCTTTGGCACGCGCGCATGGGCGGACAGCTTTGCACCGTGGTACCGCATCGATCCCGTGCACGACGGGAGACGAAACGAAGAGGATGAGACCGGGCAACTCGGCAAGGTGCGCTGGCTTTCCCGCTCGACGCATGAGCCTCACTGGGTCGTGTTGCTTTTCCCGGGAACGCAATGGGTGTCGCTCGCGCGCATTTATTGGCCCCGCGAGCGCGGTCGTTTTTTGAAACCGGAACGCTATTGGCTGGAGTGCTGGCGCGAGGGCAGGTGGCAGGCGTGCGAAGAAACATCCCGGGTCGAGCACGAAGACGGCCAATACACGGAGATCCGACTCAGGCCCCTTTCAACCGACCGCATTCGGCTGTATATGCCTCAAGGCGGAGGGGCATGCGGCGGCTTCGAAGACATGCTCGGCGTGTCGGAGTTTGAAGTCTACAGTCCGAGCCCACGGCGCGGCGAGCCGTCTACGGTCATCGTCCTCGAATCCCGCCTGGACTCGCGTGCAAACCCGTTTTTGATCACGTGGATGCCCATCCCCGGCGCCTTAAGCTATGCCGTGCAATATGGCCGTACCCCGGCGTTTGAGGGAAACGACGTCGAAACGTTGGAGACGACGCGCAACTATGCGATGCCCCGCCGTGCGATCGAACCCGGCAGATGGTATTGCCGGGTTGCTCCGGTGCTCGGAAGCGGGCGCGGCGAATGGTCGAACGCGATGCAGATCGACGTCGGTGAGGTTCGGTATTGCCCTCGTTCGTTCGGTCTGTGGACGGGCGGGCACCCGCGGCTGCCCTGGGTGCCGCGCGATCGCGCGCGCCTTTTGTCGGAAATCGACGGGCCCAAAGGCCGCCTCTTCCGAGCGCTTATTGATAAGGCAGACAAGGCGTCGATCGGTCACGTTGCACAGCTCCGCAATATGCAATCGCATGCGGATGAGGCGGAAGCGCTCCCGGAAGAACCGCCGCCGTTCGATCGCGGCATTTGGCAGATCGAGCGCTGGCGCGAGATCGTCGCCGCCGGCGCCAAGGTGCTTGAGGCGATCAGCTTGTATGCGTATGCTTATGCGGCCACCGGGGACGTGCGATATCGGGATCAGGCGAAAAAATGGCTGTTGCATGCGGCGTCTTGGGATCCCCTCGGCTCGACGGGCATCGACAGCGTCGATCATGCTGCGCACGACGTGCTCGTGGGACTGTCCATCGGTTATGATGCGTTGTACGGTGAGCTGACCGAAGCGGAACGTCGCGCGGTGCGACAGGCGATGGAAGCGCGCCTTCGCGCGCTTTGGCGCTATTTGAATCCGTTTGTGCTCGATGAAACGAACAACCACCCGTGGTTTCAGACAAACGCGCTGGCGATCGGCGCGTTGGCCCTTTGGGATGAAGTGGAAAAAGCGAAGGAATGGGTCGAATTTGCCGTTTTGCTCTATGTCGGACGTTTTCTCGCTTTAGGCGGCGCCGACGGCGACTGGCACGAAGGAAGCGATTACTGGACGTATACGATGGGTTTCGTGATCGAATTTGTGGAGGCGGTGCGCGCCGTCACCGGATTGGATTTGAGCGACCACCCATGGCTTCATCAGACGGCCGCTTACAAACTGTATACCGCCCCTCCGGGGGCTCCGGTGCTTACGTTTGGCGATACGCACAAGCGGCCAGCGGGGAGCGAAGATGCGGCGATCTTGTTTTATCTGGCCGGCCGCCGTCGTGATGCGCTTGCGCAGTGGTACGCGTTAGCGGCGTTGGAGCAGGAAGAGCCGGTACGTCCGGGGCTGCTCATTCGCTTAATGATGTGGTGGGATCCTTCGATTCCCGCGCAAGCGCCCGAGAATTTGCCGAACATCAAGGCGTTTCGCGAAGTCGGCGTGGTCATCGCCCGCACGACGCTCAAAGGGCCCGACGGAACGCATTTTGCGTTTAAGAGCGGCCCCTATCATGGCGTTCTTGCCGGTCACGAGCACGCGGATCAAAACAGTTTCATCCTGCATGCCGACGGCGAGCCGATGATCATCGACTCGGGGCGCTACGACTACTACGGGAGCCCGCACTATTACGGGTGGTATATCCGCACCGAGGCGCACAATACGCTCATGGTCGACGGGGAGGGGCAACTTTGCCAAAGGCCGGGAGCGGACGGAAAGCTGATGCACGTCCGTCCGGCTGACGGTGCCGTGTATTTTGCCGGAGATGCGACGAAAGCATACGGCGGTCTCGTCGACCGTTTCGTCCGGCACGGTTGGCTGTTTTTGGCGCGTGAAGGCGATGCCGGCGATCTCGGCCTCCTTGTCCTGTTCGACGATGTTGCCGTCGACAAAGCGCGGACGATCGGATCGCGTTTTCACTTTTCGCTTGTGCCGTCGCTTGTGAAAAACGAGGGTGGCGAACGCCGCGACGGGCCGATCCCGTTCGTCTTCCAGCTTGCCGGCGAACGTGCCGCGATGCGCCTGCACGTCCATGCGGACACACCGCTTGTCCATCAACTGGAAAAAGGTTATCCTCCGTCGAGCGCGCCGAGCGACGGATCTCTCGACGAATACCACCTGGCGTTTTTTACTTCCGTGCCGGCGGCGTCGTTTACGGCTTTGTACGTCGTCGATCTGTACCGGCGTGGGACGAGTCCGGCCGAGGTGCGTTTTGTTGACACGGCGCGCGCGGTCGTCACGAAAGGGGAGGCCGTGCATACGTTTTTGTTCAGGCGGAAAGAGACGGGGGCGCAACTCGAACATGCGGGCTGGATCGCTTCCGCTGCATCGCTGGTCATGTCGGAGGCGGGGTATGGTTCGAACCGCTTGTGGATCATGCAGGCCCAAAGCGTACGCTGGCAAGGGAAGGAGATCTTCAAGTCGTCGCAACCGGTCGACCTCCTATGGAAGGATGTGCCGGCGTCGGACGGTCCCCATGCGAACGAGGAGCTCATCCTCTTTAGCACGCATGATCAGACGGTCGAATTGTTCGGGCGGAGCGTTGCGCTTGCTACAGGCGCAAAACGCATCTCGCCGGCTCAGTTTACTTGATGCTCCTCATTAGGCGTTATGAGAGGGAAAACGAGAGGAGGCGACGGCGTGGAACTGCGTTACAATCCTCTGCTCCGCGATTGGGTGATGGTTGCGGCCAATCGTCAGGCGCGCCCCCATCTCCCGGAAGACCATTGCCCGTTTTGTCCCGGATCGGGCAAGGTACCGCCGGACTACGACGTCTTCATTTATGATAACGACTATCCGGTGCTCGTGCCCGATCCCCCGGAACCCGACGATGTGGTGACGGGCCTTTACCGGGTCGCGAAGTCGTATGGCAAGTGCGAAGTCGTCTTGTATACGGCGGAACACGAGGCGCGGCTTTACGATTTGAGCGACGCGCATCTTGCCCGCCTGGTCGCATTATGGACGGAACGTTTTGTGGCGCTCGGGGCCGATCCGAAACATCGCTACGTGCTCATTTTTGAAAACCGCGGCGAAGAAGTGGGCGTGACGATTCATCACCCTCACGGCCAGATTTACGCATATCCCTTTATTCCCTTAAAGATCGCTCGCGAGATCGAGAGCATGCACGCGCATTACACGGCCCACGGGGAGTGCCTCATGTGCGCGATCAATCGGGCGGAGAGTGCCTTTGGACGCCGGATCGTCGCGGAAAATGAACATTTTCTCGCCTACATCCCGTTTTTTACGGACTTCCCCTACGGCTTGTTCATCGTCAGCAAGGAACATCGGCCTTCGCTGGCCGAGATGACGCCGGCAGAGCATGAAAGCCTGGCGAAGATCTTACGGCGCAGTGTGGGTGCGATGGACCGGTTGTTTGACCGGCCGTTTCCGTACATGATGGTGCTCCATCAGCGGCCGGTCGACGGCGGCGATTACGACGCTTACGTTCACTTCCACATCGAGTTTTACCCACCGCTTCGGGCGCGCGATCGGTTGAAGTTTTACGCTTCGTCGGAGATGGGTGCTTGGGCTGCGGCCAATCCGCGTGCCGTGGAGGAGACGGCGCCGGAGCTCCGGCGTGCGTATGCGCGGTTTGTCGCTTGGCTAGGCGAAGGGTACGGGGACGCGGAAGGCGGAGACGGGCAGGCGGAAGGTTGCGTGTGCCGATCCGATGGGGAAAGGGGCATCAGCAGATGAGCCAATCGGGCGGGCCCTTGGATCAGGGAAGACGAACGCGTGTGTTTTTTGCGCCCGGGCGGATCAATCTGATCGGCGAACATACGGATTACACCGGCGGGCTCGTCATGCCGGCGGCGATCGATGCCGGGACGACGGCGACGGTCAGCGCGCGCGAGGATGCATCGCTCGCGTTCGCTTCGCGCGATTATCCCGGGGAGATCGTCTTTCGCGGCGATGTGCTTGCAAGCGGGCGGATCGAGATCATCCGGCGGAGTGACGACGGCTGGGGGCAGTATGTGCTCGGCGTGCTCACCGCCTGGGTCGAAGCGCTTTCGGCGATGGGGCGAAAGATTCCGGAGCTTTCGGGTCTGTCCATCAACATCGAAAGCACGCTTCCGCAAGGGGCAGGTCTTTCCTCTTCGGCGTCATTGACGGTGCTCATCGCGTATCTCCTCGACGCGCTCGGACGTACGGAGCTCCCAAGAAGCGCGCTCGTTCGGATCGCAAAGATGGCGGAAAACGATCATGTAGGCGTCGCTTCCGGCATCATGGACCCGTTTGCGATCGCTTTTGGGCGGGAGGGACATGCCATCTTTCTCCATACGGACACGCTCGACCATACGTATGTGCCGCTCGCATTCCACCCGTACGAGCTCATCGTCATCGATTCGGGGAAGCGACGTACGCTTGTCGATTCGGCGTACAACACGCGCTTTGGGGAAGCCGAACGCGCGTGGAGGGAAATTCGGCGCATCCGGCCGGAACTGCCCTACCTCGGCGCGCTCACGCCTCAAGGATGGTCGACGATTCGGCCGATGATCAAAGATCCGGTGTTGGTCCGGCGGGTCGATCATCTTGTCGGCGAGAACGAACGCGTGCGCGAAGCGCGCCGCGCTTTGGAGAAAGGCGACCTGCCGAAGTTTGCCTCGCTGTTGACGGCATCACATCGTTCGCTTCGTGATTTGTATGAAGTGACCGGACCGGAACTCGACGCGTTGGTCGATACGGCGTTGTCTTTTCCGGGCGTGCTGGGCGCACGGATGATGGGCGCGGGTTTTGGCGGGGTGACGCTCAATGTCGTGGAACCGTCGAAACGGGACGCGTTCGTCGCTTTTGTCTGCGAGCGATATACGCGATTGACGGGGCTTTTGCCGCGATTTTATCGCTTTCAGATCGCCGATGGGGTTCGGGAAATCCGGTTGCCGGGTACGCCCGCAAGGTGACAAGGGGGATTGGAAGCGTTACAATTAAGAACAAACGAACGCGTTGACGGGGCCCAAACCGCCGTCGGAAACGGTACTCATCGGCCGCGGGATGAAACGGAAGCAGAGGGCGCGAGCAGATGAGCGGATCCGTGGAGGGCATCCGGGCCACATGGTGGCTCATAGGGCCGATTTTGACGCGCTGCCGATTCAAGATGAAAAAGACGTTTCCTATAAATCGACGGTGCCCGGCGTGATGCACGCCTGCGGTCACGACGGCCACACGGCGACGCTCTTGGCGGTGGCCAAAGTGCTGGCCAATCGCAGATCCATCTCAAAGGGGATATTGTCTTGATCCCCAATTTGCGGAAGAGTTGGCGCCTGTAGGCGCCCGGCCGATGATTGAAGAAGGGGCGCTGGACGGGATGGACATCATCTTCGCCACCCATCTGTGGTCGGGATTCCCCGTCTGGGTCATCGGCTACCGGAGCGGTTATGCGATGGCCAATGTGGACGTCTTCACGATCGAAATTGTCGGCCGTGGCGTTCGGCGCCCGTGCTTCGTTGCGCTATGAACGGGGTTACGACGCGGTGTATAATGCTCCGGAAATTACGGCGCGTTTCGCGGAGGTCATGGGGACTGTCTACGACCCGGCCTGCGTCGTGGAAATGCCGCCGAGCATGGGTAGGGAAGACTTCGCCTATTATTTGCAAAAAGTTCCGGGGACGTTTTTCTTTACCGAGGCCGGGAACGCTGATCTCGGTTCGAACTTCCCGCACCATCATCCGCGTTTTGACATCGATGAGCGGACCATGCTTGTCGCCGCCACGGCCGCGCTGGAGGCCCAAGACGACGGCAACATGCTCATCCAAAACGGGAAGGGGGCGCTCATTGGGATCGAGGGATACCTGCACGCGCAACGGTAGGGAAAAGCGTGAGGGGAGTCGGAAACGATCCAGAACGGGCCGGTGCGCCGTTCCGGACTTTTTGTGTTAACCTGATTCCGTGATCAGACTACAAAAACCCATGCCTTATGCTGTTGATTGCCACTAAAGTCGTTCTCCTGGCCATTTAAACAGAAGATTTTGCCTGTTCTTATCTGCAACAAGAAGAAGTCTTAGGCTTTTTGGGAATCGTTAAACGAGCCGTCGCACGTGGTTTAAAGAACAATATGTGTTACTTGTTTCCACAGGATGCGTCTAGCGCGGTCTTCTTTTCGTTCACCTAGGTTACAAAAGCGGCATTGAGACGACTTACGACGCGCCAGCCCATGGGCTGTGCCTACCAAACACACATTTGGGTAATGATGAGCGCATCGAGGATGCTTACGGCGAGGAAGTCAGCTATGTCTTTCTGGACATGGGTTCTTCCTTCGCGGAGTTCTACGTCGACAACCTAATCCTCTTGTCCTAGGTAAGCAAAGATCGGTGCATACCCACCTGTGCCTCTGTATGTTCGCGACACCCCTTCTTTCTTCGTACCGAAGCCCACGAAAGGGGAGATGGGGGTGTCGATGGGAATGATTGTTTTTTTGCTAAACTTAACGCCACTTGGTAGAGCTTAGAAGTGTCAAATCAGTTTTAAGTCCTGAGCGGATAAGGATATCGTTCCACTTCTCCAGGTTAGCTCCTCATGCTGCCTTGCGGCACCATCATATGAAGAAACGTCGTATCCTATTTCAGGTTAGACGCTGACGCCTCGCGCAGGCGCTTAAAAACCGTGGGGCTGGAAGGAACATGATCGAGTTTTAAAGAAAGGTGAAATGCGTCGTCGTCGCGTACCGTTTCAGGTACTCGAAGTCTCTTTTTCACTGGCAGAGCATGTCGACGTAACGTTTTACTACATCAGTAGGAGAGAAAGTAGAATGATCGTTTTCTCGAAGGCGTATACGATTCAGTTCGGAGAATACGTGTGGGGCTTCTAACAGTGCACAGACGACGGTAAGCCTCTGTGTGCAGTAAGAATGAGGTCATCGGAGAACTCAAACTGAATATTTTCTATGACCCCCCGCAGGTGAAAATAGATTGATCTTATATTTCGACGTAAAGCTATGAATTACCTGCTAAAGAATGGTGGATCAAGGGAGGTTTGGTCAATGATTAAGAAAAAATTAAACAAAGTACTTAAAAAAAATGTTGACATAAACCACTTTACGTACTATAATGATAATACAGACTAAAAAGCGGTTACATTTTATTAATCAAAAGGAGGAAGGTATGATGTCCTTTAAAAAACGATGGTGGATAGTAATTTCCATCATCATGATCAGTCTGTTGGTTGTTACAGCGTGTTCTACCAGTTCGACTGATTCACAGAATGGCACCAACGGTACGTCACAGACAGACGATACGGCAGGAAATACGACCGGGGATAAAAATCAAGAGGTACCTAAGACAAAACATCCCAAGGTAGCACGCATGGTGTTGCCTTTAGATGGTGAAATGTTGGAACCGCATGTGTTCACTTGGGGAACATATTATGCTAGAATGGGTATTTTTGAGCCACTAACCAAAATTGATAAAGATATGAACGTTATACCAGCCAATGCTACCAGTTGGGAACATAATGATGATTACACGGTTTGGACGTTTAAACTGCGAGATGACTTAAAATGGTCAGACGGGACAACTTTAAATGCGCATGATTATGAATATTCTTTTAAAAGAGTTGTGAATCCTGCAACAGCGGCTGAATATGGGAAAGGCTCTGCCTTCATTACGGGCGTTCCAATCTTAAACGCAGAAGAGATTCGACGGGGAGAAAAAGATCCGGATTCACTTGGCGTAAAGACTCTAGATGATCTAACGTTAGAAGTAACGATGAGCAAACCGTGGCCTAACATGCCCCTTTCTGTATCAGAAATTTGGGCAGTTCCTGTTCCTAAACATGTGATTGAAAAATATGGACAAAAGTGGATAGAACCCCAAAATATCGTATCAAACGGTCCATACAAAGTGGAAGATTTCCAACTAGGTGTTCACCTTAAGCTTGTTCCGAATCCAGAATACTATGGGAAGATAAATCTCGATCGCGTAGAAGTTATTAAATTAGAAAACCAGATTTTACCGTACCAAAATGATGACATTAATATTGCTTCTTTACAAGCTGCTGACATGGATATGGTTGCAAAGGATCCCGAATTAACAAAGCAGATGCAATTCTATAAAACTGGGGTTGTCTACTTTATGAATATTCTGATGAGCGAAAATGATATATTACAGAAAAACCCTAAGATTCGCCAGGCTATTTCGATGTCTTTGCAACGTAATATTATTGCTGATGATATTATGCGCGGATCGGTTCGCGCTGCACCTTCCATGATTCCAGAAATATTTGCACCTTGGGGCTTAGAGATCGGACTGGGAGATAATCAGCAAAGAGCGAGAGAACTCATGGCAGAAGCTGGTTATCCTGATGGGAAGGGTATACCTGAGATGACTATTATAATTGCAGGGGAAGCAACTGGACGAGAACTCGCTATCGCAGATATGATTGAAAAGGGTACAGGGATCAAAACTAAAATTGTTAATTATGAATGGGCTAAGTTTGTCGAGGAGCGGGATAAACTTCACAATAAAGATACATTTGGTTACTTTATATCGGGTGCAGGTTCATCCATCAATCATTATTCAGGGTATATTCGTCGAGAAGATCTGTGGAATGTAGGTCGAGCTTTGCTACCGCCTGATAAGTTTAAAAAGTTAAAAGAGATGAGTGAAGATAAATCCATAGATCCTGCTAAAAAGGGACAAATGCTCAATGATTTCATATATGAGAATACCACTGAAGTTGGCAAACAGTATATTTCCTTAATTCGAGAATCGCTTGCATCATCAGATCCCCAGGAGCAAGAACAGTTAGATAAAGAGGCGGCTAAACTGAGAGAGCAAGAGGCCGTTTACATTCCAATTGATTGGGAAAATGGTGTTAAGCTGATTAAGCCTTATTTGAAAGGATATGTTGGTAATCCACTACTTCTAGGTGCACCGCCACTTTATTTCAATGATCTGTATGTCGAAGAATAGTATAAGGACGGGTAGAGATTAAGTATTATATATAATCATTCTTTTTGATTCAGTTGTTAATTAGTAATTTTACTATTATTATGCATTGCTAACACCACATATAGCAATATCGCTAGATGTGGTGTTAGCTAACTATCTTATTATGTATTTTTATTGGGAAGTTTAATAAAACAAAAAAGGTGAAAATGATGTGGCGATATATTTTAAAACGCATAGGTTTTATAGTGATAGCGCTATTTTTTGTTTCTCTTATCACATTCATTTTAATTAAAAGTGCTCCTGGTAATTATATAGAAACGGAGCGTCTTATCACACAAAATTTAACGGATGTCAATGTGCCCCCGGATGTCAAGGAAGCGTGGGAAAAAATGTATCACTTAGATAAACCTGAGTGGCAGCAATTTCTTATTTTCTTAGGGAACGCAGTAAAATTTCAGTTTGGGCCATCGTTTAAATATCCTACAAAAACAGTTGAAAATATAATAGTTGAAACTTATCCTGTTTCTTTAACTTTAGCTGGTCTAGCGATGCTTTTAGCGATTGTTATTGGTATACCTTTAGGAATATTATCTGCATTTTACAAGGATACCTTAATTGATCGCATCGCTATTTTTCTTTCGATGATTGGCACGAGCATTCCTAACTATGTCATGGCAGTGTTTTTAATCTATATACTGGCACTGACCTTACACCTTGTGCCATCCATTGGATGGGGGCAACCCGTTAATTATGTACTTCCTGTTCTTTCTTTAGCAATCGGCCCGATAGGGAGCATTACTCGGTTTATGCGTTCCAGTCTGATAGAAACTCTGAATCAAGAATATATTAAGGTCGCTCGGGCCAAAGGAGGAGGTTTTATACAGGTTGTAATTCAACATGGTGTTAGAAACTCTTTGATTCCATTGATGACAGTTATTGGACCACAGCTAGCTTATCTGTCAGTTGGAACGCTATTCGTTGAAAACTTATTTAATATTCCCGGACTGGGGAAGTTTTATTCTAGCGCTGCCGTATATCGAGATTATCCAATGGTGATGGGAACTACACTTTTTTTTGCAGGTATAGTCATGTTCGTTAACCTGTTAGTGGATATTGTATATGGTTTGCTGGATCCCCGTATTCGAAAGCTAGATATGAACCGTAGTTAAAAAGATGGATTAATAGGGTAAGAAAATGTGAAATAAATCAATGTAGATGCACGAGAGTAAGGATGGATCACGGAGAGTAAGGATGGATAAAGATGGGCGAATTTACGATACCGGTAAATAAAAATATAGATTCTGGAGGAAAACCACCTTCCGCTGAACATTCCGATAAAACTACACGGCGTAGTTATTTTGGTGTATTATGGCGACGTTTCAAACGAAATAAAATTTCATTGATCAGTCTATATTTTATTGTTTTCTTAATTGCACTGGCCATAGTCGGCCCATTAATATTGCCATTTGATTATAAAACAATGGATTATACTGCGCTGTATCAAAAACCTAGTTTGAAACATTGGATGGGAACCGATGATGGCGGGCGAGATATGCTGACGTTAATCATTTATGGCTTACGAAATGCCCTGATCGTTGGGTTTGGTGCCGGATTAGTAGAAATCCTGATCGGTGTAACAATAGGTGCTTTAGCTGGCTATTTTGGTGGACGGTTGGATAATATACTCATGCGTTTTGTTGACATTATGTTTGCACTGCCGTCTTTTTTGTTGAGCTTGATGCTCGTGGTTGTATTGGGTCGTAATTTGTTTACAATCCTATTAGCAATTGGGCTGACATCCTGGGCAGGAATGGCGAGACTTGCGCGAGCGCAGGTTCTTTCTATTAAACAGGTTGATTATATCGAAGCAGCACGTTCACTAGGAGCCTCTAATTCGGTCATCATTTTTCGTTATGTTTTACCCAATGCTGTGGGCCCAATTTTTGTCTCTCTTTCATTTAATATTCCAGGTGCCATGATGGTAGAATCCGGACTCAGTCTCATCGGATTAGGGATTATGCCCCCTATGCCGAGTTGGGGTGCTCTAATAAATATTGGCAGTCGCTTTATCTTATCAACACCGCATCTAATACTCTATCCTGCGATAACCTTTGCTCTTACGATCTTAGCCTTTACTTTTGTCGGCGATGGTTTACGAGACGCGTTTGATGCCAAACAAAGTGATTAGCAAGAAGGTAGGGAGCTCATTTGACGAATATATTGGATGTTCAAGCATTGAAAACGGAATTCAGACGAAAAAATACTCTTATTAGAGCGGTAAATAATATATCATTTACAATAAAAAAGGGTAGTGTTTTGTCTATTGTTGGTGAATCAGGAAGCGGTAAGAGCGTAACAATGCACAGCGTATTAAGGCTCATACCATCTACAGGGAAAATCGTAGCTGAAAAAATAAACTTTATGGGCCGGGACTTGATGCGTTTAACAGAAAAAGAGATGAGAAAAATACGTGGAGATCAAATTTCGATGATTTTTCAAGATCCTATGAGCTCGCTTAATCCTACAATTAAGATAGGTCGACAAATAAGCGAGGTTCTCTTGTGGCACCATAAAGCTAATCCAAAAGAGGCTAAAGAACGAACCATCCGTATGTTACACGAGGTAGGCATTGCTTCACCCATTGAACGATACAATCAATATCCTTTTGAGTTTAGTGGCGGGATGAGACAAAGGGTTATGATTGCGATGGCATTAATTGGCGAGCCACGCTTGCTTATTGCTGATGAACCAACAACTTCTCTGGATGTAACGGTTCAAGCGCAAATATTAGCTCTCATTAAGAAAATGCAGGAACAAAATAAAATGAGTGTGGTTTTAATTACTCATAATCTTGCTGTTGCTACAATGATGGCTGATGAAATGATCGTAATGTATGCCGGACAAATCGTTGAACAGGCTACCAAAGCAGAATTTCTAAACCGTGCATCCCATCCATATACAGTAGCGCTTTTGGGGTCAACACCAAAGCTTAATATGAAAGAACGGCTTCAGTCCATACCTGGTCAGCCTCCCGATTTAAAAAACATTAACCTCGAAGGCTGTCCGTTTGTTGATCGTTGTAGTGCAAAAATGGAGCGCTGTAGTAGAGAAGAACCGCCTGCTGTGCAACTTTCGCCAACACATCGTATTCGCTGCTGGCTTTATACGTGAAGGAGGGCATGATATTGGAACCTGTCATCGAACGTATGCTGGAGGTGCAAAATTTAAAAAAATACTTTTCAGTAGGTAAACAGCTTTTAAAAGCGATTGATGACGTCAGTCTTGAAGTAAAGACCGGGCAGTCAGTAGGCATAGTTGGAGAAAGTGGAAGTGGGAAATCGACTTTTGCCCGCTTGGTTCTCGGTCTTTTAGAAGCAACGGATGGGAATGTCTTTTTTATGGAATCTATAGCCGTTCAACCTATGAAGAAAAATAACCGTTCAATGACGCTCCGCAAATATGCTCAGATTGTATTTCAGAATCCTTATCTATCGCTGTTTCCTCATTTAACAATTGGTGCCAACATTGAGGAACCTTTACGTATTCATGGAGTGCGAGATAAAGAAAAAAGGCACCTAAGAGCACAAGAACTTATGTATAAAGTTGGTGTACCAGAGGCTTACTATGACGCTTTTCCTCACGAACTTTCCGGCGGCCAGCAACAGAGGGTTGCCATTGCACGTGCACTCGCTTTAAATCCAAAATTAATTGTATTTGATGAACCGGTATCCAGTCTAGATGTGTCGATTCAGGCACAGATATTAAACTTGCTTCTAGATTTAAAAGAACAGTATCGATTAACATATGTTTTTATTGCTCATGACCTCGCGGTTGTTGAATATATAAGTGATGTTATTGCTGTTATGTATCTCGGTCGTTTCGTTGAATATGCACCAAAACGTTTTTTGATCGATCAGCCGCTGCACCCTTATACAAATGTCTTGCTTGAGTCGGTCCCGGTTGTCGGGGGTTCCCTAAAAGACGTCGCCGGTAGAGGGGAAATCCCCTCTCCTTTATCGCCACCCTCCGGTTGCCCATTTCATCCGCGTTGTACGAAAGCATTCGATCGTTGTCGTCTTGAACGACCAGAATTCATAGAAGTAAAACCGAATCACTGGGTTGCTTGCCACTTATACACTTGATAAAAAAGACTTAATTGGTCAGTATGGTACGATCACTGTGCTTAGAAAAGGAGATGCTTTCTTATGAGCCATAAAGTTAAAGATGGGATAGCGGTGATCGGCGCAGGTTTTATCTCAACACACCATTTAAAAGCATATGCAGTCAATCCGGATGTTAAATTAGTAGCTATTGCCGATTTAAAAAGAGATAGAGCTCAGGAGAATGTAGAACAGTATCAGATACAATATGGTATTTATTTGGGACTGGAAAACCATGGAAAGTTGGCTGGGAAAGCAGGGCAGGTTAAGGATCTATATAGAGACGATTCGTTCACCTTTCCTGCGTTCAACATTTGACATGGGGAACTTCTTGCTCGTTGATGAAGATCCTCTAAATGCTGTGAATCAACTATATCCATACATTATCCACATACAAGCCAAAGATTTTGTATTAAAACATGATGATAAAGAGATACGCTCTGAACATTACTTCGTAAGTTTGAGTAATCGATTGTACAGATGAGAAATTACAGGAGCGGGTGATGTACCTGTACAGGACATTATGAAAACCTTAGAAGCATTAGGATATGAAGGGGTGATTAATATATAGAATGATTTCACTGCTGAAAGAACAGATTGTTTTAGATCTATATTTTTCGAGAAGGAAGCAATGGTGACGATATCTCAGGCTGGTGGACCGGGACGATATGACATTGAATATTATGAAGAAAAGGTTCAGGACTTTCCCCTATATCTATGTACGCTGGACAGAAGAGAGAAATATGGAAGAGTTTATACGCATTGTTACAGAAGAATGTCTTTCATTGAAACATTTTACACAGACTTTCCCCATTCATCAGGCGAAAAATGTATATGAACAACTACTAAGAAGTACTTTAAAGCAATTAGCAGTGTTATTGGAGTATCCGTTGAAAAGAAACTATTAAAGAGACAATTTGTGACAGAACAATAAACAGAGTTATTTATGTATGGAGCATGACAAAGTTGTTCAGAGAGCTAAGCTTGATAGGATGTGATGCATGTGTCGATTAAACAAACATTGTTAGATAGTCTCAAACATGGTCTGATCGTTTCTTGCCAAGCCCAACCCGGAGACCCTTTTTTTGGTGCAGAGTACATGGCGCGCATGGCCATTGCTGCGCAAATGGGGGGAGCAGTCGGTATTCGGGCGAATGGACCAGATGATATTTCAGCAATTAAAAAATCCGTAACGATCCCTATTTTCGGCATTGAAAAGAAGTCTTATGACGGATTTGAGCCCTATATTACACCAACGCTACGGGAAGTAGAACGCGTAATCAAAGCCGGTGCAGATATTATTGCAATTGATGCAACGGAAAGATACAAACCTGGTATGTATACGACAGAAGCAATACTGACTGAAATCCGCAAGCAATATCCTGACATCCTGGTTATGGGGGATGTTTCGACAATTGAGGAGGGGATTAAAGCAGAGAAGATTGGTTTTGACTTGATTGCCACGACGCTTGTAGGTTATACAAAAGCGACAGAGGATCAACGAGATCATCATATTGATCTTAACTTTATAAAAAGATTAACCGATGCTATTCAAGTACCGGTGATTGCTGAAGGGAGGATATGGACCCCGGAAGAAGCCGTTCAAGCACTGTCTCTGGGTGCTTTTGCAGTTGTAGTAGGAACAGCGATCACTCGCCCGCAAGAGATCACTCGGCGATTTACTAAGCATATTAAGGGCTACCAGGAGGTGCTCAATGTTAGTAAAAAATAGTATTGTACTAAAAATTGAAAGTACGTACCGTGCCTTAACAAAATCGGAACGTAAAGTCGCTGATGTTATCTTAGATAACCCGAATGAAATCATTTATCTTTCCATAAGTGACCTGGCTATGAAAAGTGGTGTTGCAGAGACGACCGTCGTTCGTTTTTGTAGAAGAATCGGCTATAGCGGTTTTCAAGACTTTAAATTAAATCTTGCCCAGGAGCTGGTAGAACCGGAAAAAAGTATTCATGAGTCAATCTCCTTTGACGATAGTACAGAAGAGGTCATTCAAAAGTTAACGTACGAGAATATTGCTGTGCTGAACAATACAGCCCAATTGCTCGATAAAAAAGTGCTAGAAAATGTCATTCAGCTCATTATAGATGCGAGACGAGTTGATTTTTATGGTGTCGGAGCTTCTGGATTTACGGCTTTAGATGCTAAGTATAAGTTCATGCGCCTGGGGCTTCAGGTTGATGCAAATTTGGATCCGCATATTCAGGCTATATCAGCTGCTAATCTAGGCCCCGGTGATGTTGCTATCGGTATTTCATATTCCGGTAGCAATAAAGATACGATCGCAACTTGCCAAACTGCAAAACAATCGGGGGCGACCGTGATTAGTATAACCAATTATGCTCAATCTCCTATTACGAAGGTATCCGATTACGTATTGTTAACTTCCGCAAAAGAGACACCTTTGCGTAGTGGTGCGTTAACGTCTAAGATCGCTCAATTACATGTACTGGATATTCTTTATACAGCAACCGCGATCCGTCTTAAAGAAAAAGCCCTCGCATCATTGAATCGTACAGCGAATGCTGTTTTAGATAAACTTTATTAATTGAATGAAAGTTTGAGGTGTGTACCTTGGAGTTATCGGTTCTGCAGGTAAAATGGATGTTCATGAAAGCAGTGTTTATTATGCGACATACAACTTCCTGGGATGGACTAATCTTAAGTTCCGGGCGTTATTTCAAGACACATATGTGTTACCGGTTGCTGTGGACAATGATGTGAATGCCTCGCTGCTTGGCGAGCGCTGGTTAGGAGCGGACCGAAACTATCAGCTTTATTAGCGATGAAGACGGACTTAAAGCGTTAGAAATAGCCTTGATGGGATATGCCTCCTATAAAATAAGGAAAGAAAGTCACCCCGCATGAGGTGGGATGATGCTATTGATCAATAAAGGTGATGGAAAAACCGATCAATTAAGAGATCTTTTAAGCGATCAACTTGTTAGGACCTATCTTCGGTGTGCCTGATAATGTAATGCAAAAAAATCTTAACGAGGCCCGGGAACTCAGTTTGTCTTTTTTGTACTGGTTACAGACAGAGACACCGCGAGATGAAGGAGGGTACGGTTATCCCGAGCTTAAACCATGGCCGTTTATCTTTGACACAACGGATGGGCGGGCTAAGAAGCTTACGTCCGTGAGTCAAGGCGTATCATAGCTCACAGATTGATACGCAAAGAAGATGTCATTGAAGGTAGGATCTATGATGACTCCATCGGCATTGGACATTACGCGATATACCTTCACCCTACAGTGTGTAGATTTCGCGGCCTGTATCTTAAGGTCCCCCTTTTTAAATACCGTTAGGGGCATTGATACCAAAAAGTAAATTGAGAAGCATTTTACCATCTAATAATAAACCCATCGGAACGACCCAATTATCGAAAGGCTGTTATAGATTGCACCCCGTACGGTGGAATGTGTGTGATGCGGTTGGATACCTTATTGTTTTTACCATCTCAAAAAATGCATCTCCCTTTGAGATATGGTCTCAACCGACGCTGCTTCAAGCAATGCAAAATGAACTACGGCAACAAGGTATCGCTATTCACTGGGATGAAGTGAATATACATGTAGACAATGCGTAAAGAGTCATGCTTGAAAAGTTAGATAATTAAGGATTAAAGTGTGTCAATGCTGGAGGGGACGAGTCAATGAAGTTTTATATCAGCGTCGACATGGAAGGATTAGCTGGTGTGGTCAGCCCAGAGCAACTCACACCGGAAGGGAGGCTGTATCATGAAGCGCGCCGGTTGCTGACCCGGGAGGTCAATGTCATTGTCGAGATGCTGGCGGAACTTGGGGCAGAAAAGATTATCGTCAAAGATGCGCATTATCACGGCCTCAATTTATTGCTAGGAGAGCTTTCTAAAAAAGCGCAATATGTCCTCGGAGGTACGGGCTATAAGGAACGTTTTCCTGGTCTTGACGAAACCTTTCATGCAGCTTTGCTGATCGGCTATCACGGGAAAGCAGGTGCTTTTCCAGCTATACGCGATCATACGATCTCCTCAAAAGGATGGCAAATGGTTTACTTGAATCAAATGCCGTTAGGTGAGATTGCGCTCGATGCGCTGTTAATAGGTGTCCAAAAAGTGCCTGTCGCTCTTGTTTCCGGAGATCAGGAGACATGCCGGGAGGCGAGAGAAGTTTTAGGAGAAACAGTAATGACCCTTACGACTAAGACCGCGATCAATCGACATGCCGCCTTGATCGAGGCACCAGAAGCCGTCTATGAACGGTACCGTATTATTCTAAAAGAAATTGTTCAACACATCAAAACCTCTTCTCGACCTGCTTTTCCCGTGTACGAGCTTTCACCTCCCTATACGCTGACGATACGATTTTTTACGACCGAACAAGCTGATGCCCGCCGCGGCTCAGATGGGTTATGTGAGCGCGTTGACGCCTTTACCGTTTCTTATACGGATGATGATCTGTTAAGACTTTTAGGACGTGCACTTTAACTAGGAAAAGGGGAAATGGTCTATGTTCAATATTGCAAACGCTACGTTTGGTACGCGCGCCTGGGCTGACAGCTTTGCTCCGTGGTACCGGATAACACCGGTCAATGACGGCAGACGCAATGAGGAAGATGAAACGGGGCAGTTAGCAAAAGTACATTGGTTTTCCAGATCTACATTGGATCCCCATTGGGTCGCGCTTTTATTTCCAGGTGAGCAGACCTTTCAACATGTAAAAGTATGGTGGCCACGTAAAAAAAATGCTTTCTTAAAGCCCCGTCGTGTACAGTTGCACGTATGGCTCGATCAACAGTGGACACCAATCAGCGACGTGCATCAAAGCGATGCGCAGGATGATGCTTATAGTGAATATTATTTTCCGACGGTTACATCTAGCCGCCTTCGACTGTGGATGGCAGCGGGTGATGGTTCTCCATTACACGACTCCAACATACTGGGCATAGCAGAGATAGAGGTTTTTAGTGAACAGCCGAATTATGGTCAGCCGTCCCCAGATGTATTGCTAATTGATTATCTTTATTCTCCAGGCAATCCCTTTCTGGTTAGCTGGGATTTTGTTCCTAATGCATTATCCTATGAGGTGGAATATTCAAAAGATCCAACGTTCTCTTTGAGCAACCAAAATGTAGATTATGATTATAAAAAAGTCACAAAAAATAATTATTTTATGGCAGATCACCCTGTTTCACCTGGGCGTTGGCATGTGCGAGTTCGAGCGATTACCCCCAACGGTCCAGGAAGTTTTTCTAACGTACTCACGGTCGATGTAGGCGATGTGTTATTTCAAATCCCTACGTCTAAAGAATGGAAAAAAGATCATCCTCGGCTTCCTTGGAATCTACTTCAGCAGAAGTATGTACTCGTTCATGAAGATAATCGAACTGAGTATGATCGGTTGATCATCGATCGTCTCATATCTGATGCTGAACAAGAGAACATAGAGCATAGGGCGCAGTTGCAAAATATGCAATCTCCTAAACAATCAGGAGAAGATTTACCGGACGAGCCCCCCGTTTTCGAAGGGGGACGGTGGGAAATCAGCCGCTGGCGAGAAATCGTTAGTGCGGCTGCACGTGTTTTAGAAGCCGTTATGTTGTACATCACGGTCTGGCAAGTCACAGGAAAAACAATTTATAAAGAGGAAGCTAAGCGTTGGACACTCCATGCTTCTCGCTGGGATCCGCTTGGTTCTACAGGAATCGATAGCGTCGATCATGCAGCCCATGATACACTTGTAGCGCTGGCGATTGGTTATGATGCATTGTATGAAGATTTAACCGACGGCGAAAAAAACATTATAAAAAAATCCATGGAAACGCGTCTTTTAGAAATATGGAAATATCTAAATCCTTTCGTATTAGATGAGACGAACAACCACCCCTGGTTTCAAACGAATGCTCTCGCTATAGGTGCTCTAGCCTTGTGGGATGAACTCGAAGAAAGTAAGACATATCTTGATTATGCACTCGCGCTCTATGCAGGCCGCTTTTTGCCGTTAGGTGGTAAAGACGGAGGCTGGCATGAGGGTAATGAGTATTGGACGTATACAATGGGCTTTGTGTTAGAATTCGTCGAAAGTATAAGAGAGGTAACGGGTATCGACTTACGCTATCATCCATGGTTAAAAAAGACTTGGAAGTATAAAATATATACCGCTCCGCCCAATGCACCTGTTTTGACATTTGGAGATACGCATAAACAATCGGCAAATTTGGAGGACTCAGCTGTCATGTTTTATCTGGCGAAGATTGAAGGGGAAAAAGCAGCACAAGATTATGCGCTTAGGGTTTTAGACAAGTTTTTAAAAAACGGACGCTTAGACCAAGCCCGTCCGGGCGTTTTGATCCGTTTGCTTTTATGGAAAGAGGAGCGCCTCTCTTTTCAAAAGTCGGGTTATGAGACCAACATAGGACAAACACATCATAAGTTAGGATCTTCAGATCATCATTTAGGACGCACGGATCAACCTTCAGGACAAAGAGATTATAAAAATGACCAGAAAGAAGTGTCGGCATATGCAGTATTTGCGGAAACAGGCATTGTCATAATGCGGGATTCGTTATTGTCTGACCAGGGATTTCATTTTGCTTTTAAAAGCGGTCCTTACCACGGTGTGCTGGCTGGACATGAACATGCCGATCAAAACAGTTTTATTTTGTATGCGATGGGTGATCCATTGTTTATTGATTCGGGGCGTTACGATTACTACGGCAGCCCTCACTATTACAAATGGTATATTAAGAGTGTAGCCCATAATACACTTTTGATTCACGGTAAAGGTCAAAAAGAGCAAAAGACGGGAGCGGACGGAAAACTTTTGTATAGCCATCACTTTGATGGCCCGTTGTATGTTTTAGGTGATGCAAGAGAAGCGTATGAAGAAGGTGCACATTATTTTGATCGGCATATCTGGTTGATTCCCGGTATGCAAAGAGAAAGAGGCTGGTTTATTATATTTGATGATCTAAATCTGACGCATTCCGGCGAGGTTGAAGCTTTGTTTCATTTTAACTTTCCTCCGCACATATTGGAAGACGTGTCACAACTGTCCATAACAGAGCACACCACGTCAGAAACACCAGTGATGGTCGAAGAGATCCGGATGAAGGCTTTTCATATAGAAGGCCGGCAAGCAAGAATGAACTTTTATGCACTTTTTCCGGGGAAGATAGAAGAGAAGATTGAAGAAGGTTACGCCGAAGATATGCTACCGACCAACGGGAACTTAGATGAATATCATCTCAGGATAAACCTTCTTTCAAATAAAGCCGACGTTGAGACTGAGGTTCACGCCATGTATGTAAGTGATATCTTTCATAAACAGTTGCCTGCTGGCCATTGGACCTTACAGGATCAGAGTACTGTGCGTATGACTGATGAGCATCAAACTGTTACTTGTGCATTTAGACAGCGGTCACAAAAGGGACCGATAAAATTTGATGATTATATCGTAGAGGGGCGCTCGGCTTTGCTAGAAGAAGATTTTTCGGGAAAACATATATTGTATGCTGCACAAGTAACGCTGCTCAATCATAATAACCAGCAAGTTATGGTTGCAGACGATCCGGTCGATATTCGATTAGAAATGATGGAATTGATCGGAGATGGAAAAAAAGGACTACAATTCATTCAGCTTACCGTGTGGAGTCGGTGTGATCAGAGGATACAAGTCTTTTCCGAAGAACAATTTGTAGTTGAAGGAATAAATCTAGTCCAATTTCGTTAAATTAATGAAAAGATAAACAAGAGTGGCTATAAGCATAAGAATAGTAGCAGTAAAGTATTCCAGAACGAAAATAAATGAAGTGCTGAACTAACCAAGGGTAGACGTTATAGTAGAGAAATTCCGAGAAAGGAAGATGAACGTGATTCATTTTGATCCGAAAACAAAAATTTTTCATCTGCAAACTAAAAACACGAGTTATATTTTACAGGTGCTGGAACAGGGATATTTAGCGCATCTTTATTGGGGGAGGCGGATTTTCCCGTATAACGCTTCTTATTTACTTCGGAATATCTTCCGTGCCTTCTCACCTACGACCGATCCGGCAGATCCCAACCTTTCTTTAGATACTTTACCCCAAGAATATCCGGGTTATGGTACGTCAGACTATAGACAACCGGCCTATCAGGTTCAGTTTGCTGATGGAACGACAGCAAGTGAACTGATCTATCAGGGGCATCGGCTTATTTCCGGTAAACCAAGGTTAGATGGACTACCTGCTACGTATGTAGAAAACGAAGAAGAAGCAAAAACGTTAGAAATTCATATGTACGATACTGTATCAAGTCTCTCTATATATTTAATATACACTGTTTTTGAAACGTTTGACGTTATAACACGAACTGTCCGTATTCAAAATGACGGGAAAGAACCGTTACGTTTATTACGCGTACAAAGTATGAGTGTTGATTTTCATCACGCTGAGTTCGACATGTTGCATTTATCGGGTGCTTGGGCACGTGAAAGGTGGATGTATCGTCAACGGATAACACAAGGGACGCATTCTGTGGAAAGCCGTAGGGGAACAAGCAGCCATCAGCACAACCCTTTTATCGCCTTACTTGACCCGCATGCGACGGAAGACACGGGCGATGTTTACGGCATCAATCTTGTATATAGCGGAAACTTTTTAGGCTCTGTCGAAGTAGATCAGTATGCTACAACACGTGTCTCAATGGGGATTAATCCCTTTAATTTTTCTTGGTCACTGAATCCAGGCGAGACGTTTCAGGCACCCGAAGTCGTCATGGTTTATTCAGCTGAGGGACTCGGGACGATGTCCAGGATATACCATCATTTTTACAAAAATCGCTTGTTACGCAGAAGGTACAGAGATGAGATAAGACCTATTTTATTAAATAGTTTTGAGGCCGTCTATTTTGATTTTAATGAAAATAAACTACTTACGATCGCAGAACAGGCAAAAGATCTTGGTATAGAACTGTTTGTCCTGGATGATGGTTGGTTTGGAAAAAGAGATGATGATCGTACATCTCTGGGGGATTGGGTTGTCGATCGCAACAAGTTGCCAGGAGGTCTGGAGTCGCTCGTAAAAAAAATAAACGAACTCGGATTAGCATTTGGATTGTGGATAGAACCGGAGATGGTCTCACTGGAAAGTAAGCTCTATAAGGAGCATCCGGACTGGTGTTTGCATATTCCAGGACGACGCAAAACATTATCACGGTGGCAGCTCGTTCTGGATTTGTCAAGAAAAGATATACAAGACGCAGTTATCAAAATGATATCTGATGTTTTATCAATTGCTCCTATTCGCTATGTAAAATGGGATATGAATCGTAGTTTAACGGAGATCGGTTCGGCTGCTCTATCTTCTGAAAGACAGCAAGAAACAGCCCATCGCTATGTCCTAGGTGTATACCGTGTCATGGAAGAGATTACCTCGAAGTTTCCTGATATCTTATTTGAAGGGTGCGCCGGAGGTGGTGGAAGGTTTGATCCCGGTATGCTTTATTATATGGATCAGGTTTGGACGAGCGATAATTCAGATGCAGTAGAGCGATTAAAAATCCAGTACGGGACGAGTATCGTTTATCCGATCGTGACCATGGGTGCACACGTGTCAGCGGTACCCAATCACCAAGTTCATCGCGTGACTTCTTTAAAGATGCGTGGTGATGTTGCTATGTCCGGAAATTTTGGTTATGAACTGGATTTAACTAAACTCACAGAAGATGAAAAAGAGATAGTCAGGGAACAGGTGGCATTGTATAAACATATTCGTCATCTCGTCCAGAAAGGTGAGTTTTATCGGTTAAAAAGTCCTTTTGAAGGAAATTCTGCTGCGTGGATGTTTGTTTCACCCGATCGACATGAAGCCATAGTATTTTACTTTAAAATACTTGCACAGGCGAACGAACCGCTGGAACGACTGCGTTTGAAAGGTCTTGATCCCGTTATTCAATATGAGTGGATAGAAGGAAGTGAGGTTTTTAGCGGCGATAGTTTAATGTATGCGGGTTTACACGTTCCATTGTTACAGGGTGATTTTGTAAGTTTCATATGGCGACTTAAGAAGGTAGAGATATAAATTTTACTCAACTTACGTACCTTGAAAAACACGAGAATCCCTTGATTTAACTGGATAACTTGGGTAAAAAACGCAAAAAAAACCCAATCCTTTGATAAAATAAAGTTGCCATGACTAACATTTACCAAGGGAAGGATATTTTTCATGTCTATCGCACCAAATTTCTTGGCTTCTGACCAGCAACTTCTTTACAAGAGTGGATCGTTTTTCAAAGAACAGTGGATTGGCTCTCTTCTCAAAAAGTCCAATTTTGTGAAAAAATACGGATGGATTTGCCTGGCGCTTTTTAAATTCTTTTTTCTCTTGGTGTTTAGCAAGAAAAAACTGTATCAAGATCTTCAAAAGAAAGACTCATTAAATCTTCTCGGAAAAGATGCGGTCTATCGTTTTCTGAATAGACCCCCATGCCGCCGGGGCAGCACCAGCATATGAATGAAATGTCATATCTTATTTCAGGATGCAGCCGCTATAACTGGCACAAGTTTTTGCTGCTTTTAGAAGCGGGCTTTTCCTGAACAAACTGAACCCGTTAACCAGAGAAGATCGGGTAAAGGTACTGATTGTGGATGATTCGCTCTATTCCTGTGCACGTAGCAAGTCGTCAGAGTTACTGACCAAAATCCATGATCGTACCACCGGATTGGCTAACGGTATTCAGGCTTTTTACGTTTTGTTCGATAGTTGGTTTAGTTTCCCTCCTACAATCCTGAAAGTACTTGAGCAAAAGATATATGTGATTTGTATGCGGTAAAGCCAGAATTCTCGCTTCCGTCATAGTCACATGAGATTGCAAAGAACAAGGGAAAGAGATTCCTGTCGAGATTGTCTTTGTCCGGGACCGAAACCGCCGCAGAAATTGGCTGCCCTTCTGACCATGGATGTCTATTTGCTTGATGAAGAGGTCATCCGCATTTACGGAAAACGTTAGGATATTGAAGTTTTTTTCAAGATAACCAAGTCTTATCTGCGTCTAGCCAAAGAATTTTAAGGCCGTTCCTATGACACGATGTTGGCACATACTAGCATCGTTTTTACCGGGTACAGACTCTTCGCGGTGGAATCAAGAGAGGGACAGGTTCTCCGTACATTGGGAGAGCTCTTTTCACTTTTTTGTGACGAGATGGAGGACATCAAATTTGCTTCTGTATTATTGCTTTTGATCGAACTATTTAAATCTGCGGTGCGGGAAGTACTAGTTCTTACGGAAGTGAAGTTTCAAGAGCTTTTCGAATAGTTTTTGTCGAATCTGATCAATTATATCAAGGATTTACTCAGTACTTATTTATGAGAACGTTTATAATTTTAAAAAAGTTTCTGATTACTTCAACAATCTTCTTTGATCCACCCTTCTTTAGATTGTAATTCATGGCTTTACGTCGAAATATGAGATCAATCTATTTTCACCTGCGGGGTGATCATATTAAAAATTGAGTTTGAGTTCTCCGATGACCTTATCTTTAATGCACAAGGCGAGCTCGCCGTTGTCGGTGCACTATTAGAAGACTCACACATTTTCTCTGAATTAATCGTCCACGCTTCGTAAAATGAACATTTCTGTATTTTGAATATCACACTATACCCCTGGTTCTGTGCATGTTAATGTTACTACGGATACCAGGGATTTTTTCTTGAAAGCGTCTTCAGACTGTGCTATAATCAAAAACGAAATAAAAAAAACATAAACGAATACATTCGATCTATCGAAATCATTTTTTTCAGAACTTTTTTCTAGCCGGTTGTGCAAAAAGCACTGTCAAAGGATGAGTTCAATGTTTGGCGAAGAACGAAAACACAAGATCATTAAGTATTTAGAAAATCATCGGCGAGCAACAGTTCAGCAGTTGGCACAATTCCTCAATGTTTCTGAGGTAACCGTGCGTCGGGATTTGAAGGAAATAGAAGAAGAATATCCGTTTATTAAACGGACGCACGGGGGGGCGATGTGGTGGGGCAGGGTGAGCGGTGAGCCAACGGTTCAAGAAAAGCAGGGTCAGTATTTGCGAGAAAAAGAAAGAATCGCTGAAAAGGCTAAAGAATGGATTCAGGAAGGAGACGTACTTTTACTGGACGCTGGGACGACTGTTCGCCAGCTTATTCCATATTTGTCTTCTTTTAAACGGTTAACGATTTTAACCAACTCACTGTTGTCAGTTCATGAGTTTCAAAACCTTGGCCATTTAGAGATCATGATGCTCGGTGGGACGCTACGTGCCTCAACAATGTCTTTGGTCGGTCCATGGGCCGAGAAAATTTTGGAAGATGTGCACGTGGATAAGGCGTTTGTGGCAACGAATGGGATTGACTTAGAAAAAGGGCTCACAACACCGAATATCATCGAGGCGTCTGTGAAACGCAAAATGATAAAAGCTGCTGACGAAGTCATTCTTCTTGCTGACGCCAGCAAGTTCGGACAAATTAGTTTTGCTAAATTTGGTGAAGTGCGTGACATTGATGTATGGATTACCAATGCCGGTCTCGATCCGGAAATTCAAAGAATATTGGATGATGTAGGTGTAAAGGTGGTGATAGCAGATGCGTAAACGTTCTGTGCTCGTCGTTTCTCCGAATCCTGCCATTGATATGACGTACCAGTTACGTGAATTAAACCTCGGACTATTAAACCGGGCGCACGATGTTTACGTCAACGTTGGGGGCAAAGGGATAAACGTTGCAAAATTTTTAGCGTCGTCAGATGTAGACGTTCACGTCCTGGGGTGGATAGGGGAAAAAAATGCTTCAACCATCGATGACTTCATCAAAAGTATTGGGCTGCGCCATGCGTTTATTAAAGTGCCGGGTTACACGAGAATGAACATAAAAATTGTTGAGTCTCGTCCCGAACAACGTATAACAGAAATCAACGCACCGGGGTTTTCTGTATCGGGTAAGCAAGTCGATGCTTTCATCGGTCTTATTCGCGAGCGCTTGCGTGCGTCGGATTTTCTCGTGCTCAGTGGCTCCCTCCCCGTTGGTGCTCCGCCCGATTTTTATCGTCTTTTAATAGAGGAGGCAAAAGCGCATGGAGTAAAAACGGTATTAGATGCCGATGGCGAAGCGCTCAAATTGGGCATCCATGCCCTTCCGAACGTGATTAAACCGAATTTACAGGAAGCTCTTCGATTATTAGATAAGAATGTATCCTTAGCCTCTTTAGAAGGAGAAACATTGACCAGAAAGGCCTGTCAGTTAACTCTGGAGCTTCTGCAAAAGGGGGTCGATATAGTCGCTTTATCTATGGGGAAGGATGGGCTATGCCTTGGGTTTAAAGATCAGCCGAACTTGTTACGGCTTACGCCGCCGTCCGTACAAACAGTGAGTACGGTAGGATCGGGCGATACGGTTGTCGGAGCGTTAATTTACGGTCTTCTTCACGGTCTTGATTTATATGGTCTCGGTCGATTTATCACCGCAGCCGGAACGGCTACGACGCTCGTTCAGGGAAGTGAAGTAGCCACCGTGGAACAGGCTGAACAACTGGTGGATACCATTTTTACTGAGTGGATTCCGGTGGAAATGTTATCAATATAGATATAAAGGATAAAAAATGATAAAGGAGGTAATCGATATGACTAAACTCATTGCCGTGACCGCCTGTCCGACGGGTATCGCGCACACCTTCATGGCTGCGGAAGCGCTCAAAAAAGCAGCAGAGTCAAAAGGGATCGAGATGAAAGTTGAGACGCACGGGGCGGCAGGTGTTGGGAATGCATTAACCGCGCACGATATTAGCGAAGCGGATGCTGTTATTTTAGCCGTTGATATTGACGTGGATGAAAAACCTTTTGCTGGTAAACCGATCGTCCGTAGTTCGGTAGGAGATGCCATTAAAAAGCCCGCTCAATTGATCGAGCAAGCACTGCTGACGGCTACAGATCATCGCAAGTTCGAACAGGTCGACGAGGGTAAAACGGCCGACGCTTATGAAAGGGTTGCGCAAGAGAAGGCTAAACGTCAGGCAGAACGACAGGGTGTGTACCGTCATCTCATGACTGGTGTTTCATTTATGATTCCTTTTGTCGTTGCAGGAGGGCTTTCAATTGCACTGTCCTTCGTCTTTGGAATAGAAGCATTCAAACAAGATGGGACGCTGGCTGCGGCCTTGATGCAAATCGGTGGTGGAAGCGCCTTTGCACTCATGGTTCCGGTGCTGGCAGGATACATTGCTTTTTCGATCGCCGACCGCCCGGGTCTTGCACCGGGGATGATCGGCGGGTTGATCGCAGCCAATATGGGTGCCGGATTTTTAGGAGGGCTTGTAGCAGGGTTTCTCGCTGGATACTTGACTTCCTGGTTAAATCGCAACATTCGATTGCCCAAAAGCTTAGAAGGTATTAAACCCGTATTGATTTTACCGCTATTATCGACGCTAGTCGTTGGATTGGGTATGATTTATGTACTTGGTGCGCCCGTCAAGTGGTTAATGGATGCGCTTACGAGTTGGTTGACGGGATTAAGTGGCACGAATGCAATGCTCTTGGGTCTGATACTGGGGTTGATGATGGCCTTTGATATGGGTGGCCCGGTCAATAAAGCTGCGTATACGTTTGCGGTCGGTTTACTGGGGAGTCAGGTCTATTTACCGATGGCTGCCGTTATGGCTGCCGGGATGACACCTCCGCTCGGGTTGTGGATGGCGACACAGCTTGCCCCCAAACGCTACACGCTTGAAGAACGTGAAGCTGGGAAGGCCGCACTGTTTCTGGGTTTATCCTTTATTACGGAAGGTGCGATACCTTTTGCTGCCGCCGATCCATTGCGCGTGATTCCCTCTATTATGCTTGGTTCAGGCATTGCCGGAGCTCTATCGATGGGTTTTGGTGTCAGCTTACATGCGCCCCACGGCGGATTATTTGTCCTTTTTATACCGCATGCCGTCGATCATTTACTTCTTTATCTTGTTGCCATAGCAGTCGGAACGATTGTAACGGCGTTTACGGTCAACTTGCTTAAAGCATTTCAACAGCCGATAAGGGGGAAAATCGATGAATCTCAGACCATTTCTTAAAGATGAAGTCATCTGGTTAGACGCAGACTGTCCAAGTAGGGAAAAGTGTATTGAAGGCCTGGCGGAACGACTGGAGCAAGCCGGCTCGTTAGAAAACAAAGATCACTTTATCTCCGCTGTATGGAAACGAGAAAAAGAAGGAACGACGGCACTTGGATTTGATTTGGCAATTCCCCACGGGAAATCGGATTCGGTAAAGAAAGCGGGCGTTGCATTTACCCGGCTTAAAAAACCAATAAACTGGCATGAGAATACTGGGGAAGAAGCGTCTTACGTTTCAATCGTATTTTTACTGGCGATCCCGGATAAGGAAGCCGATACGACACACTTAGAAATGCTCTCAGAAATCGCCCGTCGTCTCATGGATGAAGGGGTACGAGCGCGTTTGCTGCAAGCCTCAAGTACGGAAGAGGTACGACAGGTTTTTGATTCAGGGGATTAATCGAGGAGCAATAAACCATTTCTACATTTTTAAAAGACAAGGGAAAAAGTAAAAACTGGAGCGAAAAAGCGGATTTAATTAAAATGAAGGGGCATTAGATCATGAAAGAGATGGACATTACTATTCAGCTCGAACACGGATTGCACGCCAGACCGGCCGCAGAGTTTACGCGGGTAGCAAGCCGCTTTAAAAGTGACATCACGCTTGTGAAAGGTGACCGCTCGGTAAACGCTAAAAGCATCATAGGTGTAATGAGCCTGGGTGCGGCCAAAGGTGAGACCATCAAGCTCATCATCGACGGCGAAGATGAGGCGGAAGTAGCTGATGTCCTTGCCGCTTACCTGGAAGGAAGAGATAATTAAAAAGATAACAGCTTCATTTGCATAAAAATCCCTAAGCATAAATGGATTACATGAAGGTGGTGATGAGGGTGGAACAACGTCTTCATGGAATTGCTGTCACAAGTGGCATCGCTATCGGTCGGGCTCTCGTCTTAGATACGTCGTCGGTCAAACAGACATTGCAAGATTTGCTCGAGGACGCAGAGCAAAAAGAGAAGATCTCTGCAGACGAGGTGGAAGT
>PEBX01000083.1 GCA_003050645.1 Candidatus Carbonibacillus altaicus
GGCCAGGGCATCGGCGGCGATGGTCGAATAAGCATTGCCGATATGCAGCGTCGTACTAGGATAGTAAATCGGTGTAGTTATATAATACGTTCGCATCGCGCACTTATGTCCCCTTATCAATATTTTGCTGCAGTCATTTTTGATTCATCTTACCGCTTGCATGCTTGCTTGTCAAGAAGAAGTACCGTTTTTTATGTCGAATCCCTTTGTACAGCGAGCGCATCAACGTTTCTAAGACTTATTTCGATCAAAGCTTAACCGACCAAGTCGTCTTCCGATGGCAACGATCGTCTTTATTATTATTTGTCATCTGCATTGACCATGGTCACGTTTTTGGCCAGGGCATGAATCGATCTGACACCGGAAGTGATAAGAGCCGTGACGATCACCAGAATGCCTGCGATAATAAACATTAGACCGATTCCTCTGCCCGGACCGGTACCGATCACGCGGCCGACGGCACTGACCGATTGAATCGTACCCAAAGTCTGAGCATCAGTGAAAGAGAGCACCATCGGTCCGAGCAACGTTTGCAAAAAGCCAAGGTAGAACGTCACAATGGAAATAATCAAAATCAGAAGCGCAACGCCCCGGTTCGAAACGATGGCGGATGCCGAACCGAGATCACCGATAATCATCATGGCCCTACGATCAAACCGATCGGCCAAGACGCCGCCGATCGGCCTCAGCAATATGGACGGAAGGAACGAAAGCAGCGTAATGAGAGCAACGCTGGTGGCCATTTGCGTTCGCTCGAACGCGTAAACCACCAGGGAAAAAGCAGTCATACCGCTTCCGATCGACGACACCAGCTGTCCGCTCCAAACCACCAGAAATTTCTTGAATGACTTATCTTGATCCATGGATCACCTATCCCTTTCTTCACTTTTTTATATTTTGTATATCTTGTATTACGGCCGAATAACATTTATTCAGCGAACTAAAAGCCCAGATTGATCAGCCAATCGGTAAGCAGGTTCTCCCTTTCTTTTCTGCTGTCGGCGTTTTCGTTTTCATATTTCTCCAGCCGTTTTTCCGCAACAAGCTGGCCGTCCAGCATGAACAAGACCCGCTCCGTTCTGCCCGCGACTTTGATATCATGGGTGACAAGCAAAATCGTCATCCCCGAACGGTTAATTTCCGACAAGAGCGCCATAATTTCACCGGCGGCATGCGAGTTGAGTGCGCCGGTCGGCTCATCGCCGAACAGAATGTCCGGATCGTTGATCAGCGAACGGCATATCGCCGCTCTTTGCAGCTGGCCTCCGGAGACCTGGGTGATATCATGGTCGACAAGTTCAGCAATGCCTGTTATTTCCATCAATTTCTTTGCCTTTTGATGGATTTGCTTCCGATTCCTTTTTTTTGCCAAATAGGCGGACAGCACGATATTGTCAAGGATCGTCAAGTTTTTCATCAGGTGAATGTGCTGAAAAATAAAGCCCACTTTGTGCAGGCGAACATTGGCTAGTTCGTCCTCGGAGAGGTCAGCCAAATTCATTCCGTCCAGCATGACGCTGCCGGAGGTTATCCGGTCCAAGCCGCTAATATTATAAAGAAGCGTGGATTTACCTGAACCAGATGGCCCCATGATCGAAACAAACTCTCCTTTTTCGATTCGCAGGTTGACGTTCCTGAGAACCTGAGTTTCTTGATTGCCGCTCCAATACGTTTTGCTCAAGTCTTTGACTTCCAGCAGGACCATCGTTTCGCTCCCCCTACTCTTTAATCATCTCGGCAATGCTGACTTGCCTGGCCTTTCCCGTGCTCAACCATGCAGTGACGGTTACCACCAAAATCAGAATAAGCGGACAAATCACATAGGCCTGAATCGGATCGATGACAAAATCGATTTGCGAAGCGCCCAGGAAAGACCAAACCGCGCTGACCAGCATCTGCCCCAGCGTATTAGAAAAGATCGTACCGAGCAAAATGCCGATGGTAAGCACAAAAAGCGCCATCGTCACATATTGAGTGCGTATTTCGCGCGGAGCAAATCCGATGCTTCGCATAATGGCAATTTGCTGACGGTCCTTAGCCACAAGCATTTTCAGGAACAGCGCGGTAATCAGAATCGAAAGGAAGATGGCGACGAAAAAGGTCAGGATCAAGATCCTTCTCAACTGATCGATCGTATTGCCCAGCGTTTGGTGCAGATACCCTTGCAAGTCCGTCACTTTCGCCGGATAAAACGCTTTTTCGTATTGCTCGATCTTTTCCCGCAAATCCACGTGCGGCTTGACATTCAAGCTGACCACGTACCACAGGACCGAATTCGGATTGAAGGGCAGCATCGCCTTTGCCGTTCGGCCGCCGTTGGTCACATCTTGGTAAATGCCGCTGACGACCATGATTTTCTCTTCACCGTCCACAAGTAAGCGGAGCGAATCGCCGACGCGCTTGCCCATTTCTTTGGCGTTTAAATACGACAGCGCGATTTCGTTCTCGCGTCTCGGCGCCCCTCCCTGCACATATTTTAGCGGAAAGATGGAAAAATCACCCGTCTCGATGTTGAGATTGTCGACGGTTCCGTCTTCGTTGATCATTTTAAACCGGCTTGTGACCAGAGGCGAATATCGCTCGACATCCCCGTCTTGCCGAATCGCATCGATCAACTGCCGGTAGCGATCAAGCATCTGATCTGAATGCTGCAGGTCGATGCGAATGTCGCTGCGCCCGATGCCCAAATAGGAAATAAAGCCAGGGGACTGGATCGTGTTGAGGAAATGGAGCGGGACAATGAGGATGAAGGAGCTTGCGATAAAGACAAAAAGAAGCAAGCCAAACATTTTGTGACGCTGGAAGACGTTTTTCAAGCCAAGGAAAATCGGAATGGGCAAGAACCGATTTTGGTGAAGGCGCCATCGGTTTCGACTGACCGTCGTCTCTCCGATGCTGCCCGAACGAAGCGCGTCCACCGCCGTGACTTGATTGAACTTTCGAAGCACCAGCATACAGAAAAGCAGAACCAGAGCAAAGATGAATGCGACGGCGATCATCGGAATGATGGCGTGAAAGATGCTGTTGTCCGCCTTGCCGAAATACAGCGAAACGTTGACCGAAACGAGACCGTACACAAAAAAGGAAACCACATATCCACATGCAGATGCCAGCGCCGCCAGCACAACATATTTCATCAGGTAGAGCATTCGCACGTCTCGACGGGAAGCGCCGATCGCTTTCAGCACGCCGATCTCGTGGTAATCCTCTTCCAGGGTCGCCAGCAAGGTGAAGCGAATGACAAGCGTCGCGATCAGAATCAGCAGAAGGCTGACCAAGATGATCACAGCCGCCACGACGCCGTCCGTTAACGCGTTCAACGTTTTGAACAAATTCAGATCGATGGTGGGACCCGTTTTAGGTAAGTCAGACGATTGATACAGCTTGTTGAACTCCCCCAGTCTGCCGGGATCCTTGAGCTGAAATTCGATCAAATATTCGACGGCACCCACGTTCTCCTTCAGCATGGCATAATCGGCCGGATGGACGACGAATCGTTTCGAATGAACGAGGGACGGGTTCATCTGCACGTCGCGGACAAAATCGCTGATCGTGAACTCCTTGGTAAAGGCCGGAAGAACGACGCGCAGCTTGTCACCGACCGACAGATGTTTTTGTTGCATAAAAAAGACCGGCACGGCAATTTCGCCTTCCGCCACGTCGACCTTTTCGTTTTCCAGGTTCAGCAAGAAATCGAACCGTTCGTTTTGTCTGACGAAGTAAAATTGCATGACACTGGTTTTTTCCGACGTATCACTGTCGGCGAAATAGATGGTGCCCCCTTCCACCGGGACCATCTCAACGGTCTGGTTTTGCCTCACAAGCCCGCTTTGCGAAGCCCAGAGGTCGATTTTGGCTTTATTGATCATTCCGCTATGCATTTGCACATAATGTGGCGCAGCGGATTTCACAAACAGCTGATTCATCGAGCCGAACAGTTCGCTGATCATGTTGGTGCCTGCCGCTCAGAGCAAGGCAGACAAAAAGACAAAGACAAACAAAATGGCCGTGATGCTTTTCTTTTTGGTCAAATCTTTTTTAAGCATGTTCAGCAGCATAACGTCTAAATGCCCCTTTCAGCCAGCGCGGGTTCAGTACCCACAAAATAATCCAACCAGCGAAGGATCGATGGAAGCAGAACGATGCGATCATTTTCTTCCCTCTTCAAATAACCTAAAAAGAACAAAATACACTCGCATTATTCTACCAGTAGAATACATTTTTTGAAGTTATGTAGCAATAGATTACAGAGTATCGATTCTGTAGTGAACCTTCTTTAATCCACTTAAAGCAACCATTAAAAATTTTCTTCATTCCTTAAATAAAACCCTATCCTAACAAAAAAGAGGACAGGGGTTTATAGGGACCATCTTTTCTTGATAACTTCTTTTTCTCCGCTCCCGAAAAAGTAAAGCCCAAATCATTCATAATGACTTCTTCTTTGGTAAATCAATTTCAAAGCGATGACGATGTTCACAATCAGGACTCGATAGAAGGATGGATTGAGATATTTCTTACAAGATTCACCCTACGATGCGCTCTCCGCGCACTGGGAATCCTTCTTCCACCCATTCCTCTTGCTCGAACTGACCATCAGACGGCCCGTTCGATGCCAGACGGCGATACTTGCTGAAACGAACCGGAAGTGAAGCTGATAGCAGAAAGTGTGGCGCGTCTTGAACATGAAAATGAAGATGTGGCTCGCTCGAATTGCCCGAGTTACCAACCTCACCCACCACCTGCCCGCGCTTGACGTGATCCCCTCGCTTCACCTTGACGCTACCACGGCGAATATGCGCCAGCAGACTGTATTCGTTCCCCTCATGTCGAATGATGACATAATTCCCTAGCAGATTCCACGCGAACGGATCGAGCGCACCGGGATGTGGATAATCCCTATAACCATCTCTCGCTTTCACCACGACGCCATCGGCCGGAGCCAACACCGGAGCTCCAAAAGCATAATAATCCTCCAGCCGACGACCATCGTTACGATGCGTTTTACCCCGTTCGTCCGTAACAACAAAATCATAAGCGAAACGTTGACCGATCAGATCCCAAGAGTGGGATGTGTCTGGATCTGGCCCGCCGTTGACCACCAACCATGTACCGGTGAGAGGAAAAAAGTAGCGATTGTTTTGCTGATATGTCTCCGGCAATGGAAAGTGAGAGCGATAACGGAACCCGACCCACACTTGTCCAAAAAACTGGGCGAAAGATATAGGCATCAAAAAAAGATCTCTCAGCAAAAAAAGATCGTTTGGCTGATCTTTTCGAAATAAAAAACTATACAAAGACAAACTATAATACATAATAACTAAAATTAAAGTCAAAAGACCAGCATAAGCCATTACGAGTTGAGCAAAGTTCCAATTCGTGACCAGAAATACAGTAAAAGAAAGAAAGGTAAGCACCGCACCCATATACATTAACAACTTAAACAGGCTTTGAAACATTTGAAGCATATGCACATCACTCTTTCTACCTTTTTGTGAACACTTTGAATGATTTGCTGTCCGATTCCTTTGAATCTGTGATTGAACAAACTTCATCCTTACATATTTGTCCATTCAATGGTATCATTCTATTATTTGCAATCCATGGATACAATTTATAGCCCAAACCCGATATACGTAATATATAAACAAACGGAACTAACATCCATAACAGGGGAAGGTTATTGACAACTGCAGTCACACTATCGAATCCACGATAAATTTTGATCTTATCATTTCGTTTTTTTATAATATACATTTCCTTATCTACATCTTCAAACGACAATCCATATTGCAAATAGCTATTGTCATCGCGATAGGAAATAACCCTGAACATACCGAAAAAATCTAAAAAAGAAATTAAGCGAGCTGTACGACTACAGTAATTACAGTAACCATCATAATAAACCGTGAAATTGGGAACAGCACCCTTTACAAAATGGGCAATTTTTTTCCACTCGTTATCTTTTATCGTGAACAGTAGAATAGAGATCATTATCAATGAAAATGTAACGAGGCCCATATTAATAGCGAAATTAAGATGTAGCAGTATTCCAAATAAAGTATATGGAAGTTTTATTTTGGAAGGCGTAAGCAAAATAGCAGGAAAGAATAACTGGTAAATTACAGTAAGATAGGTGGCCGTAGTAGTAACAAAAGGATTTTTGAACAAATCACGCAAGAAAGATGTCGGCATTCCGAATTCATTTAATTGTGACACATAATAAACCGCTGTTCCATTAATCCACATTTCACCATGTAATTTGGTGGTTGATGAAATAAAATATAAGATAACCACTTGCAAATAAACAGCAATAACACCTAGGTTATGGAGAAATATGCTTATTGAAGGCTGGATATCGGATGATGTGTGTTTTTTTTTGGTGATCAAGGGATGAAAGAGAATCATATATAAAAGCATAAGACGTAAAATATTATCCCCACCATCATGCGTTATTCCTCTTAGTTCGAGTAGCAAAGTTCCAAATAGAGCTAGTAATGTGCTTAATCGTGGGTATACACCGAAAATTAAACCTACTCCTCCCAGCCCCCAGATAAAAAATGTAAAATAGATCCCCAAATAACTGTAAAATAACATATCGATCCAGATTCCCATGGGTCCAAAAAATGTAACTGCCGACCCTATCGCTGCTCCTTCCGGACCGTAAATAAATTGAGCAGCAGGTAACTCCGAAATGGATCGGTAAAGGATAACTACTCCTACCCCTATTTGTAAAATTCGAGCACCTATTTGATTATAAAGCTTGGTTTCAAGTTTCTTGAAAAGATACAAGGGAATCAACTTCCTTTCATTTTCCATATTTTAAACGCTCGGGTTTTATCAAATTCCACAACTCCGATATCCAGAACCCCTTCCATTGGACCTTCATCATATCGTTTGGACCAACGAGGTACCTTCGATAGCAAAATTTTGATCTGAGCTTTTGTATAATCTGTTTTTGTTACATGCTGCATATCCGCACAAAAAGATCGAGCAACCCGTCTCAGTCCTTCTTTCGAACCTTCTTGTCTATCTCTCTCGGCTTCCTTCAATTGTCCACAAATTGGATGATTGGGATTTTTAATACATAAATCGACCAAAGAGAATTCATTTCGAGAATAATTTATATATGAATGAGCATAATTAAAAGCTACTCTTTGCACACGATTTTCCCTATTATTATATCGATTAAAATTATCGGTAATATTAAAAAGTTTAGTTTCCTCTCCATTTTCTCCAATACACTTAACAAGAACTGAAATGTCCATGTCGATCGGATCCGGCGCAAACAATCCCCAATCCTGGTAAAAAAAACGTCCAATATAATAATCTGCTAACTTGAATGTATTTTTAACAGGGTTCGGAGGTAACACAAAAAGAAGTGTTAGCGCAAAATGTACAAAAAGTACGAAGAGGAACAAGGAATAAAGAATATATCTCTTTTGATCAACCATGATATCCCCCCAAAAAATTCATCATGAAACAGTAAGGCTGAGCGAGAATTTCACTCAGCCACAGTTCTGATTTCTTCTTAACAGTTAATCAAAAATTTCCTGAGGAAAATCAATCGTTAGCGCTGACTCTTTTTGATTGCCTACTGTGGCTTGCGCTGCTTTCGTTCCAACATAAGCTCCATAAGCAGCGGCCGCAGCATTCAAAGCAGACTTGCCTGCTTGTGCAGCGACCCTAGCCACATGAGGTGCAGCAGCCCGTGCAGCGGCTGTTGCAACAGCACCTACAGCCGGTAAAAATTGAGGTTCAACCGATGCATTTTCAATTTTCTCATAAGGATCTGCAGCTAGTGCAACCGAAGTTGCTCCACTTAACCAAGTCATTCCACCGAATATTACAACCAGAGCTAAAGTTACAATACTGATTTTACGTAACATTTGCTTACCTCCTCATGTAATAGCGTTCGTTTAATAGAAATTGAAGCTACCTTTCATTAATTGTTTTGTAGAAGCGCAACTCTGCTACTAATGTTAACCACACTACAAGGCGCCACTAATGTGTACTAACCGCTGACCAATTACTCTGTGATCTGGATAGATTTAGTAAAATAACTCATTTCTCACTCCTTTCTTGTTTAACTATCTTAAATTTTCAAGGTACTCACTCTTGATAAATTAGATTGTCCAATTTCAGTCTTGAGTACCTTTCATTTCAAATCTTAGCACCGTTAATCCAGCTTGCATATCACCTTAATAGGGTATTTTTTATCACCTGTTCAGGGCATTTTTTTTATTATCTGAAAGATAGCGCAGTAGTCCTTTTCTCCCTCCCTCGATACCAAGCTTTTGAAAGATACGTTTACAATGTGTCCCAACTGTATTCAAACTTATATGAAGCTTATCGGCTATCTCTTGATTGCTTAAACCAGATAAAACAAGTTTTAAAATATCTATCTCCCGTTCCGTTAGTTTTTCGTGTTCATCGATTATCACATGTGTCTTCGTTGCTCCCGTCTTCTCTTCGGGTTCAAGTTGAATTGGTACACTCGAAAGATCTTTTTCAATACTTTTTATAAATATTTGCATTTCAATGGCATCCTTTTGAGGATCACACTTATGATTTATCATCATACTCAAATACCCTTGTGTCTCCCCATGCCCATTCTTTATTGGAGCAGCCAAACTCCAATACGCCCAAAAAATGCGACATAAATGTTCTCTTCCATGCAAAGCGACTGGTGAAGCCTTTCTTCGAGCAAAGTTCAATGCATGCGTACCATAGCTCTCTTCAGAAAAAACCGTCCCCACACGTAATCCTAAGTTATACCACATATTCAATGTCTTTTCATTGCCTAGCAATCGTAGAACAACTAATCTAGGATCAGTTAAGAGAAATATAACACTCTCTTCTTCAATGGCTGTCATCATAAAAGGAACGTGTTTCTCAAAAACTGCAAGAAACTTCGAATGCTCTCTAAATAGGGACTGCTGAACGAATCATGATGTCGTTATTTGAACAGGTGGAGCTAGCCTGAAGAACAATCTTAAAAATGCGTACAAAAGAAGGCGAAGTCGCCTCTCCAGGTTCATCACCAAAAGCGTGAGCGCGATGACGGTTTCACTCGTTCTTTGAAGGCGTGTGCGAACCAGGCCAAGCCCATAAAAGCGCTTGCCCTCGCCAAACTTTCCTTCAATCGCATTGCGTTCTCTCGTATCCTGCTTTTCAA
>PEBX01000084.1 GCA_003050645.1 Candidatus Carbonibacillus altaicus
ATCACCGGGCGAATTACGCCCGCCTCATTTTTCTGAGAAAGGTGAAGGGGGTTGATTGACGTGCGCATCGCCGTCGATGTCGGATACGGATACGTCAAGGCGATCAACGAACATGGCGGGCGGCTCCACATCCCGTCCGTCGTCTCATCCGTCGATTCCGCGGGGCCGGATGTGTTCGGGCACGTTCCGGACATTTACCGGATCGACGGGCGTCTTTACGCCGTCGGGCGTGAGGCGCTTGAATCGCGCAAGGCAACGCTTGCCTACGAAAGGGATAAGTGGAATCACGAGGCGACGAAGATACTGCTCGCCGTCGCCGTCTACGAACTCACGCGCGATCATTACACGCCCGGCGTACACCTCATCACCGGCCTGCCGTTAGATCATTATTTTGGAACAGCTGGAAAATCGGGTGGCGAGCAACTAAAGACAATGCTCGAACACTTCCGCACCGAAGTGGATCACGTTCACCGGCCACATCCGGCAGGGCCCGTTATGATCCACTTTGACCGCGTGACCGTTTTTCCACAGGGCGCTGCATCAGTTTATTCTGCCTTTATGGGTCCTGATGGAAGTATCCGCCGTCCCATTGAAAAAGGTAATACAATTATGATAGTAAACGTTGGTTATCGTACTGTTGATGTCGTGACGTTCCGTACGGATATGAACTCTTTCCGTGTAGTCCGTGATTTATCGTTTACAGTTGATGATTCGGGTGTCGTCTTTATTCGTCATGCCGTCGCTGATGCTTTCCAACGCCTAACGGGTAGAAGATTATCGACGCTTGAAGCCGAACGCGTCATAAATGAAAATGGTCGTATTTATTTTTCTGGACGCGAGTACGACTTACGTTCTGAAATTCATAAGGCAAAACATGATCTAGCCATGCGGATTCGCGATGCATTAGTCGCACGTGTTGGTGATGAACTTGACTTTGTCCGAAGCGTGATCCTAGCAGGTGGGGGATCAGAAGATTTGAAAAGTGAACTTCTAAAAATTCACCCCGCAGCAGAAATGCACCCGGACGGTCCTTTTGCTGATGCTACAGGTTATCTAGTCGTAGGTAAACTTAAAGAAATAAGCGCTTCGGAAAAAAGATAATACGCTTTAGGCTAGATCTGACAAGGTATAGCGGGAAACCTGTAATACATGCTTTGAAAAAGTTGTAATACGCTCTATGCCTTATGTGACAAGGGATTGCTGGAAACCTGTAATACATCTTCTAGAACGCCTTCATTTGGTATTGGAAGCAAAACAAAAAACACAGGTATTTTTGTAATACGCTTTAGCCCATACGTATCAAGGCATAGAGGGAATCCTGTAATACATGATCTGAAAAAGTTGTAATACGCTTTAACCCAAGCGTGGCAAGGGATTGCTGAGATTTCGTAATACAACTTTTTTTGATACATTAGAGATACAAAATGATGTATTACAGGTTTCCGTAAAACCCGCATGGAATAAGGGAAAAAGCGTATTACAAAATTCTTTCGTCACTAAGGAGAGTAGAGGCGTGAAGTATACAACAATCACTGTCCGTATACCAGAAGAATATGACGCTATTCTTAAAAGGCAACATGAAAATCGGAGCGTCGCCATCCGTGCGGCGCTCGATTTTTATATCAACATAAACAATCGCATTGAACATATTGAATCGTCGATAAAAAATATCGAATCAATGCTTGCACATATTATCAAACATCTCGAATCGGGAGGAACCATTCAAAAAGAAGATGACAAAACGAATGATGAAACAATCAACTTTTTAGCCAGTGGACTCAATGATTTTTTCTAAGGAGATGGTATAGTGATTCATCAAGATGATCTACGGAAGATGATCGGATACGTTGAAGATATGCGTATCAAGTTTTATCAAGCTTTGTCGTTTCAAAACGCAATCGATGGTGTCACATCATTTGGGCGCGTTGAACCAGCGGCAACAGCAAAGTTCATTGAAGATCTTGAAGGGTATATGATTGTTTATCCATCGTTTCCACCGATGCTGAAAGATATTAACCGCAAAACGATCAATGATTACAAATACTACTATTACAACGCTACGAAACAAGCAATAGATTGGGAAAACGCTCCGAAAATAAGACTTCCCGCTTCTGTATGGATCGTATATACATTGTCGGAAGATCTTTATTTTGATCTAGATAACTTTTTTCGAAAGGTTCTCATCAATGCTGTTGTTCGAAGCGGTCTGATTCCAGATGATAGTATTAACTATTTAAAAAGCATAACTGACGTTATTTTTAAAAATACAAGCTATGAAAGAAAAACATATTTATTTTTATTCCCCACGGACAATTTCCCTTCATTCGATCAAATTAAAAGGTATGTTTCATGTGGTCTAAGGAGTTAACAATAAACATAAAGAGGGTATGTTTTAAAACGAATTTTAACCCCCCCAAAAAATACCTGTTAAAAACATGGTCACCATACCCACAATGCCATGTAAAATAAGGCTTATAGCGATTTTATTTTTCTTTGAAAATGCCAAAGCGGGGAGCGGGAAGACCAGCAGGGCTACCAAGGGAGCTATGCTCCCGCAGGTAGACCGGCTGGAACGTACCGTTTCATGCCGGTATCAAACGTATCGGGCTAAATCATATCAAGCGGTATGGACAGCAGCGTGCTGCTGTCACATACTGCGCCTTGGGAGTGAAGTATCGTATGCCACGTCAGAAGCTAAGGAGAGTACACCAAAGAGACATCGACATTTTATATACACTGTATCGTGCAAGAGCGTTAAGTTCCAAACATATCGGTGAGATGTTCTATTCACATATCAACAGGGCACGTGAGCGGCTCAAACAGCTTCGTGAAATGGGATGGATTAATTACTATCCCTATTACAATAAAACAATGTATCATATCACGGATAAGGGCCTAAGCATATTACGTGAACATATCGATGTAGACGAAAAAGAGAAAGCTTATAATGTCATGATCAGCTCAAAACGTATGCGAGCATATCAGCATTTTAGCAACATCATTGCATCTACCTATAAACACGGATGGGACTTTGAAGATAGCAGAATAATCAAAGAATCCTTATCACTTCCCACGGCGGCATATATACAAGGCGCCCTCATCACACCCACGCTAGAAAAGTATCCAGTGTTCGTCGTAAATAGCCAAAGTACAGTCCCGACAATCAATGGCGTCTTAAGAGAAATCAATAGCATAACATCAGCCCGTGGCGCCCTCCTCATCGTATCCGGTGAGGATACATTTATGAGAATCATCGATCACCCGGCGATACCAAGATTCATGATCCCTGTTCATATCCTCCCGTCTGCCTATGCTAGGCGCGTCTTACCTTGCATCCTACCCTTTTCAGAACATTCGCATAAATATGATCTTGTCTCTACCCAAGAAGAAAATTGTCCGTATCGGTATCAAGGGAATTGTGTCACTGAGCTTATCACGTTTACACATTCGAATCTTATCCGCGTGCGGTATGGCACGCCTTCGGGTGAAGTTTGGGCTGCTGAGGAAACAATGTCACTCATCCGTAACGTGACCGGAAAATATCCCGATAAGGTGGTGAACATTCCATGCGCGAGCTCGCCATGATCATATCCGTTGCGTCACTTTTTACCGGCCTTATCTGGCTTCGCCTGCCGCCGGTGTGGATGCTCCTTCTTCTTGCGGCGTTGGGCCTTGTCTTCCTCATCCTCGGTGCCGGGCGGGGGCGGGTGCACGCGATGGACATCGGCATCATCTCCCTGAGCCTAACAGGCGCACTGTCGAGGTGGTCAATTGACGTCTGGAGCGAAAAGGGCATCCTCATCCCGGTATCCATCGCGGGGCGGATCTTCCTGCTCATCTACACTGCCCTCGGCATCGTCGTCTGGATCATCGTCTGGCGAGCCATCGAAACGTTTCGAGCCACGCGGCGGAACGTGCAGAAGGAGGAGTTCATCGTCCGGGACGATCCCGTGCGCGAATGGACGAAACGGATCGCCCACAGGGCTATCGACCCGTTGATAACAAAAATCAAACGCAAAGAAACAGAGCCGGATGAGATCGTCATCGACCTGGGCGAGATCGTGCCGACGACGAAGGAACATGAGCCGAGGCGGGTGAGGGAGATATGAAAGCTGCAACCGTGCATATTGCTCACCAGTTATCGCCTCGGTCCGGCAAAATTATGCCGCGCCCGCCGCTTTGCCCCTCCGTTAGACGGAGGGGTTTTTTATTTCCGCCTCCCTCATTGCCGGCAAATGGAAAGGGGGTGTTTCCCATTCGTCTCAAATGGCAAGGAAAAGATCTCTACATGCACATGCTCGTCATCGGCCCGACACGTTCGGGCAAAACATCAACAATCCTCAAGCCCCTCATCTACCAGCTCCTCAAACTCAAAGCCCGCGGCGTCCCCTTGGGCCTTTCCGTCATCGAGCCAAAGGGCGACCTCGCCTACTTTACCGCCCGAGCGGCGCAGCTTGTCGGCCTTCCGGTCGTCCACATCGACCCCGTTCCGCCGGAGCGCCGCGGCTACGCGTCTGAGCGAGACCGACACTACACGTCTGCTGGGTTCAATCCCCTCTCCGGCGACGAGGATCTCGTCGCCGAGGCGACCGTGACGGTCCTTCAGTCGCTCGGCAACATGGGCGCGCAGGACCCCTACTTCCGGCAGGTGCAGGAACTGGCCGCCCGGATGACGGTGAAGCTTCTCAAGCGTCTTTATGGCGACCGCGTTGACCTCATGCGCGTCGTCGAGACCCTCCGCGCGCCGGATCTTATGCGCGCCGAAGTCGCCCGGCTCAAGGCAAAGGGCACCGGACCGGAGATCGTGCAGTTCTTCGAAAGCGAAATGCTCTCTGAACTCGCCGGGCAGTACCGCCAGCACGCCACAGGCCTTCGTGTACAACTCGAAAACCTTGTCGCCAATGCCAACCTGCGAAAGATCATCACCGGGGAGAGCACAATCAACATCGACGCGCACTACGCCTACGGCGGCATTCTGGCGGCCAACACCGCCCTCGGCGAACTCGGCCCGTCGGGCGACGCGCTCGGCCAGTACCTCATCATGCACCTTCAGGCAGGTGCCTACAGACGCCCGGGACAAGAAAACACGCGCATCCCGCACTTCCTTATCATCGACGAGGTGGCCCGCTACATCAACCCCGACTTTGAACGATTCCTCAGCCTTGCCGCCGAATACCGCGTGGCCGGGATCATGGCAACACAGTCCCTCGGACAGCTCGAAGTGCAGGCCGGGAGATACAGCCCCCGGGCGATGAAGCAGATCATCCTCACCAACACCCGGAACAAGATCATCTTCGGTGGCATCAGCGCACAGGACGCCAAAGAACTCGCCGACGAGCTAGGCAAGAACCAGATCATCGTCCGCCAGGCGACGTACAAAACGCGCGTCGTCGTCCCTGCGCTCCTCCCGCACGACTACCGGGACACCGAAAGCGAGGAATACCGTTTCCCGTACACCCAGCTCATGGACGGCCTGCCCGCTTTCCACTACGTCGCCCGGCTGGCAAGAGACGGAGTGCCACAGAAGCCCGTCGTCGGAAGGGGCGTGTTCGTCCCGGCAAACTGGGAGAATGAGTTCAGAACACTCAGAAAAAGCGTTCCGAAGCGGCTCATGCTACCAGCACCGGAACCCGGCGTAAAGGAGGTGGTGTGGACACCTGAGACCCCCGCGCAGAGCGCGTTTCCGCTTGAGGACGCGCAGGTGAACGTGCTGTTTGAGAAGCCGAAAAGAAGACGAAGCCGGAAGAAAAAACAGGAAGGAGACTGAGAAAGATGCAATGGTCCGAACTCAAAATCCTTGCCGCCCGTCGCGAGATCATCCCCGTCGTCGTAACGGGCTATCACGAAACAGGTGACCACTTAGTCGTAGACGTTTCCTATGGAGAAGAAACCGGGTTCATCCCAGTTTCACGCATGGCGCTTCCACCAAATCACGACACAGAGCTTCTTCTCACTGACCTGATCGGTCAGGAGATTGAAGCGGTCATCGCCGGAGTAGAAGATAGCGTATTCGCAGGTGATCGCATGAGTGCCATGCAACGCATCCGTGGCCGTACGCCGCTTGAGAAGGAAACAATCGTCAAGGCACGCATCCGGCACGTCCTACAAGATGTTCTCTACGGAGAAGCGGCCGGGCGTCTCATTCGCATCGAACGGAACGCCGCCGTAAGGCGACGTACCCCGACGCTTCGCCTTGTATACGCGCCCGGCGACGAAAAAGACGTCCGGATCGAAAAAGTCGTATCGCCGCCGGCGGAAGACGCACCGGAAATCTACGCCGGAAACATCATCGCGGTGACTGAAAATCCCTATAAAAAGGCCATGTACCAGCCCGGTGCCCGTATGCGAGCAACTGTGCTTCGCGTCTTTGATGAGTCCATAAGCCTCTCTTTCGAACCCGAAGTCATCGGCTTTGCCCACCTGCCGCTTTATCCTGTCGCCCCCGGCGACGAAGTGATCGTCAAAATTGATAGTGTCAAACCAGAAGAAATGAAAATCTTTGCGACCATTATTCGCAAGCTTGGATCAAAGATGCCCGGGAAAGCGGTCATCCAGCGCCGAGGACGGTATTAACACCGTCCTCACAAAAAAAATAACAAACGTTAATTGAAAACTGTGGCGATTGGAGTACAATGATCTCATAGTACATGGACCGCTGGCTATGCATACATTTCATTTCTTCTTTCCATGTATGGCCCCAGCTTGGATGTCGTATGATGTACGGTTGAGTTTCGCTCCCTGTCATATGGCTGCCAAGTCGAAAAGAACACCGGTACAGTGTATATACACCCCTCTCTCATACTGTGGCGGCCAGTCAAGGAGGGAAGCGGACCGGTGATTGGAGCTGCGCTTTGCGCACGAAAAGGACCCCGTCAGGTTGAGCTATGCTCCGGGGAAAAAGGAAGGAAAAATCCGGAAGTATTTTTGTACCATCAGATCGGTGCAAAATCTTCCGGTTTTTTTAATTTCCAAAAGGAGGAGAAGATGATGATGAAGAACGAAGACGGACGTTACCCGTCGGGGTATAATGGTTGGTGTAACAAAGAAACGTGGACTGTGAATTTATGGATTATGAATGAACCAGGGCTATATGAAATGGCCCGCGATGCAGCCCGAAACGGTCCAGAGTCGCTTGAGGAATTGGTGTGGGAGTGGGTGATCCCTGAAGAAACGTCGCTTGCATCCGATCTTCTCAAATCCGCCCTTGCGTGGGTCGATTGGGAAGAGATCACAGAAGGGCTAAATGAAGAATGAAGACGCAACCGAACGAAGCAAACGTTCGGTTTTTTTGCGCAAAAATCTCTCAAAAGGAGGACCTTCCATGTCAAACGTGACGAACATCGCCCCGACCGAGGGACGGACCGAACCGGCGGAACTCCTCGAAAAAGTCGTCGTCACTGGCGACCTGTCGAAACTCACGCCGAAAGAGCGACTGAGTTATTACCGCGCTGTATGCGAAAGCGTTGGACTGAACCCACTCACGAGGCCCTTCGATTACATCGTTTTAAACGGGCGTCTCACATTGTACGCCAGAAAAGATGCGACGGACCAGCTCCGGCGTATCCACGGCATCAGCATCACCATCACCTCCCGGGAACTGCTTCGCGACGCCGGGCTGTACGTCGTCACGGCCCGGGCCCGAACGAAGGACGGTCGGGAGGATGAGTCGATCGGGGCCGTCAGCATCGTCGGGCTCAAGGGCGAGGCCCTCGCAAACGCCATCATGAAGGCCGAAACGAAGGCCAAGCGGCGCGTAACGCTTTCAATCGCCGGGCTCGGGATGCTGGACGAAACTGAAATTGAAACCATTCCCGACGCCCGTGTGATTGAAGCAGAAGACACGGACCCCACTCCGGTAGTCGTGTCTAGGGAACTTGTTCCGGAACTCGAAGAAACACCAAGTGACACTGAAAACGCGAACGAGCAAATCATCAACGGAACATTCATCGTTGTTAAAAAAGAAGAAGGTTCATCAACAAAAGGTACACCCTACGTGAAAGTTTTTGTAAGAAGTGAAGACGGTGAAGTGGTCATAGGTTATGCAAAAGAAAATTTTATTGAATGGGCAAAAGAACTACAAATTGAAGAAAACATCAACATCGAACTAAAACACATCTTCGGTTCCGCGTACGAAATCATCGCCGTGCATGAAACAGCCACGGTTTAAAAGGAGGAAGCTTCAAATGATGAACAAAGTCGTGCTCATCGGGCGTCTTACGCGCGACCCGGAAATGCAGTACACCGCGAACGGCACGGCGGTGACGGTGTTTACCATCGCCGTCGACCGGCCGTTCAAAAACGCACAAGGGGAAAGGGAAGCAGACTTTATCCGTTGCGTCGCATGGAAGAAGCTTGGTGAAATTGTAGCCGAGCATATGCAGAAAGGCCGTCTTGTCGCGATCGAAGGGCGCATTCAGACGCGGTCCTATGAGAACAACGCCGGTCAGCGTGTGTACGTCACCGAGGTTGTAGCCGAAAACGTCGTGTTTTTGGATCGACCAAATGAAAATGGAAAAGAAAAAAAGGAAAAGGAAGATGCACTCATTGTTCCAAGTGACGATGAGCTGCCTTTCTAATAAAAAAGGAGGAAAAAGCATGTCAATGAACATTGTGAAAATACCGACTAATCGTGCCGAAGAGATCGCACGGGAAATCTACCGATTAGAGGCGGTCCTCAAACAGCTCAAGGACGAGCTGAAGGGCATCGTCAAAGAAAGTGGACCGGTCGAAGTAGACGGCAGGGTATGGTCCTTCTACCCGGCGGTAGAATGGAAATTCAGTCCCGACAGCCTGCAAAGCTTCGCCGAGGCGTTGGCCCTAGACGGAATAGACCCGTGGACGGTGCTTGATGTGTCATCCACAGCGCTCAAAAAAATCGGCGTAGGGGAAGATATTCTGTCCCGCTACGCCGAGAAAAAAGAAACGCTTCGCTTTTATGCAAAAGCGCAGCGATAAAGTTACTTTTAGTATAAACGAAAATCTGTCGAAAGAAAACCGGTTATTCTCTTTGACCGGTTTTCTTTTTAAAAAAAATCAACGAAGGAGCGATAATATTATGTTACTTAAAGATGTTCTTCAAATAACCCGCGAATTAGAAAAGATTCTCTTCGAAGAAGCTGAAAAGTTTAGAGATAGCCGTCTTGAG
>PEBX01000085.1 GCA_003050645.1 Candidatus Carbonibacillus altaicus
GTAGTTGGCGAAAAACTATTTAACTTCCCTCCGAAAGATGGCGTGCGACCGTCGATTTTCCCGCACCCATATTTCCGATTAAATACAAATGTGATAAGATGAAACCAAACAAGTGTTCGTATGAAGTACTGAACATCGAACCGTGGGGCACACGGGGATAGCTCGGTCCATTTCCCATCATGAGATGGGATTACCCGAGAAGCCCCCACCTCTAAGCGAAAGCGAAAGGTGGTGGGCGTATGTCACATGTTATCTCAGTGTAAGAATCTATGCAGGTGGGAGAATGGATGCGTTTTAAAGAAATAGGCGGGTTTGGCGGTCATGTGTATTTAATCGGATATATGGGTGCGGGAAAATCGACGGTCGCACGCCATCTTGCAGAGCGCCTCAACATGCCGCATCTGGAGATGGATGCGCTCCTCGAGGAACGATTTCAGTGCACCATTAAAGAATATTTTGCGCTCTTCGGCGAGGAAGCGTTTCGAAGTGAAGAAAGTACCCTGCTTCGAGACATCATGGCGTTTCATGTTCCGCATCTCGTCAGCACCGGGGGCGGGATTATCGAACGCCCGGAGCATATAGACTGGATGAAAGCGTCGGGGACAGTCATCTACTTATTTGCCACGCCGGATACACTTTATAAGCGTCTTATCCAGACGGACGATCGTCCGCTTTTTTCAGCCGATGACAGGCGTGCTTTTCGTGCGCGTTATCGCAGGCGTCATCCGCGCTACCGGGAAGCAGCCGATTGTACGATTTCTACGGAGCGCTATACACCGAAGGAAGTGAGCGAGCGCATTGCCCGATTTTTGACGGCGTGTGGGCCGTCCGAAAACGATGCGTATAAAAACGGAACAAAAAGAGGAAACTAATGGTAAAAAAGGTTGGAACGTGGTGATGCGTATGAATGAACTGCTCTTTGACCTTGCCCGTCGCCTTACGTATTATACGACAGAAGATCGTAAACGTCGTCATCTAGCCCGGCGAGAAGCCCGGCTTAAGCGGAGACAAAACTGGCAGTACGAGTGGTTCGGTCTTGTACCGCTCGGTTTTTCCATGTGGTGGAAGAGCTTGAAATCATCCTTTTTGACGCACAAAAAAGGGCACCATTGAGTGTATAAAGATGTTTAAAAAGATGTGTCTAAATTGACAGATCGGATGGAAGGCGCACCCCCTTTATGAGGCGCGCCAGATTCGCTTTTAGTCGAGGTAAAGAAGTGCGATTTGTTCCAGTTCCACGAGAATACGCGGTGTATAGAGGGCTTCCAGTTCTGCTTTGCGCATCTTATAGGCTTCTTCGAGTTCCTGCATACGTGCTTCGCGCGCGCGCTCGACCTCGTCGGGTGTGCGCGTCATTGGTTTTCCTTTTCTCTTTTTACGTTCAACCGTTTCACCTTTTTGGAGCAGGTGATCTCTGAGCGTATCGTAGTAAGTCTTAAGTCGCGCCAGCTCGTTAGTAAGTTTCTCTTCAGCCTCTCTTACCCAAGGCTGCAAGCGCTCTTCGATGATCGACTGGATCGCCTCATGACTGCGACTGAGTGCACTTTTGGGATGAAACATACGCGGCAGAAGGGCGGTATAATGAGGCGGATGCGGGGATAAGTTTTCTTTTGCGAAAAGCTCCACCGGATCGACCGGCCGGAGCGCGAGGTCCGTCAGGCGGATGAGATAACTTTCGATGCTTTCTTTCCGATGTGCCCCGACTTGGGCGATTGTATAGATCACGAGCAGGTGAGGGGTAAGTCGACCCGAACGCGGGTTTGAGGCATACAGGCTCGTATATCGACCGTGATCCATCATCGCCTCAAACAGGCGATACAGCCGGGGAGATCCAAAGCTCAGCCATTCTTCTTGCTGATGGAAACCGGGAAGAGGCACGATGCTCGGCGCTTCATGGCCTGTAGCGCTTGGTACGGTCGGGTGCCTGTCTGCCGTGCGCACTTTCTGGGTTGTCGCGTTCGGTTGCTGATCCGTCACGGCTTGATCGTCTACCGTGCGCACTTTCTGGTCGGTCGAAGTGGGTGTAATTGATGTGCTCCCCGGTTCATCCCAAAAACGATAGGTCTTTTTAAGAAGCTCAGGCTTCATGCGCATGAGCGTGATGTACGACCAGTAAAACGGACGGTAACCCAGAGCCTGATCGGCTTCTTGTGAAAGCTCGACCGTCAGACGGCGGGGGGGCTCTTCTTCTAAAATGGTCGATCCGGACAGTTCAAAATACGTGCGTGCCAGCTGAAAGAGTGTTGCTTCGGTCATCGTATCGCATCCCTTGGTTCATTATGGTGATAGACTGTATTCGATGATCGCTCTTACATACGTATCGCTTCCGTCACTTATGTTTTATGAATGTTGTTGATACTACTTGTTTATGAACATATATCGATACATTTTTTCCTCGGTTGTTTTTACTTTCGGTTATTTTTACTTAAGGTAGCTCATCAATCAGATGCTCATCGCTATTTTGATCGCTGTCCAGCGTGTGAAGGCGTTTTTCTGCCTCGGCTTCTTTTTTCAACGCTTCGATCGCATCGACAACCGTTCCGAGGCGCAGGCGCAGCTCTTGCTCGCTTTTAGAACGGATAAAGAGGTCGGTTAGATGCCGCTCGAGAGAAATACCGTGCGGCAACCTTTCTAAGATCGCATCAAGGCGGCCGATGACCGTTTCAAAGAGTTCGATTTTTTCATAGAGCAGTTTCAAAATGGCCATCTCCACCGTGTCTTCCGTAGCAAAGTTATAGATGATGACTTCTTTCGTTTGTCCGATGCGGTGAATACGGCCGATGCGCTGCTCCAGCTTCATCGGATTCCAGGGCAGATCGTAGTTGACGAGATGATGGGCGAACTGCAGATTGATGCCCTCGCCCCCTGCTTCGGTCGCCAGCATGACCTGGGCCCGGTTCATAAATAGTTCGCGCATCCAGTCTTTTTTATTGCGCCCGTAGCCACCCCGATAGATGACGGAGGTGACGCTGGATGCGGCGAGGCGCTTCTGTAGGCTGAAAAGCGTGGGATGAAATTCGGCAAATACGATGACTTTATCGTTGATTGTTTGTACGAGCTCGATCAGTTTTTCCGCTTTGCTCTGGCGTTGGATGGCCTGACCGAGACGTGCAAGTTCGGCGATTTCCGCGGCGAGCGGCGCATCCTGCGGCAACCGTTCGTAAAGGCGGAGCAAGCTGCGATAGACGGCATCGCGGCTGGATGTGAGGCAGCGTTTTAAGGTCATGAGCGGGAGTTGAGCGCTCATGCCGCGGCGCGTATATTCTCGTTCAATAAAACGGGAGACGGCGTCGTAAAAACGTTTTTCTTCCCGCGAAAGCGTGACGGGAATGGTGATGACGCGGCGTGCTGGAAGCTCTTTTAAGTGATCTTCCCGGCGATTACGAATCAACACTTTTCCCAGGTTCGTTTTAAGGCGATCGACATTTTTAACCGTGCGCTTGCCGACGATGTAGTGACGGGCAAACTCGTCCGGTACCCCCAGGTGACCGGGACGCAGGAGATCGACGAGACGGTACAGTTCGCGAATATCGTTTTGAATCGGCGTGGCGGTGAGCAGCAAAAAATATTTTTTTTGGAGCGCCTGCACAAACTGGTGGTTTTGAGTCTTGGGGTTTTTCAATTTGTGTGCCTCATCGACGATGACGAGGTCATAGCTTTGGTTCAGGACGATCTCGCGGTGCGGCGCACGTTTGGCCATATCAAGAGAGGCGATCAAAAGATCGTAGGTCTCCCAGGTGTGGGCTTTTTTCACCGGCATGGCAGGAATTTCGAATTTTTGCCAGAGCTCCCGCTGCCACTGCAAGACGAGCGAGGACGGCACAAGAATGAGCGCGCGTTTGACCATCCGCCGCAGTAAATATTCTTTTAAGATAAGACCTGCTTCTATTGTTTTACCAAGCCCGACTTCATCAGCCAGTATCGCTCGACCGTGCATCTCAAAGATGACGCGACGCGCTACCTCCAGCTGATGCGGGTAAAAAAACAATCGTGTGAGGGCGCGTTCGGTTAACAGGGCGCGGTCATCGTCGATGAGTGTCAGTCGTCGTACCTGATACGCCCACTGAAAAGCGCGGTCGGTATGCCACGGACCATTTTGACCAAGTTTCTCTAAAAAAGTTGCAAACCTGCTGTCATCGATATAAATCGGGAGCTTCATCGCGCACCTCACTAAAATAGCTGAAGCTTTTTCAAGCCTTGCACAAATTTTAAAATCTGATACGATTAAGGAAAGAAAAACTCACCTCGATCGCAACGTTCTTAGCATAGTATGGCTCGCATACGTGTCATACTATGCAGCGGTTTGTTGCGTCAGTTTTTACGCGAACCGAATATAGGCGGCGGATGATGGTAGAGAAAGAGATCGTTCGTGATACAGTCAAGACATCGGCAAAGACGGCCGGTTCAACGATTAAAAACGAACGACGCCGAAGAAGCAAGCTGACCGGCAAAACTTTCAGGCACAAGGATCTCTACCGGACGCATCTCTGGAGAGTGCACGGCGTGCTGTTTTACGGTGATCACCGGATGGAGGTGTGTCAAGACGGCGCTAGTGCCACCGAAGGCGTAACCGCCTCCTACGGCGGGAATCGCTCAGGTCCCCAAACAGAGCGGTCTTGAAGACGGCTCTTTTTTCATGTTTTCCGGAGGATTTGAGGCAACATCTTATTTTTCCCGAATGGTTCCGGAATCTAACGAAGCAGGGAGGATGACGATGCACGACGCTACACAAAACGGCAACACTCCGCTTAAGCGTACACCGCTTTTCCCACTTTACCGCAGTGTCGCCAAGATGGTCCCGTTTGGAGGGTGGGAGATGCCCGTCCAGTTTACGAGTATCATCAAAGAGCACGAAGCCGTGCGGAACGCCGTCGGTCTGTTTGATGTTTCCCACATGGGCGAAGTGCTCATTCGCGGCAGGGATGCCCGAAATTATTTAAATCGGCTGCTTACGAATGATGTCGAAAAATTAACGCCAGGTATGGCCCAATACACGCTCATGCTCGCCGAAGACGGTGGCACGATCGATGATCTTTTGCTCTATCAGCTCGGTGAAGATGAGTACATGCTCGTGACCAATGCGGCCAACACGGAGGGTGATGTTGCTTGGATGGAAGAGGTAGCGAAGACCTCCTTTAAAGGTGCAGATCTCATCATTGAAGACGTCTCCGTACGCGTGGCGCTCCTCGCTTTGCAGGGGCCGCGCGCTCTGGCGCTGGTGCTCGACCTTTTTGAAGGCGACAAGTCGATCCTTTCCGCATTGAGACCGTTTCGCTTTTTGCAAAATGTGACGCTGGCCGAATATCCTGTTTTTATCCTTTCTCGAACCGGCTATACGGGAGAAGACGGCTTCGAACTGTACATGGCTCCGGAGGATGCGCAAAAATTGTGGCCGTATCTCCTAGAAAAAGGAAAAGCATACGGCCTTCTGCCGGCTGGACTGGGTGCGCGCGATACGCTCCGCTTAGAAGCGGCCCTTCCGTTGTACGGTCAGGAACTCTCGCGCGCAATCGATCCGCTCACGGCCGGTTTAAAACCGTTTGTCAAAATGCAAAAAAAGACTTCTTTTATCGGGCAGGAAACTCTGGAAAAGCGTGCACAAAACCTCACCCATACGCTTGTCGGGTTAAACATGGTCGAGCGCGGGATCCCGCGTACAGGATATGTGCTCTACGATGAAAATGATCGATCGATTGGTCGAATAACGAGCGGGACGCAGTCGCCGACGCTTGGCACGGGAATCGCCCTTGCGCTCATCGACCGTGCGGTTAGCGTCCCCGGAACCCGTCTTCTGGTCGATATTCGCGGTAAAAAGACTTTAGCGACGGTCGTCCCGCTCCCATTTTACAAGCGCCCTAAAAATATAGAGCACACATAAACAATGCGATCAAACGATATGCTAAGCGTTCCGTAGATATGTAACAAACTATAGAATGCTTGATTGCGTACGATCGTTTGGCGCGTACGGATCGCATCCGCGCGCCCTGAAGCAAGTAGCGTCCCCTCGTTTAAACTCGATTGTTGAACATTTAAGTGAAACGCTTAAAATGAGTGAATGGCCACGACAGAAATGAGGTGTAAACATTGACCCATCCGTATCTTCCCTTAACCGACGCTGATCGCCAAGCGATGTTCGAGGCGCTCGGCATCAGCGATATCTCTCAACTTTTTGCCGATATTCCAGACGATGTACGTCTTAAACGTGATCTCCATTTGCCGGAAGGGCTCAGTGAAGCCGAACTTTTGAAAACACTACAGGCGTTTGCCCAGAAAAACCGTTCGACGGAGTCACTCATCCATTTTTTAGGCGCCGGCGCCTATGATCATATCATTCCGGCGGTCGTCGATGCGGTGATCGCGCGCTCCGAATTTTACACCGCCTACACACCCTACCAGCCTGAGCTGTCGCAAGGCGGTTTGCAGGCGATGTTTGAATTTCAGACGATGATCGCCTCTCTCACCGGTATGGACGCCGCCACATCGTCTCATTATGACGCGCACACCGCCCTGGCCGAAGCGACGCTCCTCAGTCTTCGCGAAAGCAAACGCAAAAAGATTGCGTTAAGTCCTGCTCTTCACCCGGAATCCCGTTCGGTTGTGCGCGCCTACACGGCGGGTTGGGATGTGGACATGGTCCACGTCCCGCTTCGAGGCGGGATGATCGATTTGGATGCACTGGAAGCAACGCTCAAAGGCGGCGACATCTCGGCCCTTTTAATCCAGTATCCGAACTTTTTCGGTCTCATCGAGCCGCTGGATAAGATTGCCACGCTGACGCAAGGCTATGGCTCCCACCTCATCGTTATGTCCAACCCTTTGAGTCTGGCCCTCTTTCAGTCGCCAGGGGCGTATGGTGCCGATATCGTTTGCGGGGATATGCAGCCGCTCGGCATTCCTTTAAATTTCGGCGGTCCGTATGCCGGATATTTTACGGTGAAAGAACGCTGGTTACGTAAAGTGCCGGGGCGCATTGTCGGCGAGACGCGCGATGAGCGCGGGCGGAGGGGGTACGTGCTCACGTTGCAAACGCGGGAGCAGCATATTCGTCGGGAAAAAGCAACTTCCAATATCACGTCTAATCAAGCGTTAATGGCCCTGGCATCGGCGGTGGCGATGAGCGCGTTCGGTCCGGAAGGTCTCAGGGAGATGGCCGAGCAGAACTTTCATAAAGCGCACTATACATTAGCGGCCATCGAAGCACAAACACCGTACCGGCGGGTGTATGACGGTCTGTTTTTTAACGAGTTTTTACTTGGACTTGATCGACCGGCTGTGGATGTCGAACAGATGGGACTTAAAGTTGGCCTTTTGCCCGGTCTTCCTTTAAGTCGCCTCTTTCCGAAGACGGAAGCACCGGAAGAACTTGCCGATCAGTGGGAAAGGCTCCTCCTCATCGCTGTCACCGAAAAGCGGACGCGGGTCGAGATTGATGCGCTTGTTGCTTTTTTAAAACAGGTTGCGAATGGAGAGCACGAATCGCAGATAAAACCGCAGATAGAACTTGAGATAAACGATGAAGGATGGCGGGCGCTTAAAAACGATGAAGCGCATGGTACAAGCAAACAAAGCGACGAGGAGGGGCAGAAGGCATGAAGCAAGAGGCGTTTCCCTTAATTTTTGAACGCGGCGGAAAGGGGCGGCGAGCTTTTAAACTGCCGTCGCTCGATGTTCCGGAAGTTGAAGCTCGGGAAAAAGAACGTTATTCGGCCTATTTCCGGACAGAAGCGCCGCTTCTTCCGGAAGTGTCCGAACCTGAGCTCATCCGCCATTACACCGGTCTTTCCAATCGAAATTTCGGCGTCGATACGGGCTTTTATCCCCTCGGTTCCTGTACGATGAAATACAACCCAAAAATCAACGAAAAAATAGCCCGTCTCCCTGGATTGACCGATCTTCATCCGTATCAACCGGAAGAGACCGTGCAGGGTGCCCTCAAGCTCATGTATGAATTAAAAACGATGCTTGCGGAGATCACCGGGATGGATGATTTTACGCTTCAACCGGCGGCCGGGTCTCACGGAGAATTCACCGGACTTTTGATTATCCGCGCCGCTCTTGAGGCTGAAGGCAAAAAACGCCGCAAAGTGATCGCACCCGATTCAGCGCACGGGACGAACCCGGCCAGTGTCAGCATGGCTGGTTTTGAAGCAGTGAGCATTCCGAGTGACGAACGGGGCCGGGTGGACTTACGCGCGCTTAAAGACGCGCTCGATGATGACACTGCAGCGCTCATGCTCACCAACCCCAACACGCTCGGTTTATTTGAATCGGATATCGTTGAGATCGTCGAAGCGGTCCATGCGGTAGGCGCTTACGTCTACTACGACGGTGCGAATTTAAACGCCATTATGGGCAAAAGCAGGCCCGGCGATATGGGTTTTGATGTCGTCCACTTAAACGTCCACAAGACGTTTTCCACACCGCACGGGGGTGGGGGACCTGGCGCCGGTCCGGTCGGGGTAAAAGCACATCTTACGCCGTATCTTCCGCTTCCCCGGATCGAGCGGGAAGGAGCAGAGAAAGGTGAGGCGAGATATACGCTCATCTATAATGCCCCAAAAAGCATCGGTCGTGTGCGCGGTTTTGCCTTTTCATTTGGTGTCCTCGTGCGTGCCTATAGCTACATCCGCGCCCTAGGCGGGAAAGGTTTAAAACAAGTCTCTGAAGACGCTGTATTAAATGCTAATTACCTTCTTTCACGTCTTAAAGAGGCGTATGATCTGCCGTATCCCGGACCGGTCAAACACGAATTTGTCCTCTCCGGGAGCCGGCAAAAAGCGCATGGCGTCCGGACCCTCGATATCGCCAAACGACTCATGGACTTCGGATTTCATCCCCCGACCATCTATTTCCCGCTCATCGTTGAAGAAGCTTTGATGATCGAGCCAACGGAGACCGAAACAAAAGAAACATTGGACGCTTTTGCTGAAGCGCTTCTTACAATTGCCCGGGAAGCGGCGACGACACCCGAAGTCGTGAAAGGTGCACCGCAATCAACACCGGTTGGACGTCTGGATGAAGCCCTGGCAGCGCGCAAACCGGTCGTCGTCTATCGGCCAGATAAAGAGCGCTCATAAG
>PEBX01000086.1 GCA_003050645.1 Candidatus Carbonibacillus altaicus
ATTGTACCGGTACGTCAAGAAGCGGCGCGAGCGGATTCACCTGTACCGGAGGTGCCGCCAGCGCGGGTACACAAAACGCTCCCCGTGATGATGGGGGAGCCGGACGTAGTCATCGGGGTATGGCGAGAAAAAAAGGAAATCGTAGAGCACGTGCCGCTTGAGACGTATTTAATCGGTGTCGTCGCCGGTGAGATGCCGGCTGACTTTCCGCTAGAAGCGCTGAAAGCACAAGCGATTGCTGCACGGACGTTTCTTTTCTGGCAAAAAGAACATCCCGACGGTACACTTCCGTCTGCGGCCTGGGTGCGCGATTCGATCCGGGATCAGGTCTATCTCGATGAAGAGACGCTTAAAAAAAACTGGGGAGCAGAGTACGCAGACCATCGAGCGAAAATCGAACAGGCCGTGCAGGAGACAGCAGGTCTCATCATGACCTTTAACGGTGAACCGATTCTTTCTAGTTTTTTTTCCGTGAGTAACGGACAGACGGCCGATGTTAGAGACGTCTGGGGAGGGACCCTTCCGTATTTAACGAGTCGCCCTTCGCCTTGGGACAAGGAAGCGCCGACTTATGAGCAAACATTAACATTTTCGCTGGATGCATTTCGGAAAAAATTAAATGTCCCCGTATCGGCTGTTATGACACCGGAACTCACCCTGACCCGTGCGGGCTATGTAAAAGAAGTCGTGTTCGGAAAGACACACCTGAGCGGACAGACGATCCGCGAAAAGCTGGATCTTCCTTCTACTAGCTTTCGTTTTACGTTTGAAAACGATCGGGTCATCGTGACGACCTACGGGCACGGCCACGGTGTCGGCATGAGCCAGTGGGGCGCGCGGATACTGGCCGGAGAAGGGTGGCTGGCGCAGGACATTTTAAGTTATTACTATCCTGGTGTCGAATTTACGGCACTCTCCAAGCATCTGCAAACTATGCATAAACAGTGGGTACAACAAAAAATAAGTTTCGGAAAAAATAAAGTATGAAAAAGGTATAAAGTACAGGTGGTTTGTCCATCATGGTAGCTGAGGTGATGGATGATGGACAAACACGAACAAAACACACGTCATGACCATGTTCACACTGAAGCAGACGCTTTAGGCACAAAGCAGGATAGCCACAGTGCGGACGCTAGACAAAGCGATCCGGAATCAAAGTCCGGGGAAAAATCAGTCGGTGGGGGCAGCCAGTGGGGCACGCGTATCAAACGACTCATCGCTCAAAAATGGTTTTTCCCGGCCGTTTATTTAGGTGCAGCTGCACTCATCTTGAGCTTTATTGTCTGGTATCAGGGTTCCAATCCGTACACCTACGATAAGGATGGGAATCTGCCGATCGTTCAAGATGAAAAGCAAGGTCCGGATGTGTCTGTGGCACCGGAGGAAGACGCCGTACCGGTAACCCAGCAGGAAGAAAGCTGGATGTGGCCGGTCGAAGCGACAACTACCGTGAAAATCGCCCGCCCTTTTTACGATGAATCCGCTTCGACTGAAGAACAAACGCGCTCGCTCATCCGATATGCGAACAGTTATTACCCGAATACTGGGATCGATGTGAGCATCGATGGCAAGACGCCTTTTGACGTGGTAGCAGCTAAAAGCGGTACCGTCGAGCGGGCCGAGGTCGATCCGGTTGTCGGCGGCGTCGTCTGGATTGCGCACGATGACGGCACGATGAGCGTCTATGAAAGTCTGACTGATCTTTCCGTCTCGGAGGGAATGGTCGTCAAACAAGGTCAGCGCCTGGGCACGGCGGGAAAAAACGCCTTTGACCAAGATCTAGGCGTACACCTCCATTTTGAACTTCAAAAAGATGGTCAGGCCGTAAACCCACTCACGCTGTTGCCGAGCTTAAATTAATCGGTGAACGAAGCCATGTGTGAACAAGATCAAAACCAACATACCTTGACGTAGGATGTAGAAGCGTACGTCGTAACAACGTTCACGAAAGTGTGACATTGCAAAAACGGTACCTCGCCTTGTGCAGGTCTTTCTGCACAAGGTTTTTTGTATTTATAAAAATGAAGCTTGTCAAGGCTTGACACAGGCGCATAACCCTCTTCCCCTTTCCATATAATGTAGCAAAATCAGGTTATGTAGCGGGGGAGGGCGAGGAGGTTTGCATGAGCACATCAAGGAGCGGGCCATCAGGATTGGTCTTTATCTGACCCAAACGCGCCAGACAGTGCGCACCATCGCCAAAGTCTTTAACGTCTCCAAAAGTACAGTTCACAAAGATTTGACAGAACGCCTGCCGGAGATCGATCAAGACCTGGCGGAAACCGTGCGCGAGATTTTAGAGTATCACAAACAGATTCGTCATCTACGCGGCGGCGAAGCAACTCGACGTAAATACCGGGAAGAACGCTTATCCGCAGCAGAAGATGATGAAGAAGAGGCTGTTCAAGCACTCTGAGCCCCGCCCCCATTCAGACCCATCTTTCCACATGGCACACAATCCCCCGGGATCCATCATCCTTCATCATCCATCGAACGGATACGGATCATCTGCCCGTGATACCAGCATCTTGCTGCCTCATCTTACTTAAAAACTCACCCATCGACTAGCCATCATCTATCCTTATGCGGTATAATCATAGATAATCGTTGCATAAAGCAGGGAGGATCTGTCTCGGGATGTTCGGAAAAGATATCGGCATCGATTTGGGAACAGCAAATGTACTCGTGTTTGTACGCGGCAAAGGTGTGGTGCTGGATGAACCTTCGGTGGTGGCCATCGAACAAGGAAGTGGCACTGTCGTTGCCGTCGGTGAAGAAGCAAGAAGAATGGTCGGGCGTACGCCGGGCAATATCGTCGCAACGCGGCCGCTCAAAGACGGGGTGATCGCCGATTTCGACGTCACCGAGCAGATGCTGAAATACTTTTTAAACAAAGTCGGTCTACGCGGTTTTATGGCACGGCCGCGCGTGCTCATCTGCGCCCCTTCTGGTATTACGACCGTGGAACAAAAAGCGATTCGAGAAGCAGCAGAAAAAAGCGGCGCCCGCGATGTATTTATCGAACAAGAACCGAAAGCCGCAGCGATCGGTGCAGGTCTTGACATCTACCAACCGAGCGGCAATATGGTTATCGATATTGGCGGTGGAACGACCGATGTGGCTGTCCTCTCTATGGGCGACATCGTCACCGCCACTTCGATTAAAGTTGCAGGGGACAAGCTCGATACGGCCATTATGAGTTATGTCAAACGTAAATACCGTTTGCTCATCGGTGAACGAACAACGGAAGACTTAAAAATTCAAATCGGTACGGTTCTACCCGGATCACGCCAGGATAAGATAGAAGTGCGCGGCCGTCACATGGTAAGCGGCCTTCCGGAGACGGTTGAGATTACTTCCGATGAGATAGCAGAAGCGCTGGACGAGCCCGTACGGGAGATCATTGCAGCGGCTCGTTCCGTTTTGGAGCGGACCCCGCCCGAGCTTTCGGCCGATATTATGGATAAAGGGATCGTACTCACAGGGGGCGGTGCGCTCCTGCACGGCATGGCCGAACGGTTGACAGAGGAACTCAAAGTCGCCGTCATGGTGAGCGAAGACCCGATGCGTGCGGTGGCAAACGGAACCGGTATGATGCTGGATCACCTCGACCGTTCCGCCCGCGCGCTGGCCAGAGGTCGAAAGCGATAGGTCGTAGGATGGAAATCACGGCCGGCAGGGTGCTTTCATCATAGTCAACAGGATGCGTGAACCGCGGTCAAAAGGACGTCTAAGAGACGCCGGTCAGTGCAAAAACGCCTAAGTATCATGTATATAATACAATATATAAGGAGGGGGAAAGCGGTGATCCGCGGCATACACATAGCAGCCTCGGGCGTCCTAGCCGGATCGCGACGGCAGGAAGTGTTGGGAGAAAACATGGCCAATGCCGAAACGCCCGGATACAAAGCGGAGCAAGCACTTTTGCGCGGTTTTCCGGAGATGCTTTTGTACCGGCTGGAAGGTGGTCGATCAACGCCTATAGGTGAGACATATCAGGGAGCCTATGTGCATGAGGCCGTCCCTGTATTTTCTCCGGGTTCTATCGTTCAAACCGAGCGCGAACTCGATTTTGCGCTCGTCGGTGATGCGCGCTTACCCGAAGTCCTAAGAGCCGAATATGAAGCTCAGTACAACGGGGAGGGGAAAGCATCGCCGCCCGTCCGTCTTTTTTTTACCGTACAGGATAAAGATGATCCTGAAAGACGCCTATTTACGCGCGACGGTCGGTTTACCATCGATCCGGACGGTTATCTCGCCACCCAGGACGGCCACCGGGTGTTAGGTTTTACGATGGGTGGGGGGGGCGCCGATGCAGGCGGCCCGGTGCCGATTCAAGTCGTTCGCCCCTCACTTCAGGGGACGGAGCAGGTACGTTATACCGCTCAGCTCTCTCCAGACGGTCGATTATCACTTTTAAGGCCGGATGGACCTTCCGATCATACCGGGGCATTTCCACCAGAGGCTACATATCAACTAGCGCTCGCTGCTTTTGTGGAACGTCGCGGCGAGGCCCCGCAGAATGATCCGATCCGGGATGTCCCGAACGTATATTGGCTTACCAAAGAAGGTGGAAACCTCTGGAGGTTTTCTGAAGATGGGATGCAGCCGGTGTTCGTTGCCCCGAATGGGGGCGCCGGCATGGCGATCGCGCCGGGTCAAGCGACACCGTTTGATGCGCGCTTCGATCTTGGCGGTGGTCTCATGCAGCAAGCCTATGAGACGTCAAACGTCGATCTCATCCAGGAGATGACAGGGGCCATGGCCAACTTGCGTTATTATGAAGCCAATCAAAGAGCACTTCTCACCATCGATCAGACGCTGTCCCGGGCGGTCAATGAAGTGGGGAAAGTATAAGCGCCTACAGTACAGACGATCGTTTTGTAATCGTCCTCTTTCTGTTCATAAAAACATCACTTGTTACGCGATGCAAATGTAAACGAAGTGAAAGTGGGAGATGAATATAGGTTAGGCGCAGCTTAAAAATATGGACTGTTCAAGGGATGCCAGTATAACGCTATGAGCAGTGGAAAGGCGGGAGACGACCGGTGGAACGCATTTCGATTCAGCTTAGGCATGCGCTTCAAGCAAGTCGCCAGGCGCTGGATACGACCGCGCATAATATAGCCAATACCGATACACCCGGCTACAAAGCACGCGATATCACGTTTAGTAACGTGTATTACGATCTTTTGAATAATCAACCGGGCGGTGAGCAGGCCGGAGAAAACGGGCGGGTAACACCGGAGTACATCCGCGTAGGTGGTGGTTCGCGCATCAGCGGGACACCGCTTATCAGTGAAACGCAAGGGAATATCGTTGAGACCGGAGCGCCTACGCACCTCGCCCTCGAGGGGCGTGGTTTCTTCAAGTTACGCGAATGGCTAACAGGAGGCGAACAAGCTGGCGGTCAGGCGGAAGACAACGTCTACTACACACGCGCCGGTTCGTTCCACTGGTCCGCAGAAGGGACGGCAGGCGATCCGCGTCTATATCTGGTGGATGCAAGTGGGCGGTATGTGCTGGACACGAATGATCAGCCGGTGGTGATCGGGGGTGTCGTGCCGCTTTCCATGACCCGCTCCATTCTCATCACACCAGAGAGCGAGGTTTTGATACAGGCGACCGATGATAGAGTCTATCCGACGGGTCAGTCCATCGCCCTTTACGAACCTACCCGTCCGGACGCACTTCTCTCGCGTGGGGATAACGCATTTCAGCTTTTACCCGGTGAGATCAACGGGGTTCGTCTGCTAAACGATGCGAATGGTCTCCTTACGACTTCCGGTACACGGCTCATCCAGGGTGCGCTGGAGCGTTCGACCGTCGATCTCACGGTAGAGATGACCCGTCTTCTAGAAAACGAACGTCATATCCAGCTGCTTGCCCGTAACTGGCAGATGGCCGACCAGATGGCCGGACTGGCGAACGAGATCGGCCGCCGGAGCTCATAAAGCGGTAAGCGTGTAACGCAAAGTGGCACACAATCGTAAAAACAACACCCGCAGAGCGAATCTATCAAGCGATCGGACGCATGAAGTGATTGAATGAATCAAGCGATCGGACGCATGAAGTGATTGAATGAATCAAGCGATCGGACACATGAAGCGATCAAACGAATCATGCGCTCGAACTTGACTTAAAGAATGTTTAAGCACGAGGAGGATAAACATGGCAGAGCGAGCCGCCGAGACGACTCTACCGAACAACCAGCAAAACAAACGGCAAAACAACGCGAAGAAAGGAAGCCGTTCCAAAAAACGTTTTACGTGGAAGCATTATCTTCTTCTCCTCATTGTCACAGTTATTTTTTCACTGTGGGTAGGAATGATCATCGGTTATGTCGTGCTCGGCAAAGGTACGCTCGCAGAAGCGCTCAACCCCCAGTCTTGGTGGCATGTCATTCGGATTGTGATCGGTTAATAACACAGATGAGTCATACGTAGCCCCCCACGCTGCCGCCGGGGCGGCACGAGCAAAGGATGAAACGATGCATCCTATGTCAGGATACTTATTTCAGGATAAGGATCATACGTAGGGATATTGAGTGTGGAGTGATTGGCTGTCCATGTTTAGCGTCGTTCGCGTGTCTGGACTATTTAGATGACGGATAGAGGTGTGCCGGTGGCCGAGACAAAGATCTATTCAATCGATGAGATTATGCAGGTGATTCCGCACCGCCCCCCTTTTTTACTGATCGATAAGATTACCGCCGTTGAACCGGGGATCACGGCGACAGGTCTCAAGCAGGTGACGATGAACGAACCGCACTTTGTCGGCCATTTTCCAAACTATCCGGTGATGCCCGGGGTGCTCATCATCGAAGCGCTGGCGCAGGTAGGCGCCTTTGCCTTGCTGATGAAAGACGAACACCGCGGGAAGCTTGCCTTTTTTACCGGTATCGACGACGTCCGTTTTCGCCGCCAGGTGCGGCCCGGCGACACGCTCGTTCTTAAGGTTACGATCGAGCGCATGAGAGCCGCGCTCGGGCGGGGGAAAGCCATGGCCACCGTCGCTGGAGAAGTAGCCGCGGAAGGCGTTTTGTCCTTTGCCCTGATGGAACAAAAGGAAGATTATGAAAGCAAACAGAGAGGATGAATGATTTGCAGGTCCAAAAAGCGATCATACCGGCAGCGGGCTTGGGGACGCGTTTTCTCCCGGCGACCAAAGCCATGCCCAAAGAGATGCTCCCGATTGTGGACAAGCCGACAATTCAGTATATCATCGAAGAAGCGGTCGCATCCGGCATTGAAGATATTATCATCGTTACCGGTAAAGGCAAACGGGCCATTGAAGATCACTTTGACCACTCTCCTGAGCTTGAGCAAAACTTGCGCATGAAAGGAAAAGACGATCTTTTGGAAGAAGTTTTGAAACCTTCGCGTCTTGCGGATATTCACTACATCCGACAAAAGGAACCGAAGGGCTTGGGGCACGCCATCTGGTCGGCGCGTAAATTCGTAGGCGACGAGCCTTTTGCCGTTCTGCTAGGTGATGACATCGTCGTTTCGGAAAAGCCGGCCCTTCAGCAGATGATCGAACAGTTTGAACGGTATCGCGCGTCGATCATCGGGGTGAAACGCGTCTCGGATGCTGAGGTGCATCGCTACGGAATCGTCGATGCCAAGGAGATCGCTCCGCGCGTCTATACGATTGAGCATATGGTCGAAAAACCAAAACTGGAAGAAGCACCGTCTAATCTGGCCATCATGGGTCGCTATATTCTCACGCCCCGCATCTTTGAGATTCTGGACAGCCTCCCGCCCGGCGCCGGGGGAGAGATCCAGCTCACCGACGCCCTGGCCCGTCTCAACGCGCATGAGGCGATTTACGCCTATGAATTTGAAGGGACGCGTTACGATGTCGGTGAAAAGTTCGGTTTCATTCAGACGACGATCGAATTTGCCTTGATGCGGGATGACTTACGGGAGGATGTGCTCGCCTATCTGCGTCAGGTGGTGGCCCGGGAGGAGGGGGCCGACGACGGCCGCCATCGGGACAACGCCGCTCAAAAGGGAAGCCGCGAAGGGACGGTGCTCTCGGTCGCAAGCGAAGCGAAGGACGGAATGGCCTAACCCTTCGGTCTTCGCGTTTGGTTTGAAGACGATAAGCCACTCAAAGCGCCCCTGCCGTTTTTGGCAGGGGCGCTTTTGCTAAACGTCATCATTTGTAAACGTCATAAAAGGCTTACGGCGTCGTGACCGCGACGACTTGTCCTTCCGGAACCCATTGGACATCGGCACCGAGCGCTTCAGAGACAAAGCGAAGGGGAACGAGGGTGCGTCCCTGTTCGACTGTCGGCGGCACGTCGAGGGTTACGGTTTGTCCGTCCACATTGGCCTTTGGCTCGCCGATTTGTAAAGTTGCCGTCTTATCACCGTTCGAAAGTGTCACTTCACGCGTTTTTTCATTCCAGTCAACGGTCAAACCGAGTGCCTCGGCGATGGCGCGAATAGGTGCCAGCGTACGCCCGTTTTCAATTTTCGGAGTGACTTCAAAAGTGAGCGGTTTTCCGTTGACATAGACGCGGATGCTGTCTTCCGCTCCGGTCTCTTTGAGCAAGCGGCCGAGCTTCTGATACGCTTCACGGTCTTTGGGAGCGCTCTGGAGCAGTTGTTTCTGAGCGGCGAGGGCCGCCATCTTCTTGCCAAGTCTCTCATAAACTTTGACCGAGCCTTAAACTCGCCGCAAGTTACCGGGCTTAAGCCCGAGTAAAAAGGCGGGTTTATCGTCGGCTTTAACCGGAATCTTTTCTGGAAAAATCATTGTAATGTGTGTAGATCATGTTATAATGTAGACAAATAAATCAACAGGTAAATCCACAGGTGGTAACATGGACTACATACGGGACGAGCACAGAGTACATTTAATCGTGTATCATTTGGTCTGGACGCCAAAACGCCGCCGACCAGTATTAACCGGCAAAGTAGCCAACAGGTGCAACGAAATCATCAATGCCAAGTGTGAAGAAAAAGGAATTCCCCCATCTTCTCAAATTGCCATCCATGTGGACAAGGAGCTATTTCAGCGCCACGGCAGGAAACGTGTCAAGCGAAGCGATTAAGAAATAT
>PEBX01000087.1 GCA_003050645.1 Candidatus Carbonibacillus altaicus
CCCGAAGGTAAGCTTAAAGAGGGTGAAATGATCAACGATTTTAGTGCAGATGATTTGCGACGGATCATGCATCGGATGGTTTTTACGCGCATATTCGATACACGCGCTGTGAGTCTGGCCAAACAGGGGCGGCTCGGTTTTTATGCGCCGGTCGCCGGTCAGGAAGCGACGATGGTCGGAAGTGTCGATGCCATGGAAGATGCGGACTGGCTCATCCCGAGTTATCGCGACTTGCCGCAGCTTATCTTTCGCGGTTATCCCTTAGAGCAGGCCTTTTTATTTTCGCGTGGACATCAGGGTGGTTTTGCGATTCCGGAGGGGGTGAGAGCGCTCGGCCCGCAAATTATCATCGGGGCACAGATCGTACAGGCGGCGGGGATTGCGCTGGGGTTGAAACTGCGTCAGGACGAAGGGGTGGCGGTCGCCTTTATCGGGGACGGCGGAACGTCACAAGGTGATTTTTATGAAGGGCTGAATACGGCAGCCGTCTATGATGCGCCGCTCATCGTGATCGTGCAAAACAACGGTTATGCCATTTCGGTGCCCGTCTCCGAGCAAACCAAAGCGAAGACGCTGGCCCAAAAAGCTATCGCCTTCGGCATTCCGGGAAGGCGCATCGATGGCATGGATGTGCTCGCAGTCGTACGTGCCGTGCGTGAAGCGTTGAAGTTGGCTCGCGGTGGCGCAGGTCCGGTGCTTATCGAGGCGGTGATGTACCGATATGGCCCGCATACGATGTCCGGTGATGATCCGACACGCTATCGAGAAGCACGGGAACTATCAGAGTGGGAACAACGCGATCCTTTGTTGCGTTTTCGAACGTTTCTTACGGAACAAGGTCTATGGGATGAAAAAAAGGAAAAAGAAGTGATTGAGGAGAGCAAAGAAGCGATCGCGCAGGCGCTGGCAAAGGCCGAGGCAGCACCGAAGATGACGGTAGAGACGCTGGTGGCGTCGGTATATCGATAAATGTTTTCACGTCTCATCGCTGGATGGTATCTCATTTTTGGATGGGATCTGAGGATAGATCTCCATGACGCGGGGGCGGTACCAGCAGAAGGATGAAATGCCGCAACTTATTTCAGGATACGTGTTAATGTTATGCGTTGGTGTTAAGCGTTGATAAAACGGTTTTGAGTCGATGATGGATGGGAGGAGGTTTGAAGATATGCCCCAGATGACGATGGTGAAAGCCATCCACGACGCTTTGGCGCTTGCCTTGGAAGACGATGAGAGGGTGCTTGTTTTCGGTGAAGATGTCGGTAAAAATGGTGGCGTGTTTCGGGTGACAGAGGGATTGCAGGAACGATTTGGGAAAGAACGCGTTTTTGATACACCGCTTGCCGAGTCAGCCATCGGAGGGTTGGCTTTGGGTCTTGCATACACGGGTTTTCGACCAGTGGCAGAAATACAATTTTTTGGTTTTATTTTTGAAATGTTCGATGAGCTGGCCAATCAGATCGCCCGCACGCACTATCGCTATCGTGCGCGTTACGGTGCACCGATCGTCATTCGTTCCCCGTTTGGCGGCGGGGTGAAGGCACCGGAGCTGCATGCGGACAGTTTTGAAGGGCTACTGGCACAAACGCCCGGTCTTTTCGTCGCCATCCCCTCTAATCCGTATGATGCGAAAGGTCTTTTGTTAAGCGCCATCGATAATGACAATCCCGTCGTTTTTCTCGAACATATGAAGTTGTATCGTTCCGTGAAGCAGGAAGTGCCGGAGGGACGGTACGAAGTGCCGTTGGGAGAGGCCAAAGTCGTCCGGGAAGGAGAAGATGTGACGATCATCACATACGGAGCAATGGTTAAGCTGGCACTGAAAGCAGCAGAAGAGGCGGCGGAAAAGCTCGATCGTTCGGTCGAGGTGATCGATCTACGGACGATCGTACCGCTCGATATGGAGCGCATCAGCCGTTCGGTGAAAAAGACGGGCCGCGCCATTGTATTGCAGGAAGCACCGAGACAGGCCGGTATAGCCGCCGAAGTGATGGCGCGGTTGATGGAAGAGGCGATCTACGAACTGGAATCACCGGTTTTGCGGGTGGCTCCACCGCACACGCCGTATGCGTTTAACATGATTGAGGATGATTGGTTACCGTCAAAAGAGCAGGTCATAAAGGCGATAGAAGAGGTTTGGGTCTAAAAAGGAGATTTTTTAAAGGAAGGTGAACCCATGGGACGGGTAAAGTTTCCTTTGCCAGAACTCGGTGAAGGAATTCATGAGGGCGAGATTGTCAAATGGCTCGTTCAGGTTGGTGACACTGTCGAGGAAGATACACCGCTTGTAGAGGTACAAAACGACAAAGCAGTCGTGGAAATACCGTCGCCGTATGCCGGGAAGGTTCTTACGCACTTTGTCCGAGAAGGGGAGACGGTGACAGTCGGGGAACCGCTCGTGGAGCTTGAGGTGGCAGAATCGAACGCTGATGCGACGTTACAAGATGAGCTGTCCCAAGCGGTTGAGCAGACAATCAAAGATCAGAAAGCCAGTGCAAAAAAAGATGATAAGCGCGTTTTGGCCATGCCCTCGGTGCGAAAGTTTGCCCGGGAACAGGGTGTTGATTTAAAAGACGTTCGAGGAAGTGGACCGCACGGCAGGATTTTACGGAAAGATGTCGAAATGGTTTTAGTTGAAAGGCAGAAAGCAGAAACGCTTCGTGCGGCGCATGCTGCAGGAAGCGAAAAAGCTTCAGAGGAAGCTGTTTCAGAGGAAGTTCAAGACGAGCGGCGGGAGGAGGCGGCACCTTCCAGATTGCGTGAACATTCGCGGGAGCCGCTCATCGGAACGCGCCGCTTGATCGCACAGGCCATGGTGCGTTCCGTGCAGACGGCACCTCATGTGACGCTTATGGATGATGTGGACGTATCGGCGCTCATCGGTCTTCGCGCACGGTTTAAAGAAGAAGCAGAAAAGCGTGCCGTTAAGCTTACCTATCTTCCTTTTATCATGAAGGCGGTGGCGGGTGCGTTAAAAGCTCACCCGTACTTAAACGCCATGCTCGATGATGAGCGGCAAGAGATCGTCACCTACGCGGATATACGCCTCGGCGTAGCTGTTGATGCACCGCGTGGTCTTGTCGTGCCGGTTGTGCGGGATGTTGAGCGTCTTAGCATATGGGAGATGGCTAGGGTGTTGCAAGATCTCATCAAGCGGGCACGGGAAGGGAAGTTGAAAGCGGATGAGTTCAAAGACGGTACGTTTTCTATCAGTAACATCGGTTCTGAGGGCGGATCGTTTTTTACACCGATCATCAACCATCCACAGGTTGCCATTCTCGGGGTGGGGCGGATCAAAGAAGCGCCGATCGTCATAGACCACGCCCTATCTGTTGGTCAGGTGCTGCCGCTTTCGCTCAGTTTTGATCACCGTGTTGTCGACGGTGCCCTGGGGCAGGCGTTTTTAAATCATATCAAGCGCATGCTGGCCGATCCCCTGACGATGTTGATGGAGAGCTAGCGGTAGCTTGCGAGACGGTAGTGGACGAAAAGCGTTGAGATGTTTCGTTCGCTTGGAAGCGGTTGTTGCTTGCATACCGTCGCGTTTTTTGGGATGATGGTTATATGACATTGCCAAACGATTTTCATGCTGTGTTCATGCTGCGTTCTTACTGTGTTCATCTATGTTTATGCGATGTTTATACGGTGAAAGAAGGTGGAAGACGTGGTCGTAGGTGAGACGACGATTGATGTCGATGTGCTCGTCATTGGGGCCGGTCCGGGGGGGTATGTAGCGGCGATCCGGGCTCAAGATTTAGGGCGTGCTGTGCATCTCGTGGAGCGCGCTGAACTAGGTGGCGTGTGTCTCAATCGCGGCTGTATTCCGAGCAAGGCGCTCATTACCGCAGCGCACCAGTTTCAAAGCGCGCGCGACGGCGAGGCGATGGGTTTTCTCGTCGATGGACTCAAGCTCGATCTTTCCCGCTTGCAAGCGTGGAAAGAGAGCCGGGTGCAGACGTTGACGGGCGGTGTGGAAAAACTTTTGCGGGGGCGCGGGGTAGAGATCATTCAAGGTGAAGCGTTTTTTGTCGGGCCGAATGAAGTGCGAGTGTATGAAGGATCCGAGTTCACCCGTTACCGTTTTCAGTCTGCGATCATCGCTACCGGTTCACGGCCGATTGAACTTTCGGCGCTTCCCTTTGGCGGGCGCATCCTTTCTTCGACGGAAGCCCTTAATTTGAACGAACTTCCCGAACGCCTCGTCGTAGTCGGCGGTGGTTACATAGGGGTTGAACTCGGGCAGATGTTTTCTAAGCTGGGGAGTAAGGTGACGATCTTGGAAGGGGCGCCGCACATTTTACCGTCGTATGAGGACGATGTGGTCAGACTCTTAAAACGGCGGCTTAAAAAAGACGGTGTAACGGTGCTGGAAGGCGTCAAGGTGCGCTCGGCTGTGCAAGATGGAAAAGAGGTAACCATTACGTATACCTTAGAAAACGAAGGTGCCGGAAGCGAAGGTGAAAAAGAAGTCTCGATCAGCGCGGATTACGTGCTGGTAACGGTGGGCAGGCGTCCCAATACGGATGGGCTGGGTCTCGATGCGGCCGGTGTCAACGTCGATGAACGCGGTTTCATCCCCGTCGATGACCAGCTTAAGACGAATGTGGAGGGGATCTACGCTATCGGTGATATCGTACCCGGCCCGGCGCTTGCACACAAAGCATCGTATGAAGGAAAAATTGCGGCCGAGGTGATCGCCGGAAGGCGCGCTTACGTTCAGTATCGGGCCATCCCCGCCGTCGTCTACAGCGATCCGGAGATTGCTACGGTCGGGATGAGCGCACGGGATGCGGAAACGGCGGGTGAGAACGTCAAAGTCGCTTCCTTCCCGTATGCTGCAAATGGGCGCGCGCTCACGCAAGGGGCGCAGGAAGGATTTGTCCGCCTCGTCTTTACGGAAGAGGACGAAATCTTGCTGGGAGCGACGGTCGTCGGCGCTGGAGCATCCGAGCTCATCGGTGAACTGACGCTTGCCATCGAGATGGGTGCGACACTTATGGATCTAGCGCTCACCATTCATGCCCATCCGACATTAAGCGAAATGATTATGGAGGCCGCCGAAGTTGGGGTGGGGCTTCCCGTACACGTGCTCAAAGCGCGCGGTCCAAGTGATCCACAATAAATATTAAACCGTTTCGTCCGATAGGGGTAAGATGAGCTCAGGCTCATCGATCGTGCTTGTATTGACGCGCGTGCTGACTGGATAAAAGGTGATGTCGGCTGGAGCAACATGTAAAAGCGACCGGAAGGCGTCAACGTCTGTTATCGTGCGATCCAGCCAGATTTTTTCTTTATCGTGAGGGAGGAGAAGTGGCATGCGCGGATGAAGGGTATCCAAGCCGTTTTCGGCCGGTTTCGTGAGAAGCGCTAATTGCGTCTCGCCTTCCTCGTTTTTGGTCCACAAGGCGCCGACGGAAAAAATGTCTGTATCCGCTGTATCCGCTACCCGGATAAGGTACGGTTGCGAAGGGTGTGTCCCTTTTTTCCATTCATAAAATGCCTGCATAGGGACGATGACGCGGCGCGTGCTTAAAAGCTTTTGAAAATAAGGGGTGGTAAGCGCCGTTTCTAGGCGGATATTGATAAGAAGCTTTTCTTTACGCCAAGGGAGGCGGATGCCCCAACGCACCCGCCCCAGCCGCCGCGCACCGGTTTTGTCGACGGCCACGGTGAAGATGCAGTGAGTCGGAGCAATATTGTAACGGGGCGGCGGGGCCTCCTCGTCTGATGACGTACCCTCTTTAAAATAGGTTTCTTTCATCTGGTAACGTCTCATTAGTTCCGGCACGTCTGCAGTCAGTACGAAACGTCCGCACATGAAGGGCATGGCTCCTTTGTTCGATTTTATATGAATTTATATGAACGATCATCCAATTGATATGAACGCGGGTCGACTGAAAAGAAGCACGCTATGGTCGCGTATTTTTATACATTTTAGAGGCATAGCATTTTTAGGTTCATTGTGATATACTTATAACATACACGTTTTTCTAACTACAAACAATTCCACGTTCGATATACTCGACATAGTTGACTTTATTTGTATGACCGCACGGGAGCTGCTTGTGGCGGCTGAGAGCGCGATACTTTCGCGGACCGTAGGAACCTGATCTGGTTAAAGCCAGCGGAGGGAGCGGTGAAGCATCCGTTATACTTTGGCTTATGTCATCGTGTGACTGCACCCTCTCTGACTGGGAGAGGGTTTTTTGTATCTTCTTTTGCTTAAGCGATGAAAGACGACCGTGAACTAGATGCCTGGCAGTGATGCGCGGACAGAACGATCACACGTGAAGAGACGGTAACGAAGTGAGCGTGGACGTCTTGCGGTGATGCACGTTAAACGTCTTGCAGTGATGCGCGTTAAGATGATGATGAAAAGCGGGATAATGCCGGGTGCATAACGAGATAATAAGATATAAATAAAAAGATATAAATAAAAAGATATAAAAAGGAAATGAGGCGACGGAGATGACGTACGGCCAGCTTAAAAAAAACATCTCAGAGAATCTTACCTGGCTTAAGATGCGCTCAGATGAGATCGATAGGACAGGGCGACTTCCCGATGATGTGCTGGCGTGGCTGATCGAACACGGGCTTTTTAAACTTTTCGTCCCCAAAGCACTGGGCGGACATGCCTTGACGCTTGAAGAGGCGCTCCGGCTAGTGATGCTTGTTGCCGAAGCAGACGGAAGCGTGGCTTGGCAGGTCCAGATTGGTTCCGGCGGAGGCTATTTTGTACCGTCTTTTACACCGTCGGTCGCTGAAGCGATTTTTTCACCACAGCATGCGGTTATTGCCGGTTCGGGTTATGTGGGTGGCTTTGCCTATCCCGTCCCCGGCGGCTACCGTGTCAGCGGTTACTGGCGATATGCGAGTGGGGCACAGTACGCGACGACCTTTACTGCAAATGCTTTTTTACTTGAAGGCATTCCGGACGTAGAAGTGCGCATCTTAAAACTGAAGGAAGTGTTTTCCGCCATACGGCGGGATGATGTGGCACTGCGCGGGGATGCGGTTTTGAATACGTCGAAATCGGTGCGCGAGGGTAACTTTACATCGTTTCATGCGCTCCTCAGAGAGCTTCAAGAGGAAATGCAGGGTCAGACGGCGATTCGGGCGTTTGCTTTTACGCGGGAAGCGGTCGAAACGTTTTCCGACTGGCAGGGGGTGGGCATGCGCGGAACGTCCAGCGAAGCCATGATCGTACGGGACGTTTTTGTCCCACAGGAACGCTCGTTTGTCGTGGGAGATACGATCAGCACGCTGTATGCAGAACCCTTGATCCGTGTGCCTTTCGTCTCCTTTGCCGAAGCGTCGATCGGTGCGGTGGTGATCGGTCTCGCCCAGGCTTTGGCAGAAGAGATCTCACGTCTTTTGACGGAAAAAACGTTGTCCGGGGAAGAAGTGCATAGGCATGCGGCGTTACAAGATGCGGTCTCCTCGGCGCGACATATGAAACTTATTTTTTTACAATCCGTAAGGGAGCTTTGGGAACAGTTTGTGATAGTGCCCTCGGCGCATGAGACGGCAAAGGCGTGGAACGTCAGAGGCGATGAGACAAGTGGAAAGGATACTATACCGGGTAGTGGTGGTGCGGAGAAGAGCAATGCTACAGGTTATATCGGGAGCGGGGCGGAGGAGAGCAGTGGTAGAGGTTATGTCGGGAGAGGCGCAGAAAAAAATGGTGGTGGGTCCGACTATATCGCTAGGGACGATGACTTTGGCCGTGAAGACACGCTCAATAGTCGTGAAGATGCGGAACAAGTTGTAGGGATGTTCTCCTGGACGGTGCGGCATGCAGTTCGGACGCTTCGACAAAAGGCGTGGGAAGTTTTCCCTTATCTCGGCATGCGTGCGCTGGATGAACGCTCGCGACTCAATCGTATCATGCGCGATATGGAAACGGCAGCACACCATGTGATGCTGCTCTAAGGAGGGGGGTGACGGGTGAAATCATTTTGGCAGTCATTTTGGCGCAAGGTAGATTGGCGAGAAGTCGTCCCGGGCGCTTTGTCCGTGTTTGGGTTCCTTCTTCTGTGGGAAGGGATGATACGGATTTTTAAAGTGCCGCCATGGATTTTACCAGCGCCGAGTGCCGTCGTGCAAGCGCTCATAAGCGACCGTCAGACGCTTCTTGCCCACAGCCAGGTGACACTCGTTGAGGCGGTGAGCGGTTTTTCTCTTTCGATCGTTCTCTCGATTGTGATCGCCACGATAATCGATCGTCTTCCGCTGCTTCGGGCGACGTTTTATCCTTTATTTGTTATCTCTCAGACGGTGCCGATTATCGCTGTGGCACCGCTTGTCGTGGTCTGGTTCGGCTACGGGACGCTGCCGAAGATTTTAGTCGTGCTTTTGGTGACGTTTTTTCCGCTGACGGTGAGCCTGGCGGAAGGCTATCGCAGCGTGGACCAGCAAAAGGTTCGCCTGCTTAAAACGATGGGGGCGCGTCCCTGGCACATTTTTATCTATGCACGCTGGCCCTCTGCACTACCGCAGTTTTTTTCGGGTCTCAAAATTGCTGCTACGTACAGTGTGATGGGTGCGGTCATCGGCGAGTGGCTGGGGGCGCGTGCTGGTCTCGGTATATATCTGGTGCGTACGGCCAAATCTTTTTTAACCGATCGACTCTTCGCGGCCATTGCCGTCATAGTGGTGCTCAGTCTGGTGCTGTTTGCGATCGTCGAAGGTGTGCAGCGGGTTAGTCTGCGCTGGCTAAGAGTGTAGCAGGATGCAGTCACACGACACATCGTATGGCAGGTGAATGTATAAAAATGTGACATACTCCCACCACCTTTCGCTTTCGCTTAGAGGTGGGGGCTTCTCGGGTAATCCCATCTCATGATGGGAAATGGACCGAGCTATCCCCGTGTGCCCCACGGTTCGATGTTCAGTTAGGCGAT
>PEBX01000088.1 GCA_003050645.1 Candidatus Carbonibacillus altaicus
TTGATGAAGATCGGTCGCAAATTCGCACAGGACAAGGCCCACGTACGATAGCTACACTTCGCAATTTGGCGATTAGCTTGTTTCGACTGCACAACATGAATAACATCGCTCAAGCACTCCGTTCGTTGGACCGAAATCCGGAAAGAGCGCTTCAGTTAGTGGGACTGTAAACGATCCTGTAAAGCATCATGATTTTCAACACGACCGCTCGGAGTGCGGTCTGTTAGACTATGCTCAATTTTAATCAATGACATGTATCTGTTAAGTGTTAACGTAAAATTGCATTTTAAGTCTCTACAGGCTATTCATTAAATGCGACTTTGACGAAGACCTGCGGAATTTATGGCTTTACGTCGAAATATGAGATCAATCCACTTTCACCTGCAGGGTGATCATGCCCAATATTCAGTTTGAGTTCTCCGATGACCTCATTCTTATCGCACACAGGGCTCGCCGTTGTCGGTGCACTGTTAGAAGTCTCTCGCGTATTCTCCGAACTGAATCGTATACGCCTTCGCGAAAACGAGCATCCCACTTTCTCTCATACCGACGTCGTAAAAAGTTACGTCGGCATGCTCTGCCAGGGAAAAAGGCGACCATTGGCGTTCGTGAAGTAGAAAAACCGAGCTTTTCAGCGCCGCTTCGGTAAGTCTTTCACGTCATTCATCGGTGGGTGGTCCGGCATGGGCAAATCTTACTCTGCCGGATATTGAAGTGAACGTCTACTGGACGAGTCTAGAGGGGGATCCGTGGCGGGTAGTCGAACTGTACCGCGAGCACGCCACCAGCGAACAGTTTCTTGAGTGTTATCAAGTCGGACCTAGGCTTAGAACGGTTACCGTCCGGGAAATTTCAGACGAATGATCTGGTGTTGCACCTTGGCCTGCTTGCATACAACCTGTTACGCATCATCGGCGAGGTGTGCTTGCGCATAGGCGGTGCGCCGCTTCGCAAACACGTTCACCGGTGGCGCATCAAAAGCGTCATTCAAAATATGATCACCATTGCCGTTCGGGTGGTTCGTCATGCTAGACGGTTTAAATTTGTGTTTGGCAAACATAGCCCATGGGCCGGCGTCGTAAGTCGCCAGGAGAACGATTTTAGCGGCAATCAACAACATAAAGCATGTGTTTTTGTAGTTTGATCACGGAATCAGGTTAAATTCATTCGATATATATTGCTTTTCATTAATTTTTTTTATTATTCTATAAGTCCCGTCAATATCCCAATTAATATTCTCGTTCAAATTTATTATTTGATCATAACTTTCGCCTTTTTCAAGATAAATTCCAATACTATCTACAGTTTCATCTTTATAAAAAAATTCCCATCTTCCGTTATTCAAAATTTGTATTTCATATTCTAGCCCAAAACTCACATTATCTAATCCTATATTTTTAATAGTTACTACTATTTTATTAGCATTTAACGATATTTCAGATTGTGTACTTACTTTTATATCTCTATTCTCCTCTTCGTTCGATTCAAACGGATTATGAGTTGGTTCGCTTGGAGCATTAGTTTCAACGTTATTGGGATTATTGGGGGAACACCCCGCCGCCAATATCGCAATGATGGTCAGGAATAATGTCAATTTATATCCCCATAATTTTTTCATAATGTCATCCCCTTCCTTTGGCACCTTCCGCACCTATATCTCTGCCACCGTGTCCAGGATCAATGACAACCATATATTCAGGCTCAACTGGAACTATCGGACGAGCCGTTTTATCGATATCATCGCTTATATCAAGCTGTGTGGCGCTATCGTGCCGCTCCCCGAAAAAAAGATGATTCGCGGCAATAATCAACAAAGCGAATAAGATAATAGGAACGAATGGCCGCCTTCTTATCACATGTGAACCCAAAGTATAACCTTCTTTCCTACTGCCGCTTAAACATTATGTTTTTGCGGTTTTTCTTGTTGTTTCCCACCTATTGTTTTATGCGGGATTTTCGCAGGGCTAATTCTGAATAAGAGTATCATTTTGGCCGTCCCTATCTATTCGATATTGTTTAAGATCCTCCTTATTCACGTAGAAGATCGATTGCCCATCACAATGAATACTCTGCACTGGCACATCCGTTATCTTGCGGAATGTAGAATCACGCAAATCCAGAGCATAGATTTTTTGCTGATCCTTCCGATTCAAAAAAAGCAACTCGGTATCTGTCAAAACAAAGTCCCGCGTAATCAGATCGGGAATAACCGTCTCGGAATCCGTCTTCGTATCATACTTGACCACTTGAGATTTCTCATTGATATAATAGATCGTTCGGCCGTCAAAAGCGACGCTTCTTAATACCGGAATTCGAAGGATGACACGCATATCTCCGGTTAATCGATCGACTCGCCTAATCTCGCCCTGGCCGATGAAGTAAAAGCTGTGTTCATCCAGAAAGAAAGAGTCGATGGCGGTAAAAAATTTCCAGTCCTGATCACTCGCTTTCACAAGCCCTAAAATAGTGCTCTTTCCCGTGCCTAACTTCTTTTCGAAAACAATCCTTTCCTGAAAATTTGTTGTATCCACTTCGATAACGGAAAACCGGTTTATATTTTCTTTGAATCCTGATTTGTCAAAATCATATTTCATGTAGTAGACATGCATGCCGTTCCCATATATATTATTCTCCACTCGGGTTAAGGAGGGCATGGGATTACGGACAAAGTTGCCTTTATCGCCAGTTTTCTTATCCTCGAATACGATCCGGATATTCTTCAGGTCCGTTTGATCCACATAAAAGCGATAGCGCTCATTCTCAAAGGACTGCCTGGAGGAGTAGTTGTAAATATCGCTTGTCCCCGTTCTCCCGGAAGAGGTACAGCCGGAAAGCACGAACATCGCCATGCAAAAGATAAGCATCAGACGAGACGCCCTCCGCCAAAGCTTTCGTTTCCCTGCGCTCCACACATTTGTGCGCCGGATCAAGATCATGACCAGCATGGCGATGCTGAGACAGAGCGTAACTGCAAACACAATACTCAATGCCGAAAGGGAGACTTCCCGAAAGACCACATCCAGCTGATCCTTGAACGGGTTGCGCTTGTATTCGTTCCCTCTAAGAAAGCCGGTCGATATCATAAACCCGAGTGGCCCCGGCAGGAAATATTTGGAAGATTCTAAGTGCATTCCATAGTAGGGGAGCAGGATCACGGCCGTACTGGAAAATAGAGTAGCGGCATACTTCTTCAGCCACACCGAAGCAAACAGGATCAGAATGGCAAAGCACAGGCTGCCGAACAGCTTTCCTGCCGTTACCCACAGAAAGGCTTCAAACAATGTACTGTTCTTGGTGGATGTTCCAAAATAGGACAGGCTTTGCAACGGATAATGGCCATTCTCCAAGCCGTACTTAAACTGGTAGAAGCCGTACCGCAAACCGGCATTCAACAGGCAAAGTACGGCAACCGTCAGAAGCGCCAAGCCGATCTTGTAGATCGCGTGATGCCTTGTCCCTTTTTTTACGGTGAGGAGGAGGGCGTCCATCCTGCTTTCGTACTCGAAACCAAACACCGGAGCAATAAGGAGAAGAAGCAATAACAGCCACAAGAAATCCAGACTATCATTGGATAACAACCCATCCCAGCCATTTGTATACAGAAAATAGCGGTTGGCTGGATTTTCGCGAATATAGGTATATTGGTCATAAATCAGCTGAAATCCCTTTTCGTTTTGCAGGATGTTCTCTAGCGGGCCAGACGCGGCCAGAAATTCCTGCTCCTCCAAGTTCCCGTCATAATAATCGTCAGTCACTTTTTGCAGTGCGACCTTTGCGCTCGAAATCTTGGCGGCTTCATCCGAAAAGAACCGCTCGGTTTCCTCCGAGTATGGGCCCTGAACTTGATTCAGGTAGGCCAAATACTGCGAGGCATTCATCTCGATGTCTGGGTTCGCGGGCTTATCCAGAACCATCATGGACGCCAGGTTCAAGACGAAATATAGACCAATGAATAGCAAGCCCTTCTGAAGGAGGAACATCTTTTTCATCTCATACATCCATAACGACATGCTTTTCTCCCCCCTTTCCGCAAAGCATTCTTCCTCACAACAATCATAATGGCGCAAAGAAGTATAACTCCCCAGGCGACCGCGAACAAGAGGGCGGCGATATAGCTTGGCAGCGGATAACCCATCAGTGGAACAAACTCCGCTTTACGAAACAGTTCCCTGTTTACAACCAGCACAAACGGGTTGATGATTTTCAGCAGAACGCGCCCGGAGCCCATGTAAGCTTCCTCCAGATAAATGCAACCAAACGCTGTGAACAAGCCGGCAATAAAAGGGATTAAAGCATTTCGGAACAGGCAGGATATCAGCAGGAACGCCAGAGCAAACACGAGCATTCCCGCCGTTTTCACCAGCGCGGACAGCACGGCGTATTGTCCCAGGCTCACGTTCAGCGAGGCATGGATGAAATCTTCCAGAACGTACAAGGGGGAGGAAGCCGCGTCCCAAGAGCCGAATAGGACGGAAAAAGACACAAAATCAACAATCCAAAACCAGAAGCAGACGCCGACGACAAACAGGACGGAGGCCATGAGCTTTGCCCAAACCGTTTTGACTCCTCCCGCTTTGGTGGTTAGGAGCAGGGTATCCATCTCCGTTTCCTTCTCGGACAGAAACACGCTCATTAAACCATACAGACAAATTAACAGCGCAAGGAACGCCGAAAAGTCGTACTGAACATAGTATTTGTACATCTCCGTATAGGAGAAGCTCGTTATCGATCGTCCCTGAAATAGCTTCGCGATGGCAGCATTCTTCTGGTATTCGTAGGAATTGCCGATAGATTCATAGAAACCCATGTTATCCTTAGCCGCTGTCACTACACCATGAGCATACGCCTTGTAATCGTAAGCATATTTCATTGGATTCACATAATTGAAACGGAAGAAATTCCAATCCTCGTAGACATTTGTCAAGTAGGTATTCGAGGTGCGATAGGTTGTGCTTGCCGTAAGATCGGCTGTCTGTTTTTCAAGCGGCCGATAAATGGCCATGAGCTTCTCGATTTTTTCATCTGTGATTGTACCGCTGAATTCCTCATACATTTTCCAATACAGTTCCTTCCACGCAGGGCCAGTAACGTTTTTAGAGAGCAGAGAACTTCCCTCATGAACGCTGTATATTTTCGCGACATTCAACGCAGAAAAAAGAAGCATCGCCGCGATTATGGATTTTTTCAGAAAATGTTTGCGCCATTCATAGCCTATTAACTTTACCATTTTTCGCCCTCTCCGAAATAGTACAGGAAAACATCCTCCAGATTGGCCTGTACGTTCACGGCATGCTCGTCCGGTTTTTCATCATCAATGACCCTCAAATGGATGTCATCCTGGCTCCGCATCATATTGCTTATTTTGAGTCGATGCAACTTCTCATCCATCGTTTCATCCGTCGTCGTTACCGACCATACCTTTCCCTTCAAACCGTCTACGAGGGCTTGCGGCGTATCCTGCTTCAGGAGCCTTCCGTCTTTCAGCAAAATGACCTGGTTGGCGATAAATTCGATATCGGAAACAATGTGTGTGGCGAGCAGGACAATCCGATTCTCGGAAAACTTGGTAATCAGATTGCGAAACCGGATTCGTTCCTGCGGGTCAAGCCCCGCAGTCGGTTCATCCAGAATCAAGATGTCGGGATTGTTCAGCATGGCTTGGGCAATGCCGAGGCGCTGGCGCATCCCGCCGGACAAGGCTCCGATCTTTTTGCCAGCGGCGTTGCTCAGATTGACAATCTCCAGCAGTTCCTTAGCTCTTTTTTCCCCTTGCGGTTTGGGAATCTCTTTTAATACAGACATATATCTTAAGAAATCCATCACCTCGAAGTTCTTATAAAATTGCGGAAACTGCGGCAAGTACCCAATATGGGATAAAAAGTGAACACCCAAGCTTCGCGCATCCACATCATTAATGAATACTTGCCCTTTATCGCTTCGCAAAATACCGACAAAAATCTTAATCAGTGTTGTTTTCCCCGCTCCGTTTGTCCCTAAGAGTCCATAAATCCCGTTTTCCAGTTCTGCAGAGAAATCTTGCAACGCATACTTTCCCTTAAACTGCTTGGAAATCTCTTTGAATGTTACTTTCACAGACCGCCCCTCCTTTTAAAACTGCCCTACCACGACCTTTGTTTCAATCCCGGCTTGTTTTGCGCCTACCAGCACGATATAAGTCCTCGTGTCATCCATAATTTTTACAATCGGGTCGTTCGCCATATAAAGAGCCTCTCCGTCACTTGAAATTCGTTGTTCCGCTTCGAGCTTACCTGTGTTCGTGTTATACACCCGAATTTTCCAACCGGTTTTATCTGAAAGCGAGGTTGCGAAATAGCGTCCCGTGTCGGAACCTGATATAAATCCGCTTTCTCTTTTCTCGATCAAGGTATAAAGCTTCGTTTTACCACCGGGAATCTCCATAACGAGAATTCTTCCTGATGGCATCGTAAAGTCTTCAGCCAAGAGCAGAAGCTTATTGTAAGCCGTCAGTTCCTTGCACGTATAGTTATCAAATGTTCGGTTCGACAAACCGCTGCCGTCCAAATTTACCGTTCCGCAGGTATCAAAGGAGGGCTTGCCGATTACGGCGGGGATATCAAAGCTTTGTGCCTTAAAAGCAAGGGTCTTGTCCTCATTCGTAAACCCGATCTGTTCAATCTCAACGACGCCGGAGCGCGTCTCGTAATCGTCGTTCTTCAAATCCACAACCGTTGTTTTTTGATTCTTTTTGAAATCGTACAGATACAGTCCGTCACTCGTGGCATAAGCCGCTTGCGTTCCATCAGCGGAAAACGCAATGGCCTCCAAGGACAAAATCGTTTCATTCCCATTCAGTAGTGTGTTGAAATGAAATTCAGATTCTTTATTTAGCTCCCGGTCATAAAAGATTGCGTTGTACGCGATTCCGCCGTCTGTCGTTAACAAACCGCCGTTGCTGTTGCCGGGACTGATTTTTGCCTCGACCGCCACATATCCGTTTTTAATCGCCTGAAACCGTTGCTGATCGAATGCCCCCTGCGAGATCTCGGCCGTTACACGGCCCGTATCCAGGTTATACAGGTACAGATTGTCCGCCACTATGAATATCTCATTTCCATCAGCATAATCGATGTTCTTTATATGGCCCTGTATCTTTTCGAAATTCGCATCCACCACCACGTGTGCCGCCGGAGAATCTGGATCGGCTGTCTCCTTTGCTGCCCCCTGGTTGTTTGGAGAAGTGGCTGTGACTGCAGGGTCTACAGACGGCTTCGTTACACCAGTATTGATTTCAGAGCATCCTGCTAGTAAAATCACCGATAACCACAATGCGACGAGCAATCGCTTCTTCTTCATCGTCATCTCCACTCCGATAATTTATAAAGCAGCAAGGAAGGCGTTTTTTCCAATACAACAACATCATCAGGGAAATCGTCCGCATTAAGGGGAACGGAAACCACATAAAATGTATTGAAATCCTCCAGGTTCTCAAGCTCAATATCTGCGTCGATAACCGCCACATTGCCCTTGGATAGCGTGGTTTCGAAGGAAGTCCCGTCTTTGCTGGTCAAGGCTTTGTGGTTTAAATAGAAAGTATTCCTGTACCGCATTCCGGGATGGCCGAACAGGTTAAAGGTCACGTGAAGGGTACCGCTTTTCTTAACCTGATAGTTGTCCTGACGCACAGCGCCGTCTACATGCAATTCGCTATACACCTTTTTGTCCAACGCTTCCATATCCACCGTCTCAAAGCCACTATGCCTCTCCAGCAGTTCCTTCGTCACCGGCTTGGTTGACAGGCGTACATTGCTTAAAACCTCTTGCCACGGGATAGAGGAAGAATCCAGCGCATCGGCGTCTTGTGTAAAGATCAATGATCTGCCCGATTCCAACGTCGTTTGGTAGCCTCCGTAGGAATCCGTTTCCTTCATGTCCGGGATAAAGGCCGGGTTATATACGCTGGCGATACTGAGATGAAGGGTATCCCCCTTCTTGCCTGTGATCGGGGTAAACACGAAGGTAAATGGCGTGTCCTGATCATCCCCCTCCAGATCAAAGATGTGCATATATTCATAAGGCGCTTCAGTTGTATTAAATTTATAGGGCTGCGGTATCCCGTCAACAAAAACTAGAAAGCCGACATTTTTGGCTTTTCCGGAAGCGCGTACGATATAATTGATTTTCAATTCACCCCCATTATATTGCAGGGGAAGTATTCTTCCCTTTTCATCAAGCTGGGGATTGGCAAACCCATGGGCAATACTGCCCAAAATCAAGGTATCCTGTTCGTTCGCCTCAAACGGATTATGAGTTGGTTCGCTTGGAGCATTAGTTTCACCGTTATTGGGATTATTGGGGGAACACCCCGCCGCCAATACCGCAATGATGGTCAGGAATAATGTCAATTTATATCCCCATAATTTTTTCATAATGTCATCCCCTTCCTTAATTAGGGACTGCTGAACGAATCATGATGTCGTTATTTGAACAGGTGGAGCTAGCCTGAAGAACAATCTTAAAAATGCGTACAAAAGAAGGCGAAGTCGCCTCTCCAGGTTCATCACCAAAAGCGTGAGCGCGATGACGGTTTCACTCGTTCTTTGAAGGCGTGTGCGAACCAGGCCAAGCCCATAAAAGCGCTTGCCCTCGCCAAACTTTCCTTCAATCGCATTGCGTTCTCTCGTATCCTGCTTTTCAA